>DATMVF010000105.1:0-56222 GCA_035563475.1 Rubrobacter sp.
GGACCATCACGGCCGACGCCTCGCCGATCAGGAACCCCGAGTGGTCGACATCGTAGGGCCTGCACGCCCCCTCGGGGTCGTCGTTGCGGCGGCTCATCGCCCGCATGGCTATGAATCCGGCGACGATGACGGGTGCCAGGCCGGCCTCCGAGGCGCCGCAGAGCACTACGTCGGCGTCGCCGCGCCGGATCAGGTCGTAGCCCAACCCCATCATGTCCGTGCCGCAGGTGCAGGCGAGCGCGCCGGTGATCGAGGGTCCCTGGACGCCGAGCTGTATGCCTACGTGGGCCGCGGCGGAGTTGGGCATGATCTTGGTCACGGCGAAGGGGTTTACGCGGGAGGGTCCTTTGCTATCTATGGTCGCCTGGGTCGTCTCCATGCTGGTCACGCCCCCGATACCGCTGCCGAGGATGAGGCCGACCCGTTCCGGGTTGTTATTGAGCACGTCCCAGGCGTCAGCATCTTCGAGGGCCAGCTTGGCCGAGGCGAGGCCCATCTGCCCGAACCGGTCGGTCCTGGCCGCCACTTTGCGGTCCATAAAGCTCTCGGGGTCGAAGTCCGTACACTCGGCGGCGATGCGCACCTCGAAGCCCTCGGGATCGAAGAGCGTTATGGGGCCGGCCCCGCTCTCGTTGGCCAGGAGCGAGCTCCAGAGCTTCTTGCGCCCTACTCCTATGGGGGTGACCGCACCGATCCCCGTTATGTAAGCCTCCGGGCGCCTGTCTGCCATCTCGCCCCCTAGCTGAATCCAAGATCCATCGAACTACGAATCTTAGCATTACACGCCTCCGGCGTAACTCGCCCTGTGCTATAACCCTCACGATGAGTAGGCGGAGGGAGAATTGATCTTCTACATCGCGATGGTCCTCTTTGTTGCGAACTTCGCGCTCGGCATACTCGTGCAGTTTCGCATCGTGGATACGAAACCTTTCCGCTGGCTCCACCACGCCCTGTTTTTCGCGGTTTTCGCCTCCGCCGCCGTCGCGGTCGGCTTCGGTTTTTGGCAGGGCGCGCCCTACCGTTGGATCTTGTTGCCCGTCCTCGTTCTCTTCGCTTTCCTGCCGCGGGTACGGGCCGGAACGCCGGGGCACGCCGCGCTGGCCAGCGGGGCAATGATCCTCTACGTTACGGGATTCGTATGGATGCTTTAGGAGGCTGAGATTGGATTTCCTGGAGGTCCTCAAGGGACGCAAGACTACGAACGGCCCCTTCCTGCCGGATCCTGTTAAGCCCGAGCACCAGCGCCTGCTCGTCGAGGTCGCCGCCATGGCGCCTTCGCACTTCAACAGCCAGCCCTGGCGCTTCGTGCTGGTCGACGACCGCGAGACCATAGACGAGGTTGCGAGGATAAGCGGCGAGAGCATGACGCGCCTTCTGGAGGAGGGGACGTTCTGGAAGCGCTACAGGCCCTACTTCCGTTTTTCTGAGGCCGAGATGGAGGAGAAACGCGACGGCATCCACATTGACCAGATGCCGAGCGTCCTCAAGCCTTTCTCGCGCCAGATCTTCTCCAACACGGGCCAGGCCGTGATGAATCGCTTCGGCGTCCCAAGGACCCTGGGCGAGGACAACAGGAAGCTCGTCGCAGGCTCGCCACTCCTCCTGGCGGTCCTACTGGACAAGACGGAGTACCGTCCCGGCGAGCTCTCGGGTTTCTACTCCATCTTCGGGATGGGGGCCGCGGTCGAGAACATCTGGCTAACCACGACGGAGCTTGGCATGGGCATCCAGTTCGTCTCGACGCCCATGGAGATACCCGAGAACTGGGAGCGGCTGAAGCGGCTGCTGAAGGTTCCCGACGACCTGGAACTGATGGCCGTCTACCGGCTCGGGTACGTCCCGGATGGGCAGCGAAGGCCGACGATCGACTGGTCGAGCCGCCAGCGCAAGCGTATCTCGCAGTATGTCTTCCGCGACACCTGCGAGAAGCCAGAGCCCGACTTCACACCGCAGGAAGAACGTTGACGGTACCCAGGATCCTCTCCGTCGCCAGCGCCCTGCCGCCCCACCGGGTCGGGCAAGAGGAAGCGAAGACGTTCGCCAGGGGCATGTTCTCGCACGGGCGCGGTAACATCGAGCGGCTGCTCCCGATCTTCGACAACGTCAACATAGAGAACCGCTACTTCTGCGTACCCGCAGAGTGGTTCGAGCGAGACCACTCCTTCCCCGAGAAGAACGCCCTCTACGTCGAGCACGCCCTGGATCTCTCCGAGAAGGCCGCGAGACGGGCCCTGGACAGGGTTGGGGCGCGGCCTGGTGAGGTCTGTGCGATCTACTTCGTCTCGACGACCGGGGTCTCGACGCCTTCCATCGACTCGAAGCTGCTCTTCCGCCTCGGCCTCTCGGAGCACACGCGGCGCGTCCCGATCTGGGGTCTCGGCTGCTCGGCGGGGGCGGCCGGGCTCGCGCGCGCCGCCGAACACGCCCGCCTCTATCCCGACCAACTGGTCCTCCTCGTCGCCGTCGAGCTCTGTGGCCTGACCTTCCAGCGGGGCGACCGCTCAAAGAGCAACCTTATCTCCACGAGCCTCTTCGCCGACGGCGCCGCCGCCGTGCTGATCGGAGGCGCCACGGGCCCCGAGTTACTCGGTGGTTACAGCACCACCTGGCCAGGTACCGAGGACGTTATGGGCTGGGATCTCGTCGAGACGGGCCTGAAAGTGCAGCTCTCCAAGAGCATCCCGAACATAGTGCGCGAGAAGTTCCGCGACAACCTGGAGGAGGCCTGTAATTCTCTGGGCCTCGACTTCGACGAGCTCGAACATTTCGTGCTCCATCCCGGCGGCTCCAAAGTCCTCGACGCCTTCGAAGAGGCGCTCGGACTGCAAGCAGGCGAGCTCGCCACGAGCCGGGACGTGCTACGCGACTGCGGCAATTTGTCGAGCGTCACAGTACTCTTTATCCTGGAACGTTTTCTCGAGAGCGGCGGGCTAGCGAAAGGTGACCTTGGTGTGCTCTCGGCCATGGGTCCCGGATTCTCCGCGGAACATGTCTTTTTCAGATGCTGACGGCCGAGGGCCGTCAGCATCTGGGGCGTCAGGTTTCAGGCTACGGGCTTCAGGTCTTTGTGGTGGGCGGAGGATTTGTTGAACGTCGTGTTGTTGGTCATGGGGGTGATGCTCGTTGGGGTTCAGCGCATCCTGGAGCTCGCTCTCTCGCGGCGGAACGAGCGGAGGCTTCGGGCTCGTGGCGCTGTCGAGCGGGGGAGCGGTCACTATCCCGTGATAGTCGCAATACATACTCTGTGGCTGGTCTCGACGCTCGTCGAGGGGCTTCTGCGCGGGCCGGAGCCACCTGCGTGGTGGCCAGTGCCGCTGGTGGCGTTCCTGCTCGTCCAGCCGTTGCGGTTCTGGGCGATCCTGTCTCTGGGGGAGAACTGGAACACGAGGGTACTCGTCGTGCCGGGTGGAAAACTCGTGAGGAGGGGGCCATACCGCTACTTCCCCCATCCCAACTACGTCGTCGTAGCCGTAGAGGTCCTGACCTTCCCGCTAATCTTCGGCGCCTGGATAACGGCGATCGTCTTCTCTCTACTGAACGCCGCCCTGCTCTACGTACGCATAAAGACGGAGAACCGGGCGCTGGGGGAGCTGGCAGGATAATATAAAGCTGGTCAGCAAGTCAGCACGCCGCCCGGCTTCGCCGGACGGCTTGTCAGCTAGTCAGCCTCGCTGTGGATAGCGACGGGAAAGTGCTCTGGAGAAGCGTTGTCTAGGGAGGGTTGGTCCGCAGCCGCGCACGGGTGACGAACCGAGATGCTGACAAGCTGAAATGCTGACGAGCGAAGGCCGCAAGGCCTGAGCGTGCTGAAATGCTAAGCCGACCGTAGGGAGGCACAATGCTAGATCTCAAATTTATCCGCGAGAACGCGAAAGCAGTAGAGGAGAACACGAAAAACCGAGGAGTCGAGGCCGACGTGGGCCTGGTCGTGGAGCTGGCCGACCGGCGCTCGGAGCTCATTCAGGAGTCGAACGAGCTCAAGCACCGCCAGAACGAGATGGCCAGGAGCATCGGCAGGGAGCGCGACGAGGAGATCCGGACGAAACTCATCGAGGAGTCGCGGGCCATGAAAGATAGGTTGCCGTCCAAAGAAAGGGAGCTGCACGAGGTCGAGGAGCGGCTTAGGGACGAGCAGTCGAAGATCCCGAACATGACGCATCCCGACTCGCCCATCGGCAAGGACGACACAGAGAACGTCGAGATCCGGCGTTGGGGTGAGATCCCCGACTTCCCCTTCGAGCCGAAGGACCACGTCGAGCTAGGCGAAAGTCTCGGCATCATCGACTTCGACGCTGGGGCGAAGACCACGGGGACCAAGTTCTACTTTCTGCGCGGCGACGCCGTGCTATTGGAGCTGGGTCTGATCCGCTACTCGATGGACATCATTATGGAGCACGGGTACCAGCCGACCATTACGCCTGACCTGGCAAGGGATCGGATGCTGGTGGGGACAGGATTTGTGCCGCGGGGACCTGAGACCCAGATCTACTCCGTTGAAGACACGGACCTTTCCATGATCGCCACCGCGGAGATCCCGCTCGCAGGCCAGCATGCCGACGAGATAATCGATGAGGGAGACCTCCCCCTGCGCTACGCGGGCCTGTCCCACTGCTTCCGTACCGAGGCGGGTTCCCACGGCCGCGCCAGCCGAGGCCTCTACAGGGTCCACCAGTTCACCAAGGTCGAGATGTTCGCGTTCACCACGCCGGAGCAGTCGGAGGACGTGCACGAGGAGATGGTCGGGATAGAGGAACGAATCTTCCAGGGTCTCGGCCTGCCCTACCGCGTGGTCGACATCTGCACCGGCGACCTCGGCGGCGCCGCCTACCGCAAATACGACCTGGAGGCCTGGATGCCCGGCCGCAACGATTTCGGCGAGGTGACGAGCACCTCGAACACAACGGACTACCAGGCCCGCAGACTGGCCATCCGCTACCGCAAGGAAGGCGGAAGGCCCCAGCTTCTTCACACCCTCAACGGCACGGCCGTCGCCATGAGCCGGGCCCTGGTCTCCCTACTCGAGATCTACCAGCAACAGGACGGCTCCGTGATCCTACCCGAGGTCCTCGTTCACTACGTAGGCAAGGCACGCCTGACTCCCGCATGACCCTCACAGCATCCTGTTGTCGGCGACGCTCTTGGGCTACGTGTTCTTCCAAAACTTCACCCACCGTCAGGCGGCGATCCGCACAGGTATCGTCCCACCCCGAATCGCCATTTCAGCTATAGGCGAAAACAACAAGCTGTTAAGCTGACGTGCTGACGAGCGAAGCCCGAAGGGCTCAGCGTGCTGACTAGCTGAAATGCTTACAGAGAGGAGTGTCGGGATGACAGAAGCGGTCGAGAAGCTGGTCAAGAAGAGCGAGGACCCGAGCAGGTGGTATCTGCAACTCGTGCGCATGGCCAAGCTCGCCGACTACGGGCCCGTGCGGGGGACGTTCGCGATCAGACCCTACGGGTTCGAGATCTGGGAGCGCGTCCAGCGCGACCTCGACGACCGCTTCAAGGCCACGGGTCACAGGAACGCCTACTTCCCGCTGCTCATCCCCGAGAGCTACCTCAAGAAGGAGGCCGAGCACCTCGAGGGCTTCGACCCCGAGCTCGCGTGGGTAACCATAGGAGGCAGAGAAGAGCTGGAGGAGCGGCTTGCGATCCGGCCCACCTCAGAGAGCATCATCTGCGATTTCTACAGGAACTGGATCCAGAGCTACCGCGACCTGCCCATCCTTATAAACCAGTGGTGCAACGTCCTGCGCTGGGAGAAGGTAACCCGACCGTTCCTCAGGTCCGCGGAGTTCCTGTGGCAGGAGGGCCATACCGTCCACGCGACGGCGGAGGGGGCGCGCGAGGAGAGCTTGCGGATGCTCGGCGTCTACCGCGATTGCTTCTACGAGGCCATGGCCATTCCCGTACTCACGGGCGCCAAGAGCCCATCCGAGCGCTTCGCCGGAGCCGTGGAGACCTACACCTGCGAGGGTTTGATGGGTGACGGACGCGCGCTGCAGGCAGCGACCAGCCACGACCTCGGGCAGAACTTCGCCCGCGCCTTCGACATCACCTTCCTCGACGAGAATCAGGACAGGGTCTATCCGTACCAGACTTCGTGGGGATTTTCGACTCGGACGATAGGCGGTTTGATCCTGGTGCATGGTGACGACAGGGGCCTCAGGTTGCCGCCGAGGATCGCGCCGACACAGGCCGTCATCGTCCCGATCTGGCGCGGAAAGAACAAGGGAGAGGTGCGCCGCGAGGCCGAGGCTCTGCATACACAACTGAAAGACTTCGGCATCAGGATGGAAGTCGACCTCGACGAAGAGCACTCGCCGGGTTGGAAGTTCAACGAGCACGAGCTCAGGGGCGTGCCCGTGCGGGTGGAACTCGGACCCAGGGACATCGAGAAGGAGCAGGCCGTCCTCGTCCGGCGCGATACAGGGGAGAAGGAGTTCGTGGGCAGAAAGGTATTGCCCGAGCGGCTGAAGGCGCTATTGGGCGAGATCCAGGCGAATATGCTGCGGCAGGCGACGGAGTTTCGCGACGCGAACACCCGCAGGGCCGAAAGCTACGAGGAGTTCGAGGAGATCATCGCCAGAGATCGTGGTTTCGTCGTCGCCCCCTGGGACGGCATGAAGGAGACCGAGCAGAAGATCAAGGAAGATACGAGGGCCACGATCCGGCTCCTGCCCTTCGAGCGGGAGGAGGGGAAGGACCTCGTCTCTGGAAGGCCGGGCCGCACCGCCATCTTCGCCCGTGCGTACTGACAGCATTTCAGCACGCCGCCCGGCTGCGCCAGGCGGCTTGTCAGCATTTCAGCCAGTCAGCTAGGTGGAGTGTACTGGGACGCTCGTGCGCCCGAGATAATGCCCGAGGAGCATTTACTCCAAGAGAGTCTGCTTTCGACTACAAGACCTGAAGTGCTGACAAGCGGAGGCGAAGCCGGTGCGGGCTGAAATGCTGAATTGCTTGCCGTGCGTAAGGCTCAAGAGCCTTACGCACGGCGACACGTTGACTCCAGGATCTAGAGCGGTTAGCATTTGCGCATTAAGTGACATAACGTAGGTGCCAGACTCTAGGGCGCCTGCCTGGAGGGGGTCTCCGTGCGGTCTTCCGTGCTATGCGCAGCGAAGTGGTGTCTGTCGTCTGTCAGGGATAGGGATGGCTGGCGAGCGCCTCTTGGGCTTCTCGCGCTGTTGCCTGTTCTAATCCTGCTGGCCGGAGATCACATCGCCGTCGAGGCCGAGGTGTACTCCGCGTACTCGGATCCCAAGAAGCCCGTCATCGCCGTCATCCTCTCCGAGCGGCAGAACGTCGATGAGTTCAAAGCCCATTTCGGTCTCACAGGCGGGCAGGTCGACGCCGTCCTCGCCGCGACCCGCCTCGAGAATCGGATCCTGGCACAGGAGTATGGGGAGAGCGAGCGGGTACTCGCCGCGAACAAAGGGCTTCCCAAAAGAGAGCTTGCGAAAAAGATCGTCGCCTCCGACTACGACGAGAAGGTAGCAGCGGCCGTGGCAGGGACGAAGAAGAAGATCGAGGCCATCGTGCCCGAGGATCAGAGCGCCGACCTCGAGGGTTGGGTGGACGAGCAGTGGAACCAGGAAGTTCAGGCCGCTTCCACGGAAGACTACGCTGCCACCTCCGAGTCCTACATGGTCTCCAGTCTCAGTAAAGGCGTACGGTGCAAAGTCTTCGCCACGCAGTACATCGGGTACACCGAGCGCGAGGTTGCCCTGCCGCATCGCAACCTCAAGCTCGGCCGCCAGCCGAGGGTTCGCATCTGGCGCGTCAGCGGCGGGCCCAGCGTGGGGCCGAGGGTCAAGGAGGTAGGACCCTGGAACACCTACGATAATTACTGGGTGCGGAACGAGGACCGAACGATGTACGAACGCGTACCGCGCTGCAAGCCACAGGCGCAGGTCGCCTACTACCAGAACTTCAACAAGGGTAAGGACGAGTTTGGCAGGAAAGTCCTCAACCCCGCCGGAGTAGACCTGACACCGGATGTCGCACGTAGCATGGGCCTGAAGAAATACCAGAATGCCTGGGTGTGGGTACGCTTTCCCTGGGTCCACAGGTAGGAAAGACCCTTACCTTTCTCCTGAAGGCGCGACTTGCTTGACGAGGCGCACCCCTGTGTTTTAGCATCAACACCTAGCGCGAACCCGCATCGAGAGCGGCGGAGGGAACTGGCCCCGAGAAACCGCGGCAACCCACGGGGAGCTGTGAGCTACTCCCGCAAGGTGCCAAGTCCAGCAGGACGGTCATTACCATCCTGGAAGATGTGGGGAGAGGTGGGCAGCCTCTTCTACGAGCGGGTTGCGCGAGAGGCGTAGAACCCGATCTATAGAAGGAGGCCGCATTACTACCGAGTATGACACTAGAGCCGAGGGCCGGAGCTAGCCAGGCCCCGGCCCTACGATCCCACCGGATAGGCTCCTTCCAGCCCGAACTCGGCGGAAGCCTGCGGGACGTCGCCCTTGCCTATGAGACCTGGGGCGAACTCAACGAAGCCGCCGACAACGCCGTACTGCTCGTCCACGCCCTGACAGGAGACTCGCACGCCGCGGGAGGGCCCTCCGAAGGGTACAGGCGTGGCGGTTGGTGGGACCCGATGGTCGGGCCAGGTCTGCCCCTAGACACCGAAAAATACTTCGTCGTCTGCTCGAACGTCATAGGAGGATGCTCGGGCAGCACCGGTCCGGCCTCCATAGAACCAGGGACGCGGCGACCCTACGGGATGCGCTTTCCCAGTGTCACGATCAGGGACATGGTCAGGGTACAGAGGCGCTTGCTCGACTCCCTCGGCGTACGGCGGCTGGCCCTCGTCGCCGGCGGTTCCATCGGAGGTCAGCAGGCGCTGGAGTGGGCCGTGGAGTACCCCGATTTCGTGGAGAAAGCCATACCCGTGGCGGCCACGGGCGCTCTCGGGCCGCAGGGGATAGGGATGAGCGAGATCGGACGCCGCGCTATCATGGCCGACCCTGACTGGCAAGATGGCGACTACTACGGCACGGGAAGGACGCCCGATAGGGGGCTCGCCATCGCCAGGATGGCTGGGATGATGACCTACCAGAGCGCCGCCGGGCAGTGGGAGAGGTTCGGCCGGAGGCCCGCCGGGCGTCCCGCGCTCTACCCCGAGTTCGGTGGGAGGTTCGAGATGGAGAGCTACCTACACTACCAGGGCAGGGAGCTCACCGGCCGCTTCGACGCCAACTCATACCTCTACCTCTCCAGGGCGATGGACCTCTACGACGTGGCAAGCGGCTACGAGTCCGAGGAAGAAGCCTACTCGCGCATCCGGGCCGAGGTGCTCTTCGTCGGGATCACGAGCGACTGGCTCTTCCCCGCCGCCGAAGTACGAGGCGCCAAAGAGAAAGCGAAAATGGCCGGCGCCGAGGCACACTACGCCGAGATAGATACCCTGAGCGGACACGACGCCTTCCTGAAGGACTGGAAAGAACTCGAAGAAGCGATACAACCATTCCTAGCCAAATAAGCTGAAGGCTGAGAGCTGAAAGCTAATGGCTGGGCGACCGAAGGGAGCGACAATGACAGACCAGAAAATCCAGGAGCGCCACTACGGGTTCGACACCCTGGCATTGCACGCCGGGCAGGAGGTAGACTCGGCCACGACGGCGCGGGCCGTACCCATCTACCAGTCGACCTCCTATGTCTTCCACGATACCGACCACGCGGCTGACCTGTTCTCGCTCGCCGAAGAGGGCAACATCTACACCAGGATCATGAACCCAACGACCGACGTCTTCGAGAAGCGGGTTGCGGCTCTGGAGAAGGGTGTGGGCGCCCTCGCGACGGCCTCGGGCCAGGCCGCCCAGGGGCTCACTATCCTGAACATCATGGGAGCCGGCGATGAGCTGGTCTCCGCGGCCGAGCTCTACGGCGGCACCTACAACCAGTTCCATTACACGCTGCCCAAGGTCGGAATCGACGTGAAGTTCGCCGACTCGACGGATCTCGACGCCATACGCGCGGCGATCACGGATAGGACGAAGGCCGTTTATGCCGAGACGGTAGGGAACCCCGCGCTCAACACCCTGGATATCGAGGGGGCCGCCGCGGTCGCCCACGACGCCGGCGTCCCGCTCATCATCGACAACACCCTGCCCTCCCCCTACCTGGTCAACCCCCTGGAGCACGGTGCCGACATCGTCGTCCACTCTGCGACCAAGTTCATCGGCGGGCACGGCACGTCGATCGGAGGCGTCATAATCGACGGCGGCGCCTTCCCCTGGGACAACGGGAAGTTCCCTGGCTTCACCGAACCGGACCCCTCCTACCACGGGCTGGAGATCTACCCGACGCTCGGCGAGCTCTCGTTTATCTTGAAGGCCCGCGTCCAGATGCTCAGGGACTGGGGCCCCGCCCTCAGCCCGTTCAACAGCTTTCTCTTCCTGCAGGGCCTCGAGACGCTGCCCTTGAGGATGGAGCGCCACTCGACGAACGCGCAGGCCGTCGCCGAGTTCCTGCAGGGCCACCCCAAGGTCAACTGGGTCAACTACCCTGGCCTCGAAGACCATCCTTCGCACGAGTTGGCGGCGAAGTACCACAGGGAAGGCCTGTTCGGTGCGATCCTCGGATTCGGCATCGAAGGCGGCCTCGAGGCGGGCAAGCGCTTTATAAACGGGCTCGAGCTGCACAGCCTCCTCGCGAACGTGGGCGACGCGAAGAGCCTCGTCATACACCCGGCCTCCACGACCCACTCGCAGCTCTCGGTGGACGAGCAAAAATCTACCGGCGTTACGGATGACTACGTCAGGCTCTCGGTCGGCCTCGAGTCCATCGACGATATTCTGTACGATCTCGATACAGCGCTGAACGGAGCGTGACCTTTTGGCGAGACCTCTGGTCATAAAGTTCGGGGGCACTTCGGTGGGAGGCGGAGCGCAGTTCGTCCGCGCCGCCAGTATAGCCACCGAGGCTGCCAGGAATAACTCCGTGGCCGTCGTCGTCTCCGCGATGGGCGGCACCACAGACACCCTGCTCGGCTACGCGAGGATGAGCTCGCCTTGGGTAAGGCAGACCAGAAAAGACGAGACACACGAGGCCCCCGTAGCGGAGCTTCGTCGGATGCTGGCAGAGCGGCACCTGCGCGCCGCCCGCGAGGCCGTGGCCGCCGAGCATCTTCCCGGGGTAGAAGGGCGAGTGGTCGACCTTCTCGGCGAGCTCGAAGTGGTCCTGGGGACTCATTCCGGCAACGTGAAGGCGCGCCGGGATGAGATCGCCGTCTACGGAGAGCGCCTTTCAGCGGAGATCCTGGCGGGCGCGATCAGTAGCCAGGGTATTCCTTCCGGGGTCGTCGGTGCCGACCCCATAGCGACAGACACACGCTTCGGGGAGGCCGAGGTGGACCCGGCTGCCACGCGCGAGCGTACGGTCCGCTACGTCTCACCACTACTGGAGGGAGGCCTCGTCGCTGTCGTGCCAGGCTACGTGGGACGTTCGCCAGGCGGGTTGCCCACGACGCTTGGCAGGGGAGGTTCCGACCTCTCGGCGACGGTCCTAGGGCGCGCGCTCGACTCCGGGGAGGTCTGGATCATGTCCGACGTGGACGGCGTGCTGGATGCGGACCCGCGTCTCGTCCCCGACGCCTCCCTGATGCCGCGCCTCTCTTACAGGGAGGCAGGCATCTTCGCCGGGCTCGGCGCGAAGGTGCTGCATCCCAGGACCATGGAGCCAGCCTCCGAGGCCGGCATCGAGGTCTTCGTCCGCAACACTTTCGCGCCGGAGGGCTCAGGCACGCACGTTACGGGCTTCGATCCCGGGGCCGGCGTCCGCTGCGTGGCGCTCAGGCAGAACGTGGCCATGGAGATCCCTTGTACGGACGGCCGCGAGGGAAGGGCCGCGATGGTCGTCTGCATCGGCTCGCCGGATGAAGAGGATCTTGCCCGCGGCCGGCGTTGCCTGCGCGAGGCGGGCATCCCCGTGCAGCACTTCGGCATCGCGGCCGCGGGGCTCGTGTTCCTCGTGTCCGCCGACGTGGGCCTCGAGGCGCTGCGCGCGCTGCACTCCTGCCTGATCCCACCCGCAGGAGACTTCGCCGGCGAAGAGGTAGCGTGAGACGGCTGGAGATAGTACAGCTCGGCCTGGGGCACGTCGGTCGGGCGGTCGCCCAGATCGTCCTGGAAGAGCGCAAACGCTGGCTGGAGCGCCACGGTATCGAGATGAGGTACCGCGCCGTCTCGGATACCTCGGGCGCGCTGGTCGGCGAGGAGTTGCTCCCGCAGGCGATACGCCTCAAGGAGGAAGGCGGCACCCTCGCCGAACTTGGCGTCGAGCCGCTGGAAGGCGTGCTCGGCTCCGAACCCGAACCAGGCTTCACCCGGGTGGTCGTAGACGTGGCCGTGCACGGGGGTACTTTCGACCTCGATGTGCTTGGCATAAGGGGCGGAGCCTTTCTCGTGCTCTCCAACAAAGGACCACTTTCGGGCAGCACGGCCCAGTACCGCCAGCTCATGCGCATGATCCCGGACCGTCTCTGGCACGAGGCCACGGTCGGTGCCGGCATGCCCATCATCTCCACCATAGGCGGCCTGCAGGAGACGGGGGACGAGATACTGGAGATACAGGCGAGCCCGAGCGGCACCCTCGGCTTCGTCATGAGCGCGGTCGAGGGTGGCCGATCCTTCTCCCAGGCGGTGAGGGAGGCAGTCGATCTCCACTACGCCGAACCGGACCCCCGCGACGACCTCTCGGGGCTCGACGTGGCCCGCAAAGCCATCATCCTGGCACGCATGATGGGGAGGGAGATCGAACCACACGAGATCCCCTACGAGTCACTCGTCCCTCAAGGCCTGGAAGACGTCCCGCTGGCGGAATTCATGGAGCGTCTCCCTGAACACGACGAGTCTTTCGCCGCGCGCCTCCTCGCCGTCGAAGAACACCACATGCTCCGCTACCTGGTCCGTATCACGAAGCATGGGCCCGTAACGGTCGGGCTGCAGGATACGCCCGTGGAGAGCCCCTTCGGACCCATAAGCGGCCCCGAGAACGTCTTCGATTTCCGCACGCGCCGCTACTCGGATGTTACCCTCACTGTGCGCGGACCGGGCGCGGGACCGCAACGCACGGCGAGCGGCGTGGTGTGGGATTTGCTGGACATCGCGCACAAGGCTTTGTAGGTGTCAGACTTCAGGTATAAGGTTTCAGGTAGTCTCTGGTGGAGGATCATATGGGTGATGGGTATACGTTAGCGGTAGTCGGGGCCGGGCTCGTTGGGGACAGGCTGGTCGCCGAGCTCAGGCGCAGAGACTTCCCACTCAGAGAGG
This sequence comes from Rubrobacter sp., assembly GCA_035563475.1. Lineage (GTDB taxonomy): Bacteria > Actinomycetota > Rubrobacteria > Rubrobacterales > Rubrobacteraceae > Rubrobacter_D. Next base: position 13,284 of record DATMVF010000105.1, read on the forward strand.
TGCGCATCCTGGCCAGGAGTGCCCGTACCGCGGTCCTCGCGGGGGAGACGTTCCAGGTCGGCGTGGCCGAGCCGGAGGCATTCGAAGGCGTGGACATTGCTTTCTTCGCCGGTACTGAAGGCGAGAAAGGGGCTGCTGTGCAGCTCGCCGATGAGGCCATCTCGCGCGGCGCCGTCGTCATCGACAATGGCAGCGACTTCAGGCTCGACCCGAGCGTGCCCCTCGTCGTCCCCGAGGTGAATGTGGGCGCGCTCGAAGGCCACCAAGGCCTCATCGCCAATGCCAACTGCTCCACCACCCAGATGGTCGTCACGCTCGCGCCGCTCGCGCGCGAGTTCGGCCTGGTGAAGGTCGTCGTCTCCACCTACCAGGCCGTCTCCGGCGCGGGACGCAACGGCGTCGAGGCGTTGGAGAACGGTAGGGAAGATGCGTTCCCAAGGCCCATAGTGGGGAACGCCATACCCCAGATCGGGGGCTTCGGCGACGATGGATACACGACCGAGGAGGCGAAGATGAGGGAGGAGACACGCAAGATCCTCTCTCTACCCGACCTTCCGGTCTTCGCTACCGCCGTCAGGATTCCGGTCCACACGGGCCACGCCGAGAGCGTCTACGTCGAGACCGAGCGGGAGGCGAATCTCCCCGCCGTGCTCGAAGCGCTGGGGACGGCGCCGGGCGTCGAGGTCACGGACGACTTCCCGACGCCCATCGAGGTCGCCGGAGAAGATGGGACTCACGTCGGGCGGGTGCGCGTGGAGGGGCGGGTGATTCAATACTGGTGCGTCGCAGACAACCTCCTCAAGGGTGCGGCGACGAACGCGGTCCAGATCGCCGAGTCGCTCGTCGGCGTCCCCGCGCGGGCGTAGAGTCGAGGCGCGGGTCGGTCCTTGCCGCCCTGTACGGAGGACCTGCGACTCGGTAAACTGCGGTGTGGGAAGTTACCCGCGGTGAGGAGAGAGGCATGGCACAAGGCGAGAAGAGATCCTTCTGGGACAGGCTGTTTGGCCGCAATCAGCCTTCCGCGCGTGAGGAGAGGGTGGTCGAGTACATCATCCACCGCCTGGGCGAAGGGGCGCACCTGGGCGACGTGGTAAAGGAGGAATACGTGCGGCGCAACGCTTCACCCCTGGAGATAGAGGAGATCTGCGCCGATCCCAGGCTCGTCGAAGCCGCGCGCCAGCACCTGAGACAGGACTTCGACTCGGGGGAACTCGACCCCGGCAAGCGCCCCCGATAGCCCCCTGGCGCACGAAACCTGAAATCTATCCAGCCTGTATAATCTGGATCTGCGAGAACCTGAATTGGAGGCTGGATGCCGATCTACGAATACAAGTGTGAGAACGGGCACGTCTTCGACGTGATGCAGAAGCTGTCCGAAGACCCCCTCTCGTCCTGCATCGAGTGCGGCGCCCCGGTCAGGAAAGTCCTCCATCCCGTCGGCATCTCGTTCAAGGGCTCGGGTTTCTACTCCACAGACTACAGCAAGAAGGGCCCTAAAGAGGCCGCGCAGAAAGACACCTCCAAGTCCGCCAACGGGGACAGCGGGTCTAGCTCAGAAGAGAAGAAGGGCAAAGAGAAGCCGGCCGAGTCCTCCACCAGCTCAGGGAAAAAGGACTGAAACCATGGCGCGCGGCGCCGACCTGCCCCAGAGCCGAGACCGCAGTGAAAGTATCCTCAGAAAGGCACTCCGCGCGGTGGTGCTCGGTGTCACCCTCCTCTTCGTCGTCTCAGCCCTCGCCGTCTCCTGCGCCCTCGTCGTCTACACAGCCTGGGACCACGATCTCAGCCACGGCATCTTCGCCCTCCTCTTCGCCGTCCTCAGCGCCCAGATAGCCATTAACTGGTTTCTGTGGAAGGACGACGAGGAGCAGTAGGCTTCAGGCTACAGGCATCAGGCTACAGGCCTCGGTGGTATCAGCCGCTCTCTGAAGACCATCGAAGACCTCAGTAAATTCTGGCGTCGTCTCCGCCGATGCGCCTGCAAACGGCGGATACGTCACGATCCCCAGTCCTGAAACCTGTAGCCTGATGCCTGAAACCTTTCCCTGAAAAGTCCTGCAAAACATGCCTCAACTTGTGGTCGAGGTACCCTGGACAACTTGTAGGTCCTTGCCTTATAGTAGCCGGCATCGGGTAACGACGGGGAGAACAGGCGACCGGCGGCGCTCTTTTTGGGGCGTCGCCGAAGCCCGGGAGGAGAGGGAGGAAGGTTGGCGGTTACGTCGGGCGACGCATTCGCGCATTTGCACTGTCACTCTGAGTATTCGATGCTGGATGGGGCGAGCCGTATCGGGGACCTCATCTCGTTTGCGAAGGATCAGGGGATGCCGGGGCTCGCGCTCACCGACCACGGTGTGATGTACGGCGCGGTCAAGTTCTACAAGGAGGCCAGGGCGGCGGGGATAAAGCCCCTGGTGGGTTGCGAGGTCTACGTCACGGCCGACCGGAACGACCGGAGTCGCGCCCCTTACTACCACCTTACGCTGATCGCCAGGACCGCCGAGGGCTACAGGAACCTAATGAAGCTCTCGACGTGTGGGTTTCTGGAGGGCTTCTACTACAAGCCGCGGGTCGATATGGAGATGCTGAGGAAGTATGGGCGTGGGATCGTCTGCCTCTCGGGCTGTCTTTCGGCGGAGGTGCCTGCCAGAATACTCGAGGGGCGTCCCGACGAGGCGCGGAGTCTTCTGCTGGAGTATGCGGAGATCTTCGACGATGTGTATCTGGAGCTGCAGGACCATGGCATCGAGCAGCAGCGGCGCGTAAATGAGGGTCTGTTCAAGCTCCACAAAGAGACCGGCATTCCGCTCGTTGCGGCCAACGATTCGCACTACACCACGCGCAACGACGCCAGGATGCACGACGTGCTGCTGTGCATCGGGACCGGCAAGTTCCACAACGACCCCAACAGGATGAAGTTCTCGGGCCAGGAGTTCTACGTCAAGACCGCAGAAGAGATGGCCAGGATCTTCCCCGACCATCCCGATGCGCTGGAGAACACGATCAGAGTCGTCGAGAGCGTCGAGGATGTGGGGATCGAGCTCGGCAAGACGCGCCTGCCGAACTTCCCCAAGCCCGAGGGCTATACCGCGGACCAGTACCTGAGGGAACAGTGTCAGAGGGGGCTGGTGAGGCGTTACGGTGGGCGTGCGAAGAGCCGTGAGGTGCTTGGCAGGCTCGAGTTCGAGCTGCAGACCATCGAGAAGATGGGCTTTGCGGACTACTTCCTGATCGTCTGGGACTTCGTCAAGTACGCGAAGGACAGGAAGATCGCGGTCGGGCCGGGGCGCGGGTCTGCGGCCGGCTCCATCGTCGCTTATGCGCTGGAGATTACGGACCTTGATCCCCTGGAGTACTCTCTGCTCTTCGAGCGCTTCTTGAACCCCGACCGCATCAACATGCCCGATGTGGACATAGATTTTTCGGTCTCGGGGCGCTCGGAGGTGATGCGCTACGTCACGGACAAGTACGGCGGCCACGAGCACGTAGCCCAGATCATCACGTTCGGGACTATAGGCGCGAAGGCCGCCATCAGGGACTCCGGACGGATCTACCAGTATCCCTACTCGGACACGGACAAGCTCGCCAAGTTCATCCCCGACAAGCCGGTCGGGACCACACTCCGCGACGTGTTGCGCCCCGAGAATGGCTCCTACGTCGCCGGGGACAAACACCCCGGTCCTGCGCGGGAGATCATGAAGTTCGTGGGGCAGGATGAGGCCGCCAAGCAGGTCCTCGACACCGCTTTCGAGATAGAGGGTTTCGCCCGCCACGCGGGGACCCACGCCGCAGGCGTCGTCATCTCGGAGGAGCCGCTCACCGACATAGTACCGCTGCAGCGCGTCGCCAGGGACGAGGGGGCCGTCATGGTCCAGCATCCCATGTCCGACGTGGAGGCGTTGGGATTGCTCAAGGTAGATTTCCTCGGCTTGAGGAACCTCGATGTGATCGAAGAGACCCTCGAGACGATTCGGCGGGGCGGCGGCGAGGAGCCCGACATACGTTCGATCCCCCTGGACGACGAGAAGACTCTGAGGCTCTTCGCCAGGGGAGACACTTTCGGGGTCTTCCAGTTCGAGTCGAGCGGGATGCAGCGGATGCTCCAGGAAGTCAGGCCCGACCGCTTCGACGACCTCGTCGCGTTGAACGCGCTCTACCGGCCTGGCCCGATGGACTACATCCCCAACTTCAAGCGCGGCAAGCACGACCCTGAGAGCGTCGAATACCTCGACGAGCGACTAAAGCCGATCCTGGAGCCTACCTACGGCGTCGCCGCCTACCAGGAGCAGTTGATGGAGATCTCCAAGTCTCTGGGGGGATTTACTCCGGGCGAGGCGGACACGCTGCGAAAGGCCATAGGCAAGAAGAACGCCGCGATGCTCGCCACGCTCAGGGACAAGTTCATGGCCGGTTGCGCCGCGAGCGGCGTCTCTACGGACGGCGCCGGGGAGCTGTGGAACTGGATGGAGAAGGCCGGAGGATACTCTTTCAACAAGAGTCACAGCGCGTGCTACTCGTTCCTGGCCTTCCAGACTGCCTACCTCAAGGCCCACTATCCAGAGGCTTACATGGCGGCCCTCATGAGCAGCGTGATGAACACCAAAGACAGGGTGCCCCAGTACGTCGCCGAGGCCAGGGCGATGAAGATACAGGTCCTCCCGCCCGACGTAAATGAGAGCGGGCGTCGCTTTACGGTGGTCGGGGAGACCATCCGTTTCGGGCTCTCCGCCGTCAAGAACGTAGGTGACTCTTGCGTCGACTCGATCATCGCCGCCAGGGAGGATGGTCCTTTTCAGGACATCTTCGACTTCTGCGAGCGCGTCGACCCGAAGACCTACAACAAGCGGACTCTGGAATCCCTCATAAAGTGCGGCGCCTTCGACAACGTCGGGCCCTCGCGGGCAGCCATGGTCGCGGTCCACGCCAAGGCCGTCGAACGGTCCACCAGGGGCCTGAAAGGTGCGCACGAGGACCAGTTCTCGATGTTCGACGTGTCCGAGCTCGCGCCGCCGAGGCCAGAGTTTCCGGACGTCGAGGAAGACCAGCGCCAGAGCCTGGAGTGGGAGAAAGAGGCCCTCGGCCTCTACGTCTCGGATCACCCATTGCGTCCCGTTCTGCACAAGCTCAGAAAGCATACTGATACGACGGTGTCGGATCTCGAACTTTACAAGGATGGGGCCATCGTGTGGGTCGGAGGGCTGGCGACCTCGGTGCGGACCAACACGACGCGCAAGGGTGACATGATGGCCATGCTGCAGCTCGACGACACGCGGGGCTTCGCCGAGGTCATGGTCTTCCCACGGGTCTACGCCAAATTCTCGGCGTGCGTGCGCGAGGACGCGGTCCTCAAGGTCAAGGGTAAGGTCGAGATGAAGGAAGGCATCCCTCGCATCGTGGCGCTGGAGATGGAGGAGCTTCACCTCGAGCCCGGTGCGGACCCCGTGTACCTCGACGCCGGCGCGTTCGTCGGCCACTCACAGAATGTGGCCAGAGTGGCGTTCGAACTCTTGCTGCGTCATCCCGGGGAGAGTCCGATCTTTCTCGTCTCCGGCGAAGAGATGGTCGAAGAGAAGATCGGGAACATCACGGACTCCTCCGACCTGCACGCCGAACTCAAACGACTCCTCGGACCCAGATGCCTCTCCTACACATCTCCCGCCGAGCTGCCGATGGAGCGGGTCTCTTGACCACGACCGTGGAAGCTCATACTGGTTAGAGAACGGAGGCCTCGTAGACTTCCGGGGTGGCAGAAGCGACCGATCCAAGGCCGACCGTCGAGGACGCGAGAGGTCGGGACGTAAACCTTACAGAATCCTGAACCTGCTCGTTCGTCCTATTGGTAGGCGTGTCCGGGAGAACAGGGGGTTGCGCTGAGACGCGGGGCGGGCGATGATGCAGGCTTCCCGGATCTAGAAGCGGAGGCTCGTGAACGTGGCAGATAAGATAGTCTTTACGCGTGGCGTCCCACCGCCGGAGGCGTTCCCCACCGAAGAACTGGGGGCGTGCTTGGACGCGGCGGTAAGGGAGAATCCCGACGTCGTGTTGCAGTACGGCCAACAGCCCGGCTACGCGCCGCTGCGCGAGGAGCTTGCTGGCGAATATGGGGTCTCTCCACAGGAGATCCTGATCGGCAACGGTTCGTTGCAGTTGCAGGATCTCGTCTCCTCCTATCTCGTCGAGCCCGGTGCGGCAGTCTATACGGAGCAGCCCAGCTACGACCGGGCGCTCAAGACCTTCAGACGTCGCGGGGCGCGCATCGTGGGGATCCCGCTGGAAGAGGACGGCATAAGCGTCGAACGGCTCGAGGCGGCCCTAGGACGCGAGGTTCCTGCCTTCCTGTACCTCGTGCCCGACTTCCAGAACCCCGCGGGGGCGACACTCTCCCTGGAGAAGCGGCAGAGAGTCGTGGAGCTAGCAGACCGCTATGGTTTCTGGGTGATCGAAGACATCCCTTATCGCAAGCTGCGCTACGAGGGCGAGGACGTTCCGCTTCTGCGCGAGATCGACCCTTCGCACGTCATCACGATGAGCTCGTTCAGCAAGCTCCTCAGCCCCGGCATGAGGGTCGGGTTCATGATCTCGCCGGAGGACCTCATAAGGGAGGTGACGGCGCTCGGGGAGGATACATATCTCTCGCCGGTCCTTCCCACGCAGGCCGCCGTCGCCGAGTACCTGCGCCGTGGGCTCCTCGGTCCAAACGTAGAGCGGTTGAAAGATCTGTACACACCCCGGTGGAAGGCGATGGCAGGGGCGGTACGCCGCGAGCTGCCCGGCGCCCAGGCGTTCATCCCCTCTGGTGGGTTCTTCGTGAGCGTGATGCTACCTGAGGACGCGAACACCGAGAACCTTGTAGGGCGGGCAGGGGACATCGGGCTCGTGCTCACGCCGGGGGCGGCATTCTTCGCAGATGCGGAGGAAGGAGACGTGGCCGACGGCGGCAGGTTCGTGCGCCTGCCCTTCTGTGCCGTTACGCCAGATCAGATAGAAGAGGGAGTAAGGCGTCTAACGAGTTTACTCTGACGATGACTAAAGCGGCGCGAAAAGGTCGACCTGGTTGCCGTCCGGGTCCTTGACGGAAGCGTACCGCTGTCCCCAGAACGCGTCCCAGGGGACTTTGTGCCCGAAGCCGAGGGCGGCGAGTTCCTCGTACTTCGCGTCGACGCTCGCGGGGTTGGGGCAGAGGAAGGCGAGCGCTACGCGGTGGCCTCCGGAGGGCTCTGTCCACTCGGGATCGATCTTTTGTATGAGCTCGGCGGTATCCCACGCGACGCGTAGGCCGGACGGTGTCGTCACCTCGGCGTGCGGTTCGTCCTCAGCGCCCTCCGGGATGTCCAGGCCGAGCCGACGGTAGAACTCCATCGAAGCTCTCATATCGCGCGCGACGATGCCAATCAGGTCCAGGTGTAGATCCACTACTTCCTCCTTGTCGGTCTTTCTGAGCGTACAGGACTGCGGGCGTCTTACCAACCGGTGATCGGGCGTCCTACGCTGTGCGCAGAGGTCTACAACGTCCCCATGAAGAGCACACGTCGTTCATGTAACATGGAAGCTGTAGTGGTAAAGGGAGGCCTCAAGGTTTCGGCCGGCGGGCAGGGGAGGTATTGCTGATGGACGAGCAGGTAACGCACGCTAGAGAGCATGCGGATCTGAAACGCGGCATCGGCCCCTGGTTGCTGTTCTTCTTCGTCTTGGGCGACATCGTGGGGGCCGGGATCTATGCGCTGGTGGGCGAGGTCGGGGCCGTTATCGGCGGCGCGATCTGGGTTGCGTTTCTGTGTGCCTTCATACTCGCGATCTTCACCGCCGCCTCCTACGCCGAGCTGGTCACCAAATATCCTAGGGCTGGTGGGTCTGCGACCTACGTCAACAACGCCTTTCGGAACTCTTTCGTTAGCTTTATGGTGGCCTTCGCCGTGGCGGCGGCCAGCCTCACTTCGGCGAGTGTTCTGAGCCTGGCCTTCTCGGGCGACTACCTCCTGCAGTTCATAAACGTCCCTAGCGTACTCGCCGCGCTCGTTTTCGTGGTGGTGATCGGGTTCATCAACTTCTACGGCATCTCCGAGTCGGTCAGGCTCAACCTGGTCTTCACGTGCGTCGAGATCACCGGCCTGGTGCTTATAGTCGTGATAGGGTTCGTGGCACTCGGCGCCGGCACGGGCGAGCCGGCCAGGGCCTTGGAGTTCAAGGAGGGCACGAGCATACTTCCTGCCATCCTGGCGGGCACGGTCCTTTCGTTCTACGCCCTGATCGGCTTCGACGACTCGGTCAACGTGGCCGAGGAGGTGCGCCATCCCAGCAGGATCTACCCCCGCGCGATCTTCGGCGGCCTGCTCGCCGCCGGTGTCATCTACCTGCTCGTCACTTTCACCGCCTCGATGGTGGTGCCGACGGCCGAGCTCGCCGCATCGAGCGGACCCCTGCTGGAGGTAGTGGAGAGATCGCCTCTTGCGATCCCGACCAAACTGTTCGCGCTCATCGCGCTCATCGCGGTCTCCAACGGGGCGCTCATCAACCTGATAATGGCCTCCAGGGTCATCTATGGCATGGGGGACCAGGATGTCTTGCCCGAGGTTTTCTCCAGGGTCCACCCTAGTCGCCGTACGCCGTGGGTCGCAATCCTCTTCGCCACGCTCGTGGTCTTCACGCTACTCGCCACGGTCGGCCGCAACCCCACCGCGCTCGACACCCTCTCGACCACCACCGTGGTGCTCCTCCTCCTGGCGTTCATTATGGTGAACGTCTCCGTCCTCGCCTTGCGGAGCGACGAGGTCGATCACGAGCACTTCCGCACCCCAACCGTATTCCCCATCCTCGGCATCGTGGTCGCGGCGACTCTCCTCATATATACCGCCATAGACGACTGGACCGTATTCGGGCTTGCCGGCCTGTTGCTTGGGATTGGCCTCATCCTCTATGGCGTGAACGTCCTTGTGAAGAGAAGCCTGGGGGAATCTCTGCAGAGCGGGGAGTAGCCCGACCCCATCTGCTTCCCTGATGGCCAAAGAGGGCTGACGCCGGGGAGAAGATCTCGCGCCGCCGGGCCGATTACGCCCCGTGCGGCGTACTCTATTGTGGGAGCGCGAAGGAACGTGGCATCACCAGTCGAAACCGTCGCGGCATATGGCAATGGAGCTTTGGGTACATCAGAATGGATGGACAGAGTACCTTGGATAATGGGGAGGGCGCGATGAACGGTTTGCTCAAGGGGGCGCTTGCTGCGGGTGGCGGGGCGGTCGGTGTCGAATTGTTACGGCGGGCTTTGTTCTCGGGGGCGCGGCGGAGGTACGAACCCTGGGAGAGGGCGCCCTACAAAGACTTTCCGAACAGGGTGCTCATCGTCGGTGGCGGGTTCGCCGGCTACAAGGCGGCCCAGTCCCTCTGCGAGCTCGCCAGGGATCGCGACGACGTCGGGGTCATGCTCATCTCGCGGGAGAACTACTTCACATTCTGGCCGATGCTGGCCAGCGTTATCGGTGGCGACGTGGCGACCCAGAACGTCGCCCAGCCCTTGCGCCGGACCCTGATCCGGCTCGGCGCCAGCTTCAGGCGGGCTCCCCTGGACAGCGTCGATCTGAAGAGGCGATGCGTAGTAGCAGGCGGCAAGGAGTTCCCCTACGAGCATCTCGTGCTCTCGCTGGGGGCCGAGCCCGCCTACTTCGGCATACCCGGCGTGGAGGAGCACTGCATAAGCATAAGGGGGATCGGCGCCGGCGAGACGATCGTGGACAGGGTCATCGAGCGCTACGAGGAGGTGACGCTGGCGGGGGGCGAGATCCCCGACTCCAAGCTGACCTTCATGGTTATCGGGGGCGGGGCGACCGGGGTCGAGGTGGCCTCGGAACTGCACAGCCTCGTCCGGGATTTGCTCGTGCCCGACTACCCCAACATCAATCCGCACCGCGTCAAGATAATCCTCGTCGACGCCAACAAGGAGATCCTCAAAGAGCTCGACCCCGCCCTGAGGAGGGTCGCGCGCAAAAAGCTGGCCGACCTCCAGATAGAGGTGATCAACAACGTCAAGGCGAAGAAGGTCACGGCAGACCGGGTGATCCTCGGCGACGGGCGCGAGATCATGGTCGAGAACGTCATCTGGACGGCGGGCTCCAGGGCGAGCGTAAAGCTCGACGAGATCGACCTTCCCCACGACGAGCGGAGGGGCCTTACGGTGGACCGCTATATGCGGGTCGTTGGCCACGACAACGTGTGGGGGATCGGCGACTGCGCCGCGACCGTTGACGAGGACGGCTCGCCCGTGCCCCCGAACGCCCAGGCCGCAGTGCAGGAGGGCGATGCCGTAGCAAGGAACATCCTCGCCGTTATAGACGGAGGGGAGCCGAGACCCTTCCGCTACAAGTCGCTCGGGCAACTAGTCGAGCTAGGGAGCGAGTTCGCCGTCAACGACGTCCTCGGCGTAAAGTTCAGCGGCCAGTTGGCGGCCCTCTTCTGGCGCCTGATATACCTATTCAAGCTGGAGAGCCCGGAGAGCAGGGCCAGGATCGCCGCGGACTGGCTCCTGGATATCTTCTACGACCCGCCCGTCACCCAGATTCGGCGCTAACCGCGTGCGCCGATAGAAAAACCATACCTTCCCGATATCCTGGCCCCAGGTGGCCACTCGATTGTATCATTGTATACATAACCTTCCACGGCTCTCTGGTAAAAAGGCTTCTCTGGTTGGGAAAGGAGGAGCTGGGATGCGGGCCGTGTCATGCGCCCTTCTGTGCAACTGCCGTTACGCCTTGAGGGCCGACGACGACGAACGCCTGGTAGCTGTGGCCCTCGAGCATCTGAGACGATACCATCCCGTCGCGCCTGTCGGGGAGGAATGGGTCAGGGAGATCGTCACTGCCCGCGCTTACGAGATCGAGTACGCCGCGGTGTACCCGGGCAATCTCGGGACCGAGGAGGTCTAGTCCGGGCGCTATCGGCCCGGTAGGATGGCCGCGTCTTCGAGCGCAAGCCCTGGGATCTCGGCCTGGCGCGGCGCCTAACGCACCGAGAACGGCCCAGCCATTGCGTTCTTGGGGATATTCTTTCACCCGCGAAGATGCTATGCTGTTATTCTGGGAGCGTATCCGGGGCGGGGGTAAGATCACCTTTTCTCACTTCCGTCTCGCCAGGAGGGGGTGTTCGGCATGAGAAGAACTGTCGTTCTGTCGGCTGCGGTGGCCTTTGCTGTGCTGCTCGTGTCGGGCGTCTGGGGCAGTGCCGCCAGGGAGGCCGTGGGGGCTACCGCCAAACCCAATATCGTCTTCATCCTGGCCGATGACATGCGCAAAGACGACCTCAAGTACATGCCGAAGACCCTCTCTGTATTGAGGGACAAGGGCATGAGCTTCTCGAACGCCTTCGTCTCCAACGCGCTTTGTTGTCCCAGCCGGGCCACGATCATGAGGGGCCAGTACGCCCACAATACCGGGGTCTGGTCCAACAAGGGTTCGAGGGGGGGCTGGAAGGCCTACAGTAGCAACGGCAACGAGAAGGACAACATGGCGACGCGTCTGGATGCGGCGGGCTACAGGACGGGTCTCTTCGGCAAGTACTTGAATGAATACCCCGGCGCCAAGGACAAACCGCCAGGCTGGGATAGGTGGTTTGTGCACACGGACGGCTCCAGTTACTACGACTACAAGATCAACGACGATGGCAAGATCGTCCGCTACGGCTCGGCCCCTGCGGACTACGAAACGGACGTGATAGCGCGTCACGCAGCGGCCTTCATCGGTGCCTCCGCGATGGCGAGGAAGCCCTTCTTCGCCTTCGTGGCGCCAAGGGCCCCTCACAGTCCGGCTACGCCGGCAACGCGCGACGAGCACGTCCACGACGGCCTCAAGGCCCCGCGCCTGCCGTCTTTTGACGAGAAGAACGTCTCGGACAAACCCCCCTGGATAAGGAAGCTGCCGGGGCTCAGCGATGCCAGGAAGGCGCAGATAGACAACCGCGCCGAAAAGCGGGCCGAAACGCTGCAGGCGCTCGACGACCTCGTGGCCGGGATCGTGGGCAGGCTGAATGACAGACATGTGCTCTCCAATACTTACATCTTCTTCACCTCAGACAACGGATGGCATGGAGGCGAGCACCGCATACCGAAGGAAAAATGGCGCCCTTACGAGGAGGACGTCCACATGCCGCTCCTGGTACGCGGCCCCGGCGTGGAGGCGGGCCGCCAGGCCCACAAGCTGGTACTCGACACCGACTACTTGCCAACCTTCACCGATCTGGCGGACACGAAGATGCCCGACTACGTCGATGGGCGCTCCCTCGAGCCTGTGCTCGAGGGGAACGCCACCGCCTGGAGGAGCGCCATCCTGCTCGAAGCTTCAGGCCGCTACTCGCCGGCCTACAGAGGAATCCGCACGAGCGACGGGCGCAAGTACGTGGAGTACGCGGGCGGTGGGAAGGAGTTGTACCATCTCGGCCGCGACGCCTACGAGCTGCGCGACACATACGATCCCAAGAACCCACCCGTATCCCTGGCAAAGCGCCTGAAGACGTTGGTGGGTTGCGATGCTGCTGGTTGCCGGGAAGCCGAGGACGGGCAGTAGTAGCGATCTGGTCGCAGGGACCGCCAAGGTAGTGTCCATCGGTTAAGATAGCGTCTCTTATGGATCGCAAGACGCCCAGGAAGTTCGCCACCACGCCCGGCACGCGCGATGTGCTGCCCCCCGAATCCACGCGACTGCTCGATGTGCAGGGAAGGATCAGGGACCGGTTCGCCCTGTTCGGGTTCAGGGAGGTCCTCACTCCTGCGCTGGAGTACGCCGAGGTGATCGAGGAACACGGCCTCAGGGACGTCTCCTACAAGCTCTTCGACCAGGACAACCAGATGCTCCTCCTCAGGCCGGAGATGACCACACCCATAGCCCGCGTCATCTCCCAGCGCCTGGCGGGCAGCCCGCCGCCGCACAAGCTCTCCTACGTTCTCCCCGCCTACCGCCGCGCTAGCGTGGGCCGCGGGCAGAGCGCGGAGCTCTACCAGGCCGGCGTCGAGGTCGTCGGCTCGGCGAGTCCAACAGAGGACGCCGCCACCATCGCGCTCCTCGTCGACGTGCTGCAGAGCCTCGGTCTCAAAGCCCCCTCGGACTTCGCCGTCGTGCTCGGCCAGTCGACCTTCTACGCGGGCTACCTGCGGCACGTCGTCCCCGACGCCGCAACGGCCGTAACCGGCGCCCTGGCCGCGAAGGACCTCGTGGCCGTCGACGACCTTGCGGAGGAACTGCCGGCGGAGGCCGCCGCGGGGGTCCGTGGCATCCCGCGTATCGTTGGTCCGGCCGCAGATAAATCCCTCATCGAGGAGGCCGGACGTTTCGCGCTGGGAAGCGAGGCGAGGGAGGCCCTCGAGAACCTGCGGGAGATCCTGCGTCACCTCGAGGCGCACGGGGCGCTCGGGGCGGTTATCCTGGATCTCGGTCTCTCAGGGCGCCACGAGTACTACACGGGCGCGGTCTACGAGGCCTACGCCGCCGGTCTCGGGTTCACCGTAGCCAACGGCGGGCGCTACGACAACCTACTCAGGTGCTTCGGGAAGGAGCTGCCGGCGACAGGCTTCGCCATCTACCTGGAGAGGCTGCTCTCTGTTTTGCCCGAGGAGGGTCCGCAGCCCCTGCTCGTCCTCGTCGGCGGGGACGTCGGCGGCATCGAGGCAGCGGCCCGCCTGCGGAGGCTAGGCGTGCCCGTGTTGCATCTTTCAGAAGACCTTCCGCCCGAGGCCGCGGTGGAGTACGCCAGGAGCGTGGAGGCGGCGTGGATCTCCTACCCGACAACGGGCGGCGTCAAGCTCGCCGCCGCCGACCCCGCCGGAGAGTTCGCTTCCACGAGCTTCGAATCCGTGGCGAGGACGGTGCTCCCATGAGTGTGTTGCGCGTCGCCGTGCCCAAGGGCGCCATCTTCGTTGATGCGCTAGCGGCGCTGGAGAGTGCCGGTCTCCCGGCTGGCGTTCTCCGCGAGAACGGGCGGAGGCTCGTCTACAGGGCCGAAGGTACCGAGTTTATCGTCAGCCGGCCCTCCGACGTGCCCGTCTTCGTCGAGTACGGTGCCGCGGACATCGGGATCGTCGGTAAGGATGTGCTCGATGAGCAGAGGCCCAACGTGGTCGAGCTGAGGGATCTTGGGACGGGGAGGTGCCGTATGATCCTGGCCGCACCAGAGGGCGGGGCAGAAGACGTGCGACGGGCGATCCGCCACGCCGAGGTCGTCAGGGTCGCGACGAAGTTTCCCGACACCGCGAGGCGCTACTTCGAGCGCATGGGCCGCCAGGCCGAGATCATAGAGCTGCACGGCTCCATAGAGCTCGCGCCCCTGGTCGGCCTCGCGGAGTGCATCATCGACCTCACGGCCACGGGCACGACCCTGCGCGAGAACGACCTCGTGGTTCTCGATGAGATCTCCACCTCGACGGCGCGCCTGATCTCCAACCGCGGTTCCTACCGCTTGCGCCACAGCGAGGTCATAGCCCTGGCCGACGCGATGCAACGACGCGGCGAACGCTTTGGTTAGAAAGTTAGACGCCCGTGGGAGAGGACCGGCCGGGATCGTCGGGGAGTTGCGCCGGCCCGGTGGCTTTCTCTCCCAGGCGGTCCGCGACTCAGCACGGCGGATCGTCGAGGACGTGCGCGATAGGGGAGACGCGGCTCTCTTCGAATACACCGAACGCTTCGACGGCGTCCGGCCGGGGGAGATCCGGGTTTCAAAGAGCGAGATAGACAATGCCCGTGAATCTTTATCACCGGAGGTCGAAGAGAGCTTCGGAGTTGCGATAGAGAACGTGCGCGCCTTCCACGAGAACGAGATGGACCGCCCTTGGGAACGGAGCCACGCCGGGGCAACGACGGGACAGCGCGTGAGGCCCATCCGTCGGGCAGGGCTCTACATCCCGGGAGGACATGCCCCGTATCCGAGCACGCTCGTTATGTCGGCGGTGCCGGCCCAGGTAGCGGGAGTGGGGGAGATCAGGGTATGCACGCCGCCGGGGCCCGACGGATCGCCCGACTCCGACGTTCTCGCCGTCGGTGGCCTGCTCGGTCTCGAAGAAGTCTACGCCGTCGGGGGTGCCCAGGCCATAGCCGCGCTCGCTTACGGTACGGAGAGTGTGGCTGCCGTGGACAAGATCGTGGGTCCGGGCAACGACTACGTCACGGCCGCGAAGCTCGAGGTCTTCGGGATCGTCGGTATCGACGCGCCGCAGGGACCGAGCGAGGTGCTGGTCATCGCCGACGCCGGTGCCGTACCCGAGCGCGTCGCCACCGACCTGATAGCCCAGGCCGAGCACCTCTCCGGGGCGTCGGCCGTGCTGCTCACGCCGAGCGAGCATTTGATCTCCCGCGTCGAGCCACTCCTTTGGGGGGAGCCGGCAGAACACGTCTGCCTGGTGCTAGTCGAGGATCTGGCGCGGGCCGTAGAGATCTCCAACCGCTACGCCCCCGAGCACGCGCACGTGATCTCGGCCGACCACGAGGCCGTCATGCGAGACCTCGACGCCGCAGGAATGGTCGCCTTGGGGGACTTCAGCCCCGTCGCGCTCGGCGACTACGCGGCCGGTCCTTCCCACGTCCTGCCCTCCGGCGGGACCGCCACCTGGGCCTCCGCCCTCGGCACCCACGACTTCCTCGCCAGGACGAACTACATCCACTTCAGCCGGGACGCCCTGCGAGACCTCGGGCCCCACGTGGAACGCCTCGCCCGACTGGAAGGCTTCGACAACCACGCCGCGAGCGTCGAGACCAGGATGGGGTAGACGTTGTCCGTTAGAATGCTTGGGCTCTAGCGATCCGGGAGGAAGATGACGCGTAAAGGCGAGGCTGAACGAGAGACGGCGGAGACGTTCGTCAGGGTGAGCTTGGAGCTCGACGGCGGGGGGGAGGCCGAGGTCGCGACGGGGGTGGGATTTCTGGACCATCTCTTGCACCTGCTCGCCCACCACTCCGGCATGGACCTCACGGTGGAGGCCAAGGGCGATACCTGGGTGGATGACCACCACACGGTCGAGGACACGGGACTCGTGCTCGGACGCGCCTTCGACGAGGCGCTCGGCGAGAGAAGCTCCATCACGCGCTTCGCCGACGCGAGCGCGCCCCTTATCGAGGCGCTCTCGACGGCCGTCGTCGACCTCGGAGCCAGGAGCCACCTCACGTGCAATCTCGGCCCGATGCCGGAAAAGATAGGGACCTTCGACGTAGAGCTCTTCCCCGAATTCCTGCGCGCCTTCACCCAGTACGGGCGCTTTACGCTCCACCTCAACTGCCACTACGGTGAGAACGCCCACCACAAGATAGAGTCGGGTGTCAAGGCGCTGGCCGTCGCCCTGAAGGAAGGCATCGCCCCGCGCACGGCGGGCAGCGCATCAACGAAAGGAGTTGTCGATTAAGCATGTCAGCACGGCGCCTTTGGCGCCTCGTCAGCACGCTTCGTGCCTTTCGGGCCCTCGCTTGTCAGCTAGTCAGCTTCTTCCGTTCGGGTCTCGCCCGGCAGCGCACGACGAACCGCCACCAGCGGCAGTCGGTTACGACGCTCGTGGAGAGCCCGCGAAACGACTGGCTGAATTGCTGAGAGCCGCCGACCGGAGGGAGGCGGCGCGCTGACTAGCTTGAACGTCGCGATCGTCGACTACGACGCGGGGAATACGCTATCCGTCACGCGGGCGCTGGAGAAGGTCGGTGCGAAGGTGGATCTCACGCCCGACCCAGAGCGGGTTCTCGCGGCTGATGCCGTGGTTCTGCCTGGTGTAGGGGCCTTCGGAGACTGCATGAGGAAACTGCGGGAGCGCGGGATGGACGAAGCGTGCCGCGAAGCGTTCCGGCGAGGGAAACCTTTCCTCGGGGTTTGCGTCGCGCTGCAGGTGGTCTTCGAGTCCTCCGGGGAGTCACCGGGGGTAGAGGGACTTGGTCTTATGCCGGGGAAGGTGGTGCGCTTCGAGGGCCATGGGCTCAAGGTTCCGCACATCGGTTGGAACGAACTGTCCCTGGTGCGGGACCACCCCGTCATCAGCGGTCTCGATGGCGAGGCGTTCTACTTTGTCCATTCTTACTACCCCGAACCGGAGGAGAGGCGAGACCTCATCGGCGAGACGGACTACGGCACGCGTTTTTGTTCGGTGGCGGGCAGGGAGAACCTCGTGGCCGTACAGTTCCATCCCGAGAAAAGCAGCAGGGCGGGACTGAAGCTGTACGGGAACTTCCTGGCCTGGGCAGGGACATAAGGCGATGACGGAAGGAGAACGGGCATCGGGTGAGGCTTTCCTCCGCGGTCGCCGCGTCTGGCTGCGTCCATTGGAGAGGGTGGATCTCCCACGATACCAGGAGCTTTTCTCCGACCCTGAGATCAATCTGTTGTACGGTGGACTGGGTGTGCCGGAAAACCTGGCCAAGCTGCAACGCCACTACGATGCAGGCGAATACGACACGACGGACCGGTTCCTCTTGCTTGTGATCGAGGCCGAAGGCACCATCATCGGGGCGATAGTGCTGAGGAACACGGAAAACCTCCCGAGCCGCTCGGCGACGTTCGGAATCTTGATCGGGGACCCAGCGTACCTGGACCGGGGTTACGGCAGCGAGGCTAGCGCCCTCCTGTTGGACTACGCGTTCGCCGTATTGGGGCATCACAAGATCAACCTCGACCTTTTCGAGTACAACGCCCGCGCGCAGGCCATGTATGAGAAGCTGGGCTTCGTCGTGGAAGGACGTCGCCGCGAAAACCACTGGTCGCGCGGACGATTCTGGGACGAAATCCTGATGGGCGTCACCGCCGAAGAGTGGTGGTCGAAACATGGGTCTCCGCGGCTACCCGGTACGGCACCCGCACGCTGATGGTATCGCAGAAGCGTTCTTTTACGGTCTTTCCTGCCATCGACCTGCGCGGCGGGCGATGCGTGCGTCTCAAACAGGGGGATTTCGGACGGGCCAAGGAGTATGATGCCGATCCCGTCGAGCGGGCGAGAGACTGGGAGAGGCAGGGGGCTAAGGCGATCCACGTCGTCGACCTCGACGGCGCCGAGGAGGGCAGGCCCGTCCAGCTCGGGCTCATCCGCAGCATCGCGAGGGCGGTTGGCGTCCCACTCCAGGTGGGAGGGGGCGTACGCTCCATCGAAGACCTGCGCGCCGTGCGGAGTGCCGGCGCCCGGCGCGTCGTGATGGGGACGGCGGCGGTCGAGGACAGGGATCTGCGGCTGAGGGCGGTCCAGGAGGCCGGCGATTCTCTACTCGTGGCCGTCGACGCCCGCGAGGGAGTCATAGCGACGCACGGTTGGCTGAGGTCGAGCGGGGTCTCGGTCCTGGAGCTCTCGAAAGAGCTGGTCACCGAAGGCGTCGCCTCGGTCCTCTACACCGATGTCTCGCGCGACGGCATGGACGCGGGAGCAGCCCTCGACGGAACCGCCGCCGTTGCAGAGATAATCCCCACCGTCGCCAGCGGGGGCGTGCGCGGTCCCGAGGATGTGGCCACGCTCTCCAGTACGCCCGGTGTAACCGGCGTGGTAGTCGGCACCGCGCTCTACGAGGGCAAGACAACGCTTCCAGACCTGCTAGAGAGCGTCCAGGGCTCCTCATGACAATCATCGTGAAACCCGATGCCCTTAGGGGCGGGTTTCAAACCCGCCCCTACATTCAATAATCTAGGCTGGACGAGCGGGGTTCGCCCCGTTCGTACTTGGCGGATTGGATCGTACGCCAGGAGAATTTGGAGAGGGCTTCGTCCGTGGGCCCCCTCTGGTCGGGGTCTGCCTCGGCGATGGCTTCCCTGGCCACCTTCACCGCGGCGTCGAGGGCGGCGTTTATCTCGTAGGCCCTGGCGGCCTGGTACTTGATGAGCAACACGCGCGGGGTCGCCCGCCCCAGCGCGTAGGCGACTTCGTACTCCTCCGTGCGGCTCTCGTGGTCGCCGACGCGCCTGACCGTGCAACGCAACTGTGGCATGTAGGCATCCTACCATCTCCAAAGCCGCACCTGGCCCCGCGTCGATCTCCCCAGACACGTTTGGGGTAGACTACGGCCGGAGGGTCGTGAACGAGTTCTTCGAGACAAGCAAAAAGAAGTCGAAGAGGCGCCCGCCCGGACGCTTCGTCAGGGGATTACGCGCACTCTTCAACCTCGTTCTGGTTCTCGGCGTCTCCGCTGCGGTAGGTATTGCGTGCCTCTACCTGTTCGTACTGAGGGAGTACGAGAGTGACCTCGACCGGACCTACCCCGAGCTCGCCGAGAACTCCTACGTCTACGACGTGGACGGGGACAAGATAGGCGAGATCCCCGTCACCGAGAGGCGCGAGACCGTCGGTTTCGAAGGTCTCGGCGCGCACCTGCCAGGGGCCGTCATCGCCGTCGAGGACCGGCGCTTCTACGATCATTTCGGTGTCGACTTCGAAGGGCTGGCCAGGGCGGCCTGGACGGATCTGAGATCCTGGGAGGTGCAGGAGGGCGGCTCCACGATCACCGAGCAGCTCATGAAGAACCTTTATGTTCCAGAGGGCCAACGCTTCGAAACCTCTTTTCGCAGGCGCTTTGTGCAGTCTGCGCTCGCCTTCGCCTACGAGCGCAAACACACCAAGAACGAGGTCCTGACCGCCTACCTGAATACCGTGTACTTCGGGGACGGCGCATATGGCGCCGAGGAGGCGGCGCAACGCTTCTTCGGTAAGAGCGCGCGGGACCTCGACCTCTCGGAGTCGGCGATGCTCGCCGGTCTGCTACACGCCCCTTCGACCTACGTTACCTGGGAGGGTGAGGTTATCGAGGGGCAGGTCCGAGAGCGCCGCGACAGCGTTCTGGGGCTTATGCAGGAACAAGGTATGATCTCCTCCCGGCAGCGCGACGAGGCCGAGGACCAACCGCTGGAGTTCGCCCCTGACCCGCCGCCGGAAGATCCGGCGTACACGCCTTTCCTGGAGAAGGTCGCACGCGAGGTGGAGGAGGAGCTTGGTCCGCGGGCCCTGCAGCTCGGGGGACTGAGGATTTACACTACTATGGACCCCGACCTCCAACAGGCGGCAGTGGAGACCTCGGATGATGTGCTCTCGGAACCAGATGACCCTTCGGCGG
This sequence comes from Rubrobacter sp., assembly GCA_035563475.1. GTDB lineage: Bacteria > Actinomycetota > Rubrobacteria > Rubrobacterales > Rubrobacteraceae > Rubrobacter_D. The sequence continues at coordinate 33,311 of DATMVF010000105.1, forward strand.
CCGTCGTGGCAATAGAGCCTCAGAGCGGCGCCATACGGTCTCTGGCCGGACAGGATGGGGACTTCAACCTCCCGCTCGACGCCAGGCGCCAACCCGGCAGCTCGTTCAAGCCCGTAGTACTCGCAGCTGCCATCAAGGAAGACATCTCCCCGGAGAGCACCTACATATCCCAGGATCTCGCCTTCGACTTCCGGGACGAGTACTACGAGGTACACAACTACGACTACGTCGAGCGCGGAGAGATCTCCATCTCCGACGCTATGGAGGAATCGGATAATACGGTGTTCGTGCAGCTTGCTGCCGACGTGGGATTGGAAGACGTCGTGAAGACCGCCGAAGACCTGGGCATTACCACCCCGGTCGAGCCCTACCCCTCGACGGCCATAGGCGGCCTGGGGTCGGGAGTCAGCCCGCTCGACATGGCCTCTGCCTACTCGACCTTCGCCGGTGGCGGCATCCACCGCGAGCCTTACTCCATCGAGAGGATCGACAGAAATAGCTACGGTCAGAGCGAGACGGTCTACGACCACCAGATCAGCGGCCGGCGCGTGCTAACGGGCAACGAAGCGGCGGTCGCAACCCAGGTCCTCAGGGGCGTTGTGGAGGACGGGACGGCGACGATGTTCCACGACCTGGACGAGGAGATAGGACGTCCATCGGCGGGCAAGACGGGGACCACGGACGACTTCGTCGACGCCTGGTACGTCGGCTATACTCCACTTCTTTGCACCTCAGTGTGGGTCGGTTATGCGGAAGGCGGGCGCTCCCTCGTCGGCGTCCACGACTTAAAGGAGCCGAACGGAGAGACCCTGCCCATGGACATCTGGTCCGATTACATGGCCAGTGCTACGGCCGGGGACCTGGCGCTCGAGTTCCCCGAAGCCGACACGGCCGAGCTCTACGCCGTCGAGGGCGGCTATGCGGGCGGCTTCTGAGTCTATGGACTTGCAGAGGCTGTATGCCGGATCTTTCATAGATTGGGAGGCGGTCGCCGCCTCCTGGAACAAACGAACCGTCCCCTCGCGGCTACTGCTCTTCGCCGCCCGTCGCTACCTCGACGAAGGGGGCGGTAAAGTGGAATCCGGGCGTTATGAAGCTCTGTCATCGGCTCCGCTCCCCGAGGAGATCAAACGTGCCTTCGCCTCGCCGCCGGAACTCGACGCGCCAGCCCCGCGCCGCTGGGGCGAGTTCGTCGACGCCGCCGTCGCCGCCGAGCTGGAGATGGTCTCCTACGGTGAGAGACCGCCGCTCTTGCACGAGCTGCGGGCCGGGCTCGAACAGGCCGCAGCGGAGGCAGACCCACTCACCGAGAAGGGCAGATGGTTCCTCGCCAGGCGCGACGCCCTCCCCGGGACCGACCTGCCCGACGATCCCGGATATTTGCCCATATAAGCTAGTCAGCACGCTCAGGGTTCGCCTTCGCTTGTCAGCTAGTCAGCTCGCCGCTTCGCGGCTCTCAGCTATGCGGCCAGGACTTGCGCAAGAGAAAGCTGACGTGCTGAAGTGCTGACAAGCGCCCGACAGGGCGCGTGCTGAAATGCTGACAAGGCGCGAAGCGCCGGGCTGACATACAATCATTCTCGTGCCACGCATTGGGCGGGGCGGGTCAACTAGGGAGAGGTGTTACACAGATGGAAGCTATACCCAGTGCGAGCTATAGCCTCACCTTACGGGTCGAATTCCCGCACGAGGCGGGGGCCCTCGGGAAGATCCTGACGACTATTGGGGATGCCGACGGAATGATCGGCGCCGTCGACATAGTGCGGATGAGCCAGGACAGGACCACCCGCGACATTACAGTAAACGCCCGTGACTCCGAGCATGGCCAGCAGGTGGTTCAGGTCGTGGAGGACCTGCCCCAGGTCAGGGTCATCAACGTCTCGGACAGGACGTTCTTGATGCACCTTGGGGGTAAGATCGAGGTCCGCTCCAAGCTCCAGATCCGCACCCGTGATGACCTCTCTATGGTCTACACGCCGGGTGTGGCGCGCGTCTGCAGGGCGATAGCCGACGACCCGGAGAGGGCTTTCAACCTCACCGTCAAACGCAATACGGTAGCCGTCGTCTCTGACGGTACTGCCGTACTCGGGCTCGGGGACATAGGACCGTGGGCCGCCATGCCTGTGATGGAGGGCAAGGCGGCGCTCTTCAAGCAGTTCGCGAACGTGGACGCGTTCCCGATCTGCCTCGACACGAAGGATACGGACGCGATAGTCGAGACCGTGAAAAACCTGTCGCCCGCGTTCGGCGGCATAAACCTGGAGGATATCTCGGCCCCGCGCTGCTTCGAGGTCGAAGAGCGGCTGAAGAAGGACCTGGACATCCCGGTCTTCCACGACGACCAGCACGGCACGGCCGTCGTGGTTTTGGCAGCCCTGATCAACTCCCTCAAGATCGTCGGCAAGAAGGTGGAGGACCTTAGCATAGTGGTGAACGGCGTGGGCGCCTCTGGGGTGGCCTGCGCCAAGATCATCATGGCGGCTGGCGCGAAGAACATCGTGGGCTGCGACTCGAAGGGCATCGTCCACGAAGGGCGCGAGGACCTCAACGAGTCCAAGCGCTGGTTCGCCGAGAACACGAATCCAGAGGGTAGGACCGGCGACCTCTCCGACGCCATAGCAGGCACCGACCTCTTCCTCGGCCTCTCCGCTCCGGACGTTCTCGACCTCCAGCAAGTCGGGAGCATGAACACCGACCCGATCCTGTTCGCCATGGCCAACCCCGACCCCGAGATAAGGCCGGAGGTCGCGATGGGGAAGGCGAGGATCATCGCGACGGGCCGCAGCGACTACCCGAACCAGATCAACAACGTGCTCTGCTTCCCGGGTATCTTCAGGGGCGCCCTCGATGTCAGGGCCCGTGAGATAGACGAGCCGATGAAGCTCGCAGCCGCCGAGGCGATCGCGAACGTCATCCCACAAGAGGACCTCTCCGAGGACTACATCATCCCTTCGGTCTTCGACGAGCGGGTCGCCCCCGCCGTCGCGGAGGCGGTCGCGGAAAGGGCCAAGGAGACGGGCATGGCCAGGCGCGTCCAGGAGCGGGCCGAGACCGGCCTGACGGTGACCAGCTTCTAAAGCGAATCAGGGTGGGTCATCGACCCACCCTGATTCGCGCGGTCAGCGATCAGCCATCAGCGGTCAGCTTCCGGCAAAAGCAGTAGGCTGAAAGCTGACGGCTTACAACGTCTGGACTTCTCCTTACTGCGGCATAGAATCTGGGCATGAGCAAGCTGTGCCAGATCTTCGTTTGCGCCACGCCGGGCGAGGGACGCTGCGGCGCGAAAGGCGGCGGCGAGCTGTTCGAGATGTTTAGAGAAGAGGTGGAGCTGCGCGGCATACCGCCATCAGCCGTGCTCCGTAACGCCTGCACCCGCCGCCACGAGGAAGGTCCCGTCGTCTTCGTCTACCCCGACGACGTCTGGTATACCCGCGTAACACCCGAGGACGTGCCCGAAATAGTGGAACGTCACCTGGCGCCTTTACGAGTCGAGAGCTAGTCAGCGCGCTCCGGACTTTGGGTGCCGAAGCCGACCCTTCCCAGGGTTCGCTCCATCGCCCAGTCTGCGCCGGTGAGTATCCTGTCGCGCCGGCTCTTCATGTAGTAGAGAAGAACGCTCCTGTAGAGTGCCTGTGCCGCGGGGCCTCGCAGCCTGAGACCGACGGCGTCTGCCACGGCGCTCTCCGGGCCTAGGCTCACCACGTAGCCCCGGTCGAAGAAGCGGAAAGGCGGCCTGCCCCGCTTGCTCCCTGCGCCGCGGAGGCGGCGCTTGAGGTCCCGCGCCACCCACGGTCCCTGTTGCACGGCGACGGAGGCGGTGGGGGGCAGGGGACCGAGGCGCGGATCGGTGTAGACCCCGGCGTCACCGAGCACGTAGACCTCGGGGTGACCAGGCAAAGTGAGGTGCTCGCCCACGTGTGAGCGGCCCGCCGCATCGTGCTCCCCCGGCAATCCTCTCACCAGTGGCGATGCCTCCACGCCGGCCGTCCAAACCCTGGTGCCCGCCTTCAGCCAGTCTTCGCCGGCGAAGACACCCTCGGCGCTCGCCGTCTCTACGGGGGTGTTCAGGCGCACTTCGACCCCGAGTCCCGTGAGCGTCTTCCTCGCGACGCTGTCGAAGTAGGGGTCTAGCCAATCCATCAGCCGGTGCTTAGCCTCCAGAAGCACGACCCGCGGTTCTTCGGACGGCCTGCGATGGGAGCGTTTCCCGAGATAGTCGAAGAGGGCGGCCACCTCGGCGGCGACCTCGACGCCCGTCGCCCCACCACCGACGATGGCAACGGTCAGGGTGCCCTGTGGCGGCCGGGGCCCAGGGCTCGTGGCCAGGCGCCAGGCACCGCCCAGGGCGGTGCGCAGGCGCAGGGCATCGTCCAGGCTCCAGAAGGAGTGGAAGTAGCCCGCCAGCCGCGGTCCGGGCTCGGCGGCGACGCTGCCAGGGTTGAGGACCAGATACTCGTAGCCGACGGGGCCTTCAGAAGTCTCGAGGGTCTTCCTGGCGAGGTCTATACCCGAGACTTCCGCGTGCAGGAACACGCAGTCCCCGGCGCACAAGGGCGCGATAGGTGAGGTTACGGTCCTCGGATGCACCCGGCCGACCGCGACCTCGTGGATCAGGGGCACGAAAGCGTACTCTTCCCTGCGGTCGATCAGCAGGGTCTCGCCTGGTTTTCGCAGGGCCGGAGGGAGGTGCCTGAGCAGGGAGGCTCCCGCGAATCCGGCGCCGAGGACGACCACGCGCGCGCTGCGCCGGATGCTCACGCTTCGTTCCGGCACGTCCCTGATTCCTTCGCCGCATCCGTCATCCTTCGGGAGTATATCGTTCGGGGCGCCCCCTCTCGGCGAGACGCTTTACAAAACGCGTCACCGAACGTAGACTGCACGGATCGCCTGCTGATGGGGTGCCGGCGGTTTAAGGGGTGTCAGGAAAACGGGGAACGACCCCTCCGGGGGCTAGAAAGGGTCCGTCTTGGTGATGAAGGAGGGAATGGGACTGGGGAACATCGCCCCCGGGCTCATCGTAAGGCACACCAACCGTCGTCTGGGCAAGCTGGATTCCTACGAAGCGTGTGAGCGTTTGATCTCTGGCCGCATCTCGTTCTCGGAGTTCGTGGATCAGGTCGGCGAAGAGTACAGGGAGCTTCTCGATTTCATGATGGACAACGATCTGCATCCTGGTCGTCCCGAGGAGGTACTCTTCTGCATCGACTGTCACGCGGGTCTCTACGACCGTACTCTCCTTCGCTCGCAACTGGAAGGCCTCTACAGTCACGACAGGAGCGAAAGCATCGGCTGACCTGGGATAGGCAGCGTGCCAGGCCACCTGAGGCCTGGCTCTGCGGCACCCATTCGTGGTTCGTGAGGTCGATGTAGGAAGAGCGCCGACCACGCCGGGGCAGGACGAGTCTGGCGCGTCCCGCTGCTATCCTGTTGGCGTGTTTTTGCGTTATCATGGCCTCCATGGGAACCACCTTGATAATCTTGTTCGTCGTGGTTGCTTCGATCCTCGCCGCCTCAATCGTGCTCGGGCGTGACACCAGGGAGGTAGAGAGCGCCCGTGACACGGAGTACCTGGAGCTCGAGGGGGTCTGGATTCGCTACAACGTCATCGGCGGGGGCCCCCCGGTCGTACTCGTACACGGCTGGTTATCCTCGACCCGCATCTGGGAGCAACTCGCAGGGCGGCTGGCGCAGCGCTTCACCGTGTATACCCTCGACCTCCCCGGTTTCGGGGAGTCGGACAAACCACTCTCCGGATACGGGATACGAAACGGGAGCAGGCTTCTTTACGCTTTCTGCGCCCACTTCGGCCTGACCCACGCCAACGTCATCGGCCACGACCTCGGCGGGGCCATGGCCGTAAAGCTCGCGGCAGATCATCCCGACGTCGTCGGACGCCTCGTCGTCATCTGTGCTCCTGCCGACGAGGACCAGCTCGACCTTCCCACCCTGCTGTGGCTCGCCACCGTGCCCGTCGTCGGTCCCATCGTCTATTCTCTGGGGCGCGCGGCGCGCCCCTTCCGCCGCCTCTGGATGCGACCCTTCGTAGCCGACTCCGACGACCTCACGGAAGAGATAGTGGACGACGCCGGCCGGTCCACGCCCGCCGCCGTCTCCAAGACCTTGAGCATCTCGAGGCGTGAGATCTCCCGCGGTAGGCTCGCCAGGCAGGCCAGGATCATAAAGATTCCCTTTCTCGTCGTCGCCGGGGAAGAGGATCAGATAGTAGACCCTCAATCGGTCGGGGTATGGGCCGAGGGCGTGGAGAGGGCCGAGATCTGCCTTATAGACGAGTGCGGCCACATGCCTATGGTGGAGCGTGTGGCCGAGTTCAACGCCCAGATCCTCGCCTTCCTGACGGGCGACGCCCGCTACCTGGATTTCGTTCACCCGGTCGCGGAGACGAAAGAAGGGGTCGAACCCGCCCGCGTCGAAGGCGGCGAGGTGGACTACGCTGCACCAGGCCCATCGGACGATACGGTGGATCTCAGCCCGCGCCCCACGGAACTCGAGTCCGAACGCGACAACGTGCCGAGGGTGGTGCGTAAACACGGAGGAAGGTATCCGGCCAGGAACCGGCCTCATCAGCCACCGGAGACATACCCTGACGCAGTCGAAGAGCAACCGGCCCCTGGCGGTCGGTCCAGACGTGAGCCTCTTGACGAGGATTTTCTACCCGACCTCCCGGATGACCTATTCGACTGGCCCGAGACGCGGCGCGACTTCGGGTCCCGCGAGCGGCGCCAGGATGGCCCTTCGGACGGACAGGACGACGACTACCCCCCTGGTCAGGAAAACCCTCCCCGCTCCTAAAGCTGCTTCTTCAGATACAGCCACTCCCGGATGCCCATAAACCAGGCGGCGATCAGGGATCTCTGCCGCGAGACCTCCGCGTAACCCTCGGCCTCGTAGAGTCGCAGGGCGCCGAGGTTGTTGCCCGTGACGTGCAGGCCCACGGACTTCTTGCCCGCGTCCCTGGCGAGGTCTTCCGCGGCCGAGAGCAGGCGCCGCGCCATGCCCTGGCGCCGGAAGGAGGGGGAGATCACGAGCCGTTCGATGTAAGCTTCGGAAGTGACGGAGGAGTACGTCGGGTAGGAGAGCAATGTCGTCGCCCAGACCGCCCGCGGAAAGCCGAGGTTGCGGGTGAGGGCCCTCCACAGACCGCGGGCGAGGATGTCTTCCCTGGAGACTTCCGTCCTGACGCCGATGCTGCCGGCGATCTCTCCATCTGCGTACCCTTCGACCACCAGGGAAGTCACCCCGCCAGAGGTGTGCTCCAGGCGGATCCAGCGCTCCATGACCTTGAGCGAGCGGTCCATCCTACCGCCGAAGACGTGCCTGAACTGGTCCAGGAATCCTTCCACGACGAGGGCGGCGATAGCCGGATCATCATCAGGCCGGGCGAGGCGTATGGTGAACTGCTCGGCCTCCATCAGGATATCCTACCAGAGTCTCGACCCTCAGCCGATAAGCCGCCTGCGCATGATCTGGACCGGGATCAAGGCGAGCGCTCCGGTAAACACGAGCATCCAGGCCACGTCGACGAGGACCCCTAAGGAAGGTCCCGTGGCGAGCTCCCTGCACACGTTGACAGCGTGGTAGAGCGGGGTAAACCAGGCGATCTGCGGCACCGGCGCGGGGAAGTCGTCTACGGGGAAGAAGACGCCGGAGAGCAAAAATAGCGGGGTCACGACCAGGGTAAAGTAGTAGGCATAGAGGTCTATGCGTTCTATGAGGCTGGTGAACAGCGTGCCCATCACGCTGAACATGATGCCGATTACGAGCAGCATCAGGGGCAACAGCAGGGCCCACCACGACGTGACGAGAGGCTGCCCGAAGACGATGCCAAGCACCACTATCATCGCGAGAAACGCGGTCCCGTAGAGCGCCGCGCGCGTCCCCGCCCACAGATACTCACCACCGACCACGTCCTCCGCGTTGACGGGCGTGGTTATTATGGCGTCGTAGATCTTGTCTATCTTGAGCTTGACGAAGGTGTTGAAAGTGCTCTCGAAGGAGGCGGCGAACATGGCGTTGCTCGCCAGGAGCCCAGGGGCTACGAACTGGACGTAGGGCTGGCCGTTGATGCCTCCCTGCTGGATGAACGCCCCGAGCCCTAGCCCGAGCGCCGCCAGATAGAGGAGCGGCTCGACGAAGTTGGGGAACAAAATAGTCTTCCAATACTTCCGGAAGATGGTGATGTTGCGCTGCCACACCCTGAACGACCCGCGGGCCGAGGGTATCCTTATCGTACCCACTATTCCACCAGCCTCCTCCCCGTGAGCCGCAGGAAGACGTCCTCCAGTCCGGCCTGGCGGTACACGGTGTTCTCGATCTCCGTCCCCGAGTCCCGCACCCGCTCGAGGAGGGCGTCGGCGTCGTCGGTGTAGGCGAGGATCGACTCATCGCCGGTCCGCTCGACGGCGTCCGAGACGGCCTCGAGAACGGGAACGAGATCCTCTAGCGACCTGTGGTCCGTCCTGAACTCGAGGACCTGCGGGCTGACGTGCTCTTCGACCAGCGCCCCCGGCTTTCCTTCCGCGATGATCAAACCCCCCTCCATGATGACCAGCCTGTCACACAGCCGCGCGGCCTCTTCCATGTAATGGGTGGTCAGGATGAGGGTCTTGCCCTCCTCGGTGAGCTCGCGCAACCGGTCCCAGACGAGCAGGCGGGCCTGCGGGTCGAGCCCCGTAGTCGGCTCGTCGAGGACGACGATCTCGGGATCGTTCAGCAGGGCGCGGGCGATGAGCAAGCGCCGCTTCATCCCGCCAGAGAGCTGCTCGACCGTCGCTTCGGCCTTGTCGGAGAGCTGCATGAAGTCGAGAAGCTCCTCAGCCCTCCTGCGTACCAGCTTGCTGGGAAGGTCGTAGTACCTGCCGTAGATGAGCAGGTTCTCCTCTACTTTGAGCTCGTCGTCGAGGTTGTTCTCCTGGGGGACGACCCCGATGCGGCGTTTGATCTCCCGCTCGTGGTGGTAGACGTCGAGACCGGCGACGGCGAGCTCTCCGCCAGTCGGTATCACGGCACCGTAGATCATCTTCATCGTCGTGGTCTTCCCAGCCCCGTTCGGGCCCAAAAAACCGAAACACTCTCCACCGAAGACCTCGAAGTCGACGCCCTTGACCGCCTCGAAGCCCGAGAAGCTCTTCTTCAGACCCCGCGCTTCGAGTGTCGGCTCCCCAGTCAGGGCACCCTTGGTTCTCTCCGTCTCCGCGTTCAACCGCCAACCTCTCTATGTACTTGGGAACGTTCACCAGTCCCGACCGGCGTTTCGGACCACGCAAGTGTCGGGGAAGATCTCGGGAACGGCACATATACTACCGTATCTCGGCTCTCGGACCAGGGCCAGAGCAGCAGCGTCCTACGGAATTTAAGGCCCGCCAGGCTCACCGCCATCGGCGGAGATACTTTGCCTACCATTAAGGAAAGTTTACTAACTACTCTACCGCTTTGTGAAAAGTGCTGTTAAAATCTCGCGCATGTTTCGTTCGGCGAAGCGGCAGCGACGCGGACCGTGTACAGCTTTTGCGCAGGTGGGAAGAACGGAGAGGGCACATGGGCAAAAGATCTGATCGACGTAAGTTCAGGAGGCGACGCAGGTGGGCCGCGTTCTTAGTGCTTTTGTCGCTTGCCCTCATGGTGTTTGGTGTAACGTTACTGACGGGCTCCCCTGATAAGCAACCGGTTGCCACTGATGGGATAGAGAGAGCCGCCGTGGAGAGGGCGGCATCTGTGCAGGTGGCCGGGGCCCCCGAGGCTGCAAGCGAACAGAAGCGGGAAGACGCACAGGTCCTGGCCTCAGAAGAGGAGGACAAGAAGACCACGGCCGAGAAGAACGAGCCCGCTCAGAAGCCAGAGCCGAAGAAGCGGTCTACGATACCGACGCCGCCCACGAATGACCTGTGGATGTCCATCCCGGCGCTCGGGCTCTACGACAACTACGTGACCAACTCCGCGGCCGAGTCCGCGATGGATTATGGGGCCATAAAGTTGCCCCATTCGGGCTTCCCCTGGCAGGACAACGCGAACACCTACATTGCGGCTCACAGGCTAGGGTGGCCCGGTACGGCTAGCCACCATCAGTTCTACAATCTGCCGCTTCTGGCCAAGGGGGATGTGATCTACCTCGGCGACGTCAACGGGACTACCTACACTTACGAGGTTACGGAGTTCAAAGAGATAACGCCGGATGAAACATGGGTAACGACTCCCAAGCCGGGAAGGGATATGGTCTCGTTGCAGACGTGCATAGAGACCTTCGGTGACTACTGGACGATGGGCCCGAACTGGTACGTGCGCTACATCGTGCAGGCCGACAGGGTCTCCGTGGACGTCGCGGAGTAAGCGTTTCAGCCCGGCGCCTCTGGTGCCTTGTCAGCACGCTTCGCCTCGCTTTCAGCATTTCAGCTTTTCGCTCATAGCCTCTCACGCGTAGCCAAAGGCGCAGTTCGGAGTAGGTCGATGCCTCTGTTTATCGTTGCGGGAGCGTCGCCAGGCGCGTTTCTGTAGAGCGTCTTTGAGCGATGGTGCACTTTCTTTGGTACGACATGCAAAAGCGTCTATACTTGCCGCTCCCGTCACGGAGACGGGTCCTGGCATTTCGAGATAGGAGGATAACTCACATGGCACTGGTTACGATGCGCCAGCTTCTGGACGAGGCGGCGAACGGGGGTTACGGTGTAGGGGCGTTCAACGTCAACAACCTGGAACAGGTACAGGCCATCATGGAGGCCGCGCGGGAGACAGGGTCTCCCGTCATCATCCAGGCTTCGCGAGGCGCACGCAAGTACACGGGCGACCGCTTCCTGTACCATCTCATGGAGGCCGCGACGGAGATATACCCCGAGATCTCCGTCGCCCTGCACCAGGACCACGGCAACTCCCCCGAGACCTGCAAGAGCGCCATAGATCTAGGCTTTACCAGCGTCATGATGGACGGCTCGCTCATGGAAGACGGTAAGACCCCTGCGGACTTCGAGTACAACGTGAACGTCACGCGCGAAGTGGTCGAGATGGCGCACGCCTCAGGCGTCACCGTAGAGGGCGAGCTGGGGACTCTCGGCGGCATAGAGGACGACGTTGGCTCCGGTGAGGTGAACTTGACGGACCCAGATCAGGCCGTGGAATTCGTCGAGCGGACGGGGGTAGACGCTCTGGCGGTCGCCATCGGGACGAGTCACGGGGCTTACAAGTTCACGAAAGAGCCGGACCGCGAGGTCCTCGCCATGCACATCATCGAAGAGATCAACGAGCGGCTCCCGACCACGCACCTCGTCATGCACGGCTCCTCCAGCGTACCCAAGGAACTCGTCGACATTATCAACGCGTATGGCGGCGAAATAAAGCCCACTTGGGGCGTGCCCGTGCGGGAGATCCAAGAGGGCATCAAGCACGGCGTGAGGAAGATCAACGTGGACACCGACCTGCGTCTGGCCGCGACGGGCGCCATCCGCAAGGCCTTCGCCGAGGACCCATCGGAGTTCGATCCCCGCTACTACCTGAAGCCGGCCAGGGCAGCGATGCAGGAGGTCGTAAAGGCGCGCATGCAGGCCTTCGGACAGGCGGGCCACGCGACGGACTACGATCCCATCTCCCTCCCGGACATGGCAGTCCGCTACAAGGAACAAGGTCACCACCTGACGGTTACCTAGAGCAAAGGTTCTTGCCAGCCCAAGAGCAGAGGACGGACCCTCGTCGAGGTCCCTTAGGCCCGGTGTCTGACCAGGATGGAACGCGCTAGTGGCGCGCCGAGGGCGTGGGTGACCCCGTCCTCGTCCTCTGCGGTGACGACGCCGTCCAGCGCTCGGACTTCCCTCACCCGGAGCGCGCGCCCCGGCACGAGCCCAAGACCCCGCAGGTAGATGAGCACGGCAGGGTCCCTGTTCTCTACCCGCGAGACGACGAAACGCCCGCCGACCTCCGTCCCGCTGAGGGGCCGCGAATCCTCGGGCGGCAGCGCCCCGTCGGACGCGGGGATGGGCGCGCCATGGGGATCCCGCTCCGGATGGCCCAGAAGCTCGGCCAGACGCTCCGTGAACTCGTCGGAGACGGCGTGCTCCAGCCGCTCGGCCTCCTCGTGTACGTCCTCCCACGAGTACCCCAAATGCTCGAGCAGGAACGTCTCGATCAGACGGTGCCGCCGCACCAGCCGCAAAGCCTCCGCGCGCCCCCGCCTCGTGAGGGAAGCCCCGCGGTAAGGCTCGTAAAGGGCTAGTCCCATCCCCTGTAACCTCGCGAACATGTTGGTTACCGAAGCGGATGAGACGGAGAGCCTGTCAGCAACGCCCTTGGTCGACGCCGCTCCCGAACCCGCAATCTCCCATACGGCCTTGAGGTAGTCCCCGACCGAGGCGGATGGCTGAGTGACCACTGTGTTTCCCATCTCCGATCACAATATAGGTGATTCGAACAATTTTTTCAAGCAAAAGTACTTTGACATGTAACCTCGATTTGTCGTAATATTAGGCAGGGCTAAAACTAACTCGGGGTACGCAGTCCCGTAAGGGCGCAGCACACGGAACAGGATGGCGCGCATGGATAGATCGGAATTGGGGGTTTCACGCAGGGATTTCCTGAGGGCCGCGGGCGTAGCCGGGGCTCTGGGGGTTTCGGGTAGCCTGTTGGGGGCCCGCGCGGCCCTCGGGCACGACGGAGAAAAGCATGGGGCGGACCATAAGGCTGGCCACGGGGCTGCTGACTCCGGCGGCATGGCTGCGCACGGGGGGAATGGGACGGTTGGGGATGTGGACCTCTCCAGGTTCGACCCTTCGAAGTTCTTGAGGGAGTTCTACTGGGGTGAGGAGCGGACCGAGGGCGGCAGGACGGTTCGGGAGTACGAGCTGAGTGCGGAGGCGGTGGAAGTAGAGGTGGCGCCGGGGGTGATGTACCCGGCGTGGGCCTACAACGGGCAGGTACCCGGGCCAACGTTGCGCGCCAGGGAGGGTGACTTGTTGCGGGTGGTGTTCAGAAACAGGGACGCGCACCCGCACACGATACACTTCCACGGCTTCCACCCGGCGGGCATGGACGGGGTGTTCGAGCTTGTCGCGCCGGGCCAGGAGTTCGTCTACGAGTTCGAAGCCGAGCCGTTCGGGTGTCACCTCTACCATTGCCACGTGATGCCCCTCAAGAAGCACATCGAGAAGGGGCTCTACGGAGCTTTCGTCATAGACCCGAGGGAGGGGCGTGAGGAGGCCGACGAGTTGGTGATGGTCATGAACGGCTTCGACACCAACTTCGACGGCGCGAACGAGGTCTACGCCGTGAACACCGTTGCCTTCCACCACCAGCGCCATCCCGTGGAGCTGAAACTAGGCCAGCTGGTGAGGATCTACGTGGTCAACGTGCTGGAGTTCGACTTCGTCAACAGCTTCCACACGCACGCCAACTTCTTTGACTACTATCCGACGGGGACCAGGCTCGAGCCCTCCGAGTTCACGGACACCAAGATGTTCGCCCAGGGGGAGCGCGGGATCATGGAGTTCAGCTACGACTTCCCCGGGCTCTTCATGTTCCACGCCCACGTCAGCGAGTTCGCCGAGCTCGGTTGGATGGGCCTGTTCGACGTGAAGGAGTAGGGGATGGGACGAGAGCGTGGACCGGTCTGGGTGCTCCTGGGGCTCGTGCCGCTGCTGGGGTTGGGCGTGCTGCTGGCCGCCATCGTGTTGAACGGGGCGGGGATAGACCGCGAAGACCGTCCTCCCGTGGAGGACCTCACCATCGATCGGGTGTCTTTGCCCACACCGGACGAGATCGTGGTGAGCGTGACCAATGGCGGTCCCGAGCCCGTTACCGTGAGCCAGGTGACGGTCAATGAGGCGCTCTGGGATTTCACGGTTGAGCCGGACGCCAGGATCTCACCGCTTGGTTCGGCGGAGATCACCCTGCCTTACTCCTGGATCGAGGGCGAGGCATACGGGATAACCCTCATCACGGACACAGGGACCACCTTCTCCGCCGAGGTGCCTGCGGCGGTGATCACACCGACGTTCACGGCGGAGACGTTCTGGCGCTACGCGCTGATCGGGACCTACGTCGGCGTGATACCGGTGGCGCTCGGGCTGCTCTGGTACCCCTTCCTGAGGCGCCTCGGCTCCGCGGGGATAGGGGCTATACTTGCCCTCACGCTGGGGCTGCTGGTCTGGCTGGTCGTGGACACCTTGCTGGAAGCGGTGGAGGTAGCCGGGCGGTTGCCCGGGGTCTTCTCCGGCGTCCCGCTGGTGCTGGTGGTGGCACTGCTCGCCCTGCTCGGGCTGTTGGGTGCCGAGCGTTTGTTCAGGAGGCGTGGGCAGACGAGCCGGCTCTCGACCTCTTACCGGATCGCTTTGGGGATAGGACTGCACAACCTGGGGGAGGGGTTGGCCATCGGCGCGGCGTTCGCCCTCGGGGAGGCGGCACTCGGGACGTTCCTCGTGGTCGGGTTCACGTTGCACAACATCACAGAAGGCGTAGGCATCGCGGCGCCCATCCTCGAAGAGAGGCCAAGCCTCGCGCACTTCGCGGGCCTGGCGCTTCTCGGCGGTGGGCCTGCCGTCCTGGGGACCTGGATCGGTGGCTTCGCCTACTCCAACCTCGCCTCGGCCGTGTTGCTCGCCGTCGGGGCCGGCGCCATACTACAGGTGATCTACGAGGTTGGCCGGCTTCTCCTGAAGGATTCGGCCCGGTCGAAAACCCCTGCCCTCTCCGTCCCCAACCTGGGCGGGTTCACCGCCGGTGTGGCCATAATGTACGTCACGGCATTGCTGGTGAGCGTTTAGGCTGACTGCCGGGGCACTACAAGGGTCGATGTATAGGCCGCCAGAAGGGGCCATGGTCAGAACAGGCTGTACCGTGCGGCGGGCTCAGGCAAAGGGAAGAGCGTGAGGAAGCGTTCCACAGCTGCCTCGTCGCCTTCGACCCTCACGTCCCCGGATCGCAACGCTTCTTCCAGGTCCCGATCCTGGTAGACGAGCCCGGCCAGCGTAGCCGAATCGGCCTCGATGATCGCGTCGGGACGCTCGACGCCGCCGCGTTCGACCTCGAAGCCGTTCCTGGACACCTCGGCCCTGAAGCGGTCCTCCCCCATCCTGAGTTCGTAGCTCGCCTCCAAGCCCTCCGCAGCCCCAGGGTCGAACATCGTCCTGAAGGAGAGGATCAGGGAGTCAACACCCAGTGGAGCGTCGCCGGGTATCGACGGGGAGCGGGCACCCCACCTGCCGAGACGAATAATGACCGGCTCCAATTCCTCGCCCCATTCGGTCAACTCGTAGATCTTCGACGCCGCCGGCGGAGGTAGCCTCCTGCGACGCACGATCCCGGCCTCCTCCAACTCGCGCAGGCGCTGGGCGAGTACGTTGGGACTGGCGTGCGGCAATCCAGCCCGCAAGTCCGTGAACCGCTTCGGCCCCAGCAACAACTCGCGTACTACAAGGAGCGCCCAGCGCTCGCCCACAAGGTCGAGCGCATGCGCCGCAGCACACCCGTCATCGTATGTGCGTCTTGTCACCATATGGTGAGTTTATCACCGTAGGTCTTGAAGTCTACATATCTGGTAGGGTTTCGATGATCAATGGTTGTTTTTTAGGACTACTGCCGTATTCTCAGAGCAGACAATGTTGCGATCTCGGGAAACGGAGACGGTCCAGATGACGCAGTATGAGTTCGGAAAACACGAAGATTCGCATACGGAGACGATGGGTGGTAGGCGGCGTTGGGTCGCTCTGTACGTCCTTTGTGTGGGGATGTTGATGATCGTGCTCGACGCCACGGTGGTCAACGTGGCGTTGCCGGCTATTCAGAACGACCTCGGCTTCTCGCAATCGAGCCTTGCCTGGGTCGTCAACGCCTACTTGATCTCCTTTGGCGGCCTGCTGCTGCTCGCCGGGCGGCTTGGGGATTTGATCTCCCGCAGGGGGATGTTCTTGGCCGGCATCGGTGTTTTCACGGCGGCCTCCCTGTTGTGTGGTCTCGCGCAGAGCCAGGAGTTATTGGTCGCGGCCCGCTTTGTTCAGGGAGCCGGCGGCGCCATGACATCGGCGGTGATTCTGGGCATGATCGTCACCATGTTCCCCGAGCCGCGGGAGCAGGCGAAGGCCATCGGCGTCTTCGCTTTCGTCGCCTCCGCCGGTGGTGCGGTGGGCCTGCTCGTCGGCGGCATCCTGACCCAGTCCATCAGTTGGCATTGGATCTTCTTCGTGAACGTACCGATCGGTATAGTGACGGCGGCGCTCGCCGGGCGGCTGATCGAGGGCGACAAGGGCATCGGGTTCGGTGACGGCGCAGACGTCGCCGGTGCTGTCCTGGTAACCGGCTCGCTGATGCTCGGCGTCTACACTATCATAGGTCCGGCCGCGGAGTACGGTTGGGGCTCCGGACGCACCCTGACGATAGGAGCCATCTCGCTGGCGTTGTTGGCGGCCTTCGTCGCCCGCGAAGCGACAGCGCGCAACCCGCTGGTGCCGCTCCGGATCTTCCGCTCGCCTAACATTACGGGGGCGAACCTGATCCAGGTTCTGAGCGTCGCCGGGATGTTCGGCATGTTCTTCCTCGGCGCGCTCTACCTGCAGCGAATCCTCGCCTACGACGCCCTGCAGACCGGTCTTGCCTTCCTGCCCGTAACGATTCTCATGGGAACACTGTCGGTCCGCTACACCGACCGCCTGGTAATGCGCTTTGGGGCCAGGAAGCTCGTTCTCGGCGGTCTCGCGCTGTTCATGACGGGGCTCGCACTGTTCGCGCGGGCGCCGGTGGACGGAGATTACGTAGTTGATATATTGCCCGTGATGGTCCTTCTTGGCATCGGAGCCGGTCTCTGCTTCCCGGCGCTCATGACACTGGCGATGTCTGGCGCGACGCCCAGCGACGCAGGGCTGGCCTCGGGCCTGATCAACACCACAGCCCAGGTCGGCGGTTCCCTCGGCCTGGCCGTGCTCGCAACCCTGTCGGCGTCGCGGAGTGACCAGCTGATAGGGAGCGGCGAGTCTACCGCTGCGGCGCTGACGAGTGGCTACCATCTGGCTTTCGGGATCGGCGCCGGACTGGTCGTCGTGGCGATAGCTGTCGCCCTTACTGTGTTGCAGCCCGAACGCCAGACAGAGGAAGGGATCCAGACCGAGGCGGAACCTTTCGACTGTGAGGCGGCGTAAGGTCTCGACTTGCAGCTGACCTGCAACGAGAAGAGGGAGGATCATGGACGATATCCGGACCCAGATACAGGAGGCTATCGACGAACTGGTCGAGTCGGGTGCGGAGCGTGGCCTGCAGGTCACCGTGTACCGAAATGGCGAGCAGGTGGTCGACGCGGTCGCTGGCGTCGCTGACCACGAGACCGGACGCCTGGTTGAATCCGGCACGCCTATCTATTGCTACTCGGTCGGCAAGGGTGCGACCTCGACCGTGGCGCACGTGCTCGTCGAGCGTGGGTTATTCGGCTACGACACCCCGGTCGTGGACCTTTGGCCGGAGTTCGGCGCCCACGGTAAAGAGACTGCGACCGTGCGGCACGTGCTGACGAATACGGTCGGCGTGCCAGGGTTACCGGACGACACCACGCCGGAAGACCTGTGTGACTGGGACAAGATGTGCGCCGCCATCGCCGATGCCGAGCCCTGGTGGGAGCCTGGCACGAAGATCGCCTATCATGCATACCCGTTCGGCTATATCGTTGGGGAGATCGTGCGCCGGGCTACGGGCAAGCCGATATCGCAGGTGCTTCGCGAGGAGGTGGCCGAACCGCTAGGCATCGCCGACGAGATCTACTTCGGCGTCCCGGAGTCTGAGCTCGGCAGGCTGGCCAGGCTGGAGGACATGGAAGGCAGCGCCCAGATGCTTGCCTCGATCCCCGACGATTCTCCTTTCTTCAAGCTCGGCCCACGGCAGGTGACCCCGACCGCAGAGTTCGGCAACCGTCCCGACATCCTGATGGCCGACATTCCGGCCGGGGGTAAGATGTCGGCGCGGGCCGTGGCGAGAATGTACGCCGCGTTGGTGGACGAGGTGGATGGCGTTCGGTTCGTCTCGCCCGAGCGGCTGCGCGAGATATCCGCCGGGACGTTCAGTGGTGTAGATGAGATCATGGGCTTCCCGACTGCCTGGGCTCTCGGTTACTCCGTCGGTGGCCCCGGAGCAGACCCGCAAGAGACGGGGAGCGTGCTCGGGGTCGGCGGCGTTGGTGGGAGCTTCGCGTGCGTCGACACCGCAACGGGCGTCAGCTGGGCCCTGACGAAGAACAGGCTCACCGCCAGTTTCGAGTCCGCCCAGCAGATCTCCGAGATCGTCACGAAGGCAGTCGAAGAGGACTAGGGCTAACTCGAGCCGTTTGCCGGTTAGAACGAGAGGACGTCGACGCAGGGTTCAGCGCCAGCTCTGGCGAAAGGAAGGAGAGCGACATGGATTGGAAGCTCGAGGTCGTGACTATCCCGGTCTCGGACATCGATCGGGCCAGGGACTTCTACTCGGAGAAGGTCGGGTTCGTGGTTGACATCGACTTCAAGGTCAGCGACGACGTCCACCTCGTCCAGTTGACTCCGCCTGGATCGGCGTGTTCGATCCATCTGGGAACGAGCACCACAGCTATGGAGCCGGGCTCCGTAGACGGCGTGTTCCTGGTCGTCAGTGACGTGCTCGCCGCACGCGCCGAGTTGGTGGAGCGGGGCGTGGACGTCGGTGAAGTTCAGGTCTTCGAGGAGGGTGCTTACCGCCCGGCAAGGGAAGGCGAGAATCTCGACCTCGTGGGGTGCGTCTTCTTCAGCGATCCCGACGGTAACCGCTGGTGCGTGCAACAGATACCCGCCCGTAACTAGCGGTGGAAGGAGTGTAGACATGGGCAAAGTAACTTCGGGGCTCACGATGTCGCTCGACGGGTTCATCGCCGGGCCGAACGATGGGCCTGAGCATCCTCTGGGCGAGGGTGGAATGCGGCTCTTCGACTGGTACTCCAGCGGCGACACCGATTACGTCGTGCCGACCGGCGAGATGACCTTCCAGGTCTCGTCCCAGGCCGCAGAGATGCTGAACGAGGTGTTCTCCTCGATAGGGGCCATCGTGACGGGACGGAGGACGTTCGACATCACGAACGGGTGGGGCGGCAGACACCCGATAGGCGAAGGTATCCCGATCTTCGTCTTGACCCACTCCGTCCCCGACGGATGGGACTACGAGGGCTCGCCGTTCACCTTCGTCACCGACGGCGTACGGAGCGCGGTCGAACAGGCCAGGGCGGCGGCCGGCGAGAAGAACGTCGCGGTCGGCGCTGCGAGCCTCGTCCAGCAGTGCCTCGAGGCGGGGTTACTGGACGAAGTACACGTAGACGTGGTCCCCGTGCTGTTGGGGGACGGTGTGAGGTTGTTCGATAACCTGGGGACCGAACCCATCGAGCTGGAGAGGACCGCGCTGATAGCAGACCCGGACGTGACCCACATGACCTTCCGGGTCCTAAAGTAGAGGATCGCCATGAGCCCTCAGCAAGAGAGCAACCTTCCACCCGGGTTGTCCAGGCCTGCGCGGCGGGCGCTCACCAACGCCGGCTACCGGACGCTCGAGCAGCTCGCCAGGGTCAGCGAGAAGGAGATCGAGGATCTACATGGCGTGGGGCCAAAGGCGCTCCAGCAACTCCGGCATACGCTCGTTGCGAACGGTCTGTCGTTCGCCGATGGGAACAGAACCAATCAGCAAGGAACTCATGAATGAAGAGACAAGTGCTGTTTGTTCACGGAGGCGGCGAAGGAGCATACGAGGAAGACAGGAAGATGGCGGCGAGCCTGCGAGAGGCGCTGGGTGGCGGCTACGAGGTGCATTGCCCGAAGATGCCGCATGAGGATAGCCCGCAGTACTCGGCGTGGAGAGACCGGGTCGCAAGTGAACTCACCGGGTTCGACGGCGAGGTCTTCCTCGTCGGCCATTCTCTGGGGGCCTCAGTCCTGCTGAAGTACATCTCCGAGGAGAGGACCGCGACTCCCATATCCGGAGCGTTCCTGGTTGCGCCACCATACTGGGGCGTCGAGGGCTGGGAGGTCGACGAGTATGCGCTACAGGAGGACTTCGCGTCGAAGCTCCCTAGTGGACTACCGATGTTCTTCTATCACAGTCGCGACGACGAGTGGGTGCCGTTCGCGCACCTCGCGCTCTATGCGGAGAAGGTTCCCCATGCAAGCTTCCGCGAGTTCGACGGACGCGGACATCAGTTGGACGACGATCTGTCAGAGGTCGCCCATGATATCGCGAGTCTGGAGAGGACCGGATCATGACTGACGTACCGAAAGTGGGATACGCATGAATGAAAGCTACGCAAATCTACCGCGGGTAGTGTCGCGGGACGAGTGGAAGGCCGCCCGCAAGGATCTGCTCGCCAGAGAGAAGCGATTTACTAGGGAACGCGACGCCCTGAACGCGGATCGCCGCAGGCTGCCGATGGTCAGGATCGAAAAGGAGTACGAGTTCGAAGGACCTGACGGCAAAGCGAGCCTGCTCGACCTGTTCGAGGGGCGCCGCCAGCTGATTGTCGGCCACTTTATGTTCGACCCGGGCTGGGAGGAAGGATGCCCGAGTTGTTCGGCGGGGGCCGATGAGATCTCGGACGGGCTTCTGAGACACCTGCACACCCGCGACACCACGTTCGTCTACGTCTCTCGCGTGCCGCTGGAGAAGATCGAGGCCTACAAGGCGTCCAAGGGCTGGACCTTCCCCTGGTACTCCTCCCACGGCAGCGAATTCAACTATGACTTCCACGCAACACTGGACGAGTCCGTTGCACCCGTCGAGTACAACTTCCAGACTATAGAAGACCACGACGAGCAGTCAGCCGAGGTGCCGGGCCGAAGTTCTTTCCTGCGTCAGGGAGAGAATATCTTCCACACCTACTCCGTCTACGCGCGCGGCCTGGAGACGGTTGGTGGTTCTTACTACTTCCTCGACGAGACGGCCCTCGGGCGGCAGGAGGACTGGGAGGAGCCCAAAGGTCGTGCGGCGGACGCGCGTGGCGCCGTCCCCGACTTCTCATCGTAGAGTTTCGAACTCTTGCCTGACCTGAGCTCGGGTCACCCTGCCGAGAGGTGCAGGACGTGACTTACAGTAGTCTACGACTTCGTGGGAGAAGCTACCGGTGTGTTGCCTCCGCGCTCAGCACAAGCATCGAAAGACCTGAGCCCCGGGGCCTCGGCTCCGGGCGTGAGATCCAGTCCAAGGTCGATCTCGCCGTAGATTGAGATTCGGCGCGAACTCGCCCGGTCTTTCCACTGTGCGAAATAGTGTCTTCTTTGTGTCATGCGCATGCACTATGATGTGTGCGGTGGGGTAACACTGGTGGAGACTCGAGTTAGGGACGCGACTCCAACGACCGCTCGCCGAAGAGCCACGCGCGGCGAGGATAGAAAGGGAGATCAGGGATGCCCAGGATGGACGTTATGGACGCGGTGGTGAAGTTGATGGAGGACGAGGGCGTCGAGGTCGCCTTCGGGGTGCCTGGCGCTGCGATCCTGCCACTCTACCAGGCCCTGGGTAAGTCCGGGAAGATACGTCACTATTCGGTGCGCCACGAAGAGGGCGGGACGCAAGCCGCCGACGGCTACACCCGCGTCACGGGCAAGGTAGGGATCAACATAGGGACCAGTGGTCCCGCCGGGACCAACATGATCACCGGCCTCTACACCTGCATGGCCGACTCGATACCACAGATCTGCATCACCGGCCAGGCCCCCACGAGCGTGCTACACAAGGAAGCGTTCCAGGCCGTGGACATCGTAGAGATCGCCAAGCCTGTGACCAAGTGGGCGGTGCAGGTCAAAGAGCCCGGGCAGCTCGTCTGGACCTTCCGGGAGGCTTTCCGCATCGCCCAGGAGGGCCGCCGCGGCCCGGTCCTGATAGACCTCCCGCTCGACGTACAGAAATCGGGCCTCGAGGTGGACTTCGACCCGGAGCGCGGCGGTCCCCTGAGGCACATCGCCAAGCCAGAGCCCAGACCAGGGGCGATCCGGCGTGCCATCGAGATGAAGCCTCAGCGGGCCTTCTTGGAGATGAACGAGTTCTTCGACGGTGACGAGATCATCGTCACGGCGATAGGTCTGTACCAGATCTTCTCGGGCCAGTTTCAGAAAACCTACAAGCCGCGCCATTACCTCTGCTGCGGCCAGGCCGGCCGGATCGTCGGTGGTGTGCCCGAGAGAGACTAGGGTGCGTCGAAGCATGAAAGCAGACCACACAGAGATCCTACACGCCGGCCTCGAAGCCGGGGATCCGGCACCCATCTCGAGACCACCCCATTATCGGAGCCCGAGACGATGAGGAAAGAAGGGTCATGAAGGACGCGGTGACGACCGTCATGGAGCAGTGTGACCGCCTCGCCGACATCAGCGAGGAGCCCGGCCTTATCCACCGGCCGTACGGTTCGAAGGCCATGCACGAGGTAAACGACATCGTTGCCGGCTGGATGCGCACGGCCGGGATGACCACGAGACGTGACCAGATCGGCAACCTCATAGGCCGCTACGAAGGACGCGGCGAAAAAACCTTCATCCTCGGTTCCCACCTCGACACCGTGCGGGATGCAGGCAGGTACGACGGCATTCTCGGTGTGATGGTGGCGATCGCGTGCGTCCAGCGGCTACACGACCGGGGCGAGAGGCTCCCGTATTCTATAGAAGTAGTTGGTTTCGCTGACGAGGAGGGCCTGCGGTTTGGCACGAGCTACCTGGGAAGCTCCGCCTACGCCGGCTCTTTCGATCGCGAACGCCTGCTTCTCGAAGACCGCAATGGTGTAACCCTGCGGGAGGCGGTGCGTTCCTTCGGCGGAAACCCGGACGCCGTCGAACGTGATGGCCGTAGCGACGAGGGCCTGCTCGGCTATTGCGAGGTGCACATAGAGCAGGGTCCGGTGCTGGAGAAAGAGGATCTGCCCGTTGGCGTGGTCACGACCATCAACGGCCAGAGTCGTATCCAGGTA
>DATMVF010000106.1:0-29377 GCA_035563475.1 Rubrobacter sp.
TAGCGGTACGCTTTCGGACGCTCGCCGTCCATCAGGCGCTCGCCGACCTCTTCGCCGAACGTCTCCGGTTCGCTTTCGAGACGTTCCTGGTGGACGGCGTAGGCCTCTGCGCCAAGGATCAACCGGTGCGCGTGGAGCGTAGTGCACAGGTTGGGAATCTCGACCTCCCTTACTCGCGCGCCAAGTGACCGGAAGACCTCCACGGCCTCGCGCACCCGCGCATTGACCTCCCCATCGACGTGATCGAAGAAGAAGCTCGTCGGAAGACCGATACTGGCTCCCCGGAGTCCGCGTTGGAGATCCCGCGTAAAGTCCTCGGCGGGCCGGTCTTCGGAGTAGGGGTCTTCCGGGTCGTGGCCGGCCAGGACGTTCAGCATCAGGGCGTTGTCCTCCACGCAGCGGGTGATGGGACCGACATGATCCAACGTCCACGAGAGTGGGAAGACACCGCTCTTGCTCACCCGCCCGAAGGTCGGCTTCATGCCGACGATACCGCAGAGGGCCGCAGGGATACGGATGGAGCCTCCCGTGTCCGAACCTAAAGCGCCGTAGCAGAGGTTTGCCGCGACCGCGGCCCCCGAGCCGCCACTGGAGCCGCCCGTTATCCTGCGCGTATCGTGGGGATTTTTCGTTGCCCCGAAGTGCGAACGGTCGCCTGTGGGACCGTAGGCGAACTCGTGAGTGTTGGTCTTGCCGATGAGGACGGATCCCGCCTCTTCCAGCTTCCGCGCGACCGTCGCGCTGTGGTCCGGGACGTGTCCGGAATAAGGGCCGGAGCCCATCGTCGTACGGACACCCCTGGTGTAGATGATGTCCTTCAGGGCCACAGGCACGCCGTGCAGCGGGCCCCTGTAGCGTCCGGCCAGGATCTCTCGTTCGGCCCACGACGCCTTCTCCAGAGCCCGCTCCGCCGTAACGGTGATGAAGGAGTTCGTCTCGTCCGCCTCGATACGCTCCAGCAACAAGCTCACGACCTCGACGGGAGAGAGGCGTCTCGCCGAAAGCTCCCCGGAGAGGCCGGCGAGCGAGCGTGGCAGGTCTGCGTCTTTGGCCAAGCCTTCGCTCCTTCCAGGGTAGACGTGTGCAGTATCTCATAGCGTTCCGGTGTGTTTCCGGGATTATCGGCCGGTGAATACACACGCGAGGAAATCTCTCCGTAGGTTCGATCGCAGGGTGTGGCTCTTGCTCTTCGCGATCTGGACCATCTAGCTCGCGGCATCCGCGGCGGTGGGATTAGGTGTGCTCTCCCCCCGCGGGCGCCGCTCCGTCACGGGCGCGTAGGACCAGGATTGCGAGGTCGTCGCTCGGGGTGCCCTCCTGGAAGTCAAGGACAGCGTCCTTGATCCTCCCGGCGAACGTCCCAGCGTCGAAGCCGGCGCAGGAGCTGAGGAGACGGCGCAACCTGCCTTCGCCGAAGAAGTCACCGTCGGGGGAGCGCGCCTCGGTGACGCCGTCGGTGTAGAGGACGAGCGCCTCCCCTGGCATGAGACGCAGCGACGTATCATTGAGCTCCGCCTCGGGGAACACGCCAAGCACTTTGCCCGAACAGCCTACCTCCTCCACAGCTCCTTCGGGGCGAACCAGGAGCGGTGGCGGATGGCCTGCGCGTGAGACGTCGACGCCTACGCCCACCGGGCCGTCTTGGGGCTCGAGCCGGACGCAGGCCACCGTGCAGAAGCGATCCTCGGATAGCTGGCGGAGCATAGCCTCGTTGAGGGCGGCGAGGATCTCGGAGGGCCTGTCGTTCTTGAGGGTTACGGCGCGGATGGTGTAGCGAGCCAGGGCCGTTACCGATGCCGCCTCCACTCCCTTGCCGCGCACGTCCCCGATGGCGCAGATCCAACCGTCCTCCACGGTGTTTATGAGGTCGTAGAAGTCTCCTCCCACCTCGCTGCCATCCCCGACGGACAGGTACTCGGCACCGACCTCGAGGCCAGGGATCTCGGGTAGGTGTGGCGGAAGCAGGCTCCTCTGCAAGACGCGCGCGATCTCGCTTCGACCCCTGTAGAGGCGGGCGTTGTCTGCGGCCAGCGCGCAGCGGTAAGCCAGATCCTCAGCGAGCAGGAGGTCCTCACCGTCGTAGATGCGCTCCGGCCTCGATGACACGAGGGTGATAGCGCCTATGGTCCTCCCTCGCGCAATGAGCGGCACGCACATCAACGAGCGAGGCTCCAGGCGGAGTACGATGTCGAGGTACTCGCCACGGCCCAGCGCCCGCTCGTAGAAGGTGGAGTCGGGCAGATCGGGGAGCAGCACAGACTGCCCGGTTCTGAGCACCTCGGCCGTGCTCCCCGGGTCCCCTTCCCCGAACTCCCTGTGCTCCCTGAGCCTCCTCAGGAGGTCCTCCTTCTCTTCTTCGGCGTGCGCGGCGGCGAGCTGGTTCACGCTTCCGTTATCTTCCACTATGTCGAGCAGACACCAATCCGCGAGCTCGGGCACGAGGAGGCGGGTGATCCGCTCCAAAGTCTCTCCGTAGTCGAGCGAGGCGGAGAGCGACGGACCCGCCGCCGCCAGCAACGCCAGTCGCCGCCTCGCCTCCACCGCCTCGGCCCGCGCGAGCTGCTCCTTCACGAGCAGCGTGTCACGCTCCTCCTCGATCATGCGCCGTTGTGTAACGTCGTTCTGGACGCTGACGAAGTTGGTCAGAATCCCTTCTTCGTCGTGGACGGGCGAGACGTACAGCTCGTTCCAGAACGGCGTGCCATCCTTGCGGTAGTTCCTCAGGACTACCCTGCACTCCCGCTCTTCCGCGATCGCCTTGCGCAACTCGTCGAGTGCGGGCTGGTCGCGATGCTCGCCCTGCAAAAAGCGGCAGTTCCGTCCCCTGACCTCCTCCGCGGTGAAGCCCGAGATCTCCTCGAAGGCGGGGTTTACGTAGACGATGGGATTGTCGGGCGCCTTCGGGTCCGTAATGACGATGCCGTTCGAGCTCGCGGCGAGCGCCCGATCGAGCAGACGCCGCATCTCCTCCGAAGCGGGCCGCTCCGGGTCATCACCGCGCCGGGTACGTGAAGAGGAAGTCGCCAATCCTCGTATTTTACAGCTTTCCACGACCTCACATCCACCGTGTGAGGATGACCGCGAGAACTTCTCCCGACGTTAAGAGCTTGTGACTTCGGGGTATAACTCGCTGGGTACAGAAAAGCCGGAGTACGAAAGGAGAAACGAAAGTGGCTTACGAGCTACCACAACTGCCGTACGGTTACGATGCCTTGGAGCCCACGATAGACGAACAGACCATGCACCTCCACCACGAAAAACACCACAATACCTATGTGACCAACCTCAATGGTGCCCTGGAGAGGCACCCCGAGGCTGACCCGGGCTCCCTGGAAGAACTCCTCGCCAACCTGGATTCCGTCCCGGAGGACATCAGGAGAGCCGTAAGGAACAACGGTGGGGGGCACTCCAACCACTCCATGTTCTGGCAGATAATGGGACCCTCCGGCCAGGGAGGAGGAGAGCCCACGGGAGAGCTCGCATCTGCCATAGACTCCACGTTCGGATCGTTCGACGCCTTCAAGGAGGAGTGGGCCAGCATGGGGGCTCCAGGCAGCGTGTTCGGATCGGGGTGGGTGTGGCTCATCGCCGCCCCCGACGGGTCGCTCACCATCGAGAAGACGGCCAACCAGGACTCGCCCTTGATGGAAGGCAAGACGCCTGTGATAGGTCTAGACGTGTGGGAGCACGCCTACTACCTGAAGTACCAGAACCGCCGACCCGAGTACATCGGAGCCTGGTGGGAGGTCGTAAACTGGGACGAGGCCGAGAGACGCTACCAGGCCGCAAAGAACGCCTAACCCAAAGTTCTCTATAGTACGCACGTGAGAGCGGAAGACCCCTCGAGTGCACTCCAGGGGTCTTCTTCTTGCGCCGGATTGCGCGTCCGGACGTTGTAATAGAGACTCCTTCGCAGTCGGGGCAAAGCCTGTAGACTAGGGTGGTAGGCACAGTGGGAGGATCTCATCCATGCGGCTTGTGATTGTGGGCGGCGTTGCGGCTGGAACCAAGGCCGCCTCGAGGGCGCGCAGGCTCGACCCCGAGATGGAGATTACGCTCTACCAGGAAGAACCGGAGCCCTCCATAAGCGAGTGCGGCCTGCCCTACCTCCTCTCCGGCGTCGTCGAAGAACGAGACGAGCTCGTGGCGCGCACGCCCGAGAAGTTCGCGGAGAAAGGCATCGAGGTTCTGGTCCGTCACAGGGTGGAGAGGATAGACGCTACCGGCAAGAAGCTTTCGGTACTGGACCTTAATACGGGCGAGACCTTCGAAGACACCTACGACCGGCTCGTCATCGCGACCGGCGCGCGGGCCGTCCTCCCCCCCTTGCCCGGCGCGGGGCTGGAAGGCGTCTTCAAGCTTCGTTTCTTGACGGACTCCGATGAGATAGCCAGATACATTCAGGAGCACTCTCCCAACAGAGCAACGATAGTCGGAGGGGGCTACATCGGGCTAGAGGTCGCCGAGAACCTGTGCCGGCTCGGGATGGAGGTCTCCCTGATCGAGGGCGAAGACAGGGTCGCCCTCGCCTACGGACCCGAGGTCTCGGAGAACGTGGAGGCCGAGCTCGAAGCCAACGGCGTAGGCGTCTACACGGGCGAGAAGGTCGATGAGTTCACCGGCGAAGGACGTGTCACGGGCGTGAAGTTCGGGGACAGGGAGCTCCAGACGGACCTGGTCATCGTCGGCGTCGGGATAAGGCCGAACGTCGAGCTTGCCACGGAAGCAGGGGTCGAGATAGGAACCACGGGAGCCATCCTGGCGGACCGTCACATGCAGACCAGCGTCCCCGACGTCTGGGCCGCCGGAGATTGTGTGGAGACGACCAACCTGGTGAGCGGCAGGCCTACCTGGGTCCCTCTCGGCGATACCGCAAACCAGATGGGCCGCGTTGCGGGCACGAACGCGGCCACGGGTGAAGAGACCCTGGAGTTCCCCGGCATACTAGGCACGGGCATCTTCAAGGTCTTCGACCTCGGCGTGGGCAAGACGGGACTCTCCGAGAAAGAGGCCGAGGACGCCGGCTTCGAAGTAGTGAGCGCCGGACTGAAGGCCAACGATCGCGCGGCCTACTACCCCGGCGCCACTAAAGTCTTCCTCAAGCTTATAGCAGACCGGGCGACGGGCAGGCTGCTCGGCGCGGAGTCTGCGGGCTCTGGCGCCGACAAACTAACCGACATCTGCGCAGCGGCGCTCTGGGGCAGACTCTCCTACCCTGACCTCGTCAACATAGACCTGGCCTACGCCCCGCCGTACGGTCCCGCCCTGAGCCCCGTCATACAGGCGGCCACCATCCTCTCGGGCAAGTTCGACCGTGCCAGGGAAGGCGTCAGGGCCTCGGAGTAGGCGTCAGAACCTCTCGACCACTGTTCTGGCGAGCATGTGGAGCGGCAGGTAGTCGGGGCCGCCGGCCTTGGAGTCTGTGCCGCTCATACCGAAGCCCCCGAAGGGCTGGACGCCGACGAGGGCGCCGGTGATGCTGCGGTTGAAGTAGACGTTGCCGGCCTTGAACTCCCGGCGCGCCCGCTCGAGGTGGTCGCGGTTTTTGGAGTAGACGCCGCCCGTGAGGCCGTAAGGGCTGTCGTTGGCGACGCGGAGGGCTTCGTCGAAGTCGCCGGCCTTTATGACCGAGAGGACGGGACCGAAGATCTCCTCGCGCGCAACCCTGGCATCCCGCTCTACCTCGAAGATGGTCGGGCTGATGAAGTAGCCGTTTTCGGGATCTCCCGGGTCTTCGCCGAGCACGCGATCGCCCTCCTGCTTGCCCACGTCCACGTAACCCGACACCTTCTCGAACTGCGGCTCGCTTATGACGGGTCCCAGGTTCACGTCGGCGCTCTCGGGGCCGCCGATCTTGAGCGCCTTCGCCTTCTCGACGACCTTATCCAGGACCTCGTCGTAGACGTCGGCGTGCAATATGGCGCGGCTCGCCGCGCTGCACTTCTGGCCCGAGTAGCCGTAGGCGCTCTTGACGATGTCCGAGGCGGCGGAGTCGAGGTCCGCCGAGTCGTCTATCACCATCGCGTCCTTGCCGCCCATCTCGGCTATGACCCTCTTGACCCAGCGCTGGTTCTCTATCTGCCTGGCCGCCAACTCGTTGATGCGCAGACCAGTCTTCATCGAGCCGGTAAAGGAGATGAAACGGGTCCTCGCGTCCTCTACCAGGTAATCCCCGACCTCCGAGCCGTAGCCCGGTAGGAAGTTAAGGACGCCCTCCGGCAGGCCGGCCTCCTCGAAGATCTCGGCCACCACGGCGCCGATGACGCTCGTGAACTCCGAGGGCTTCATGATAACGGTGTTCCCCGCGACGATGGCGGCGCTAGACATCCCCGTGAGGATGGCCGTAGGGAAGTTCCAGGGGGCGATGATGACCCCGACCCCCATCGGCTGGTAGGTGTAGCGGCTCTCCTCGCCGGGGACGGAGTAGATCTCGACCCCGTCCTTGAGGCGCAGCATCTCTCGGGCGTAATACTCCAGGAAATCTATCGCCTCGGCGACCTGGGCGTCGGCCTCGAACCAGGGCTTGCCGCCCTCGTAGGCCTCCCAGGCGAGCAGCTCGAACTTGCGCCGCTTCATGATCGCCGACGCCCTGAGCAGGATGCGCGCCCTTGCCTCCGGCGCCGTACGGCTCCAGGTCTCGAAGGCTCTGGTGGCCGTGTCGAGCGCCATGTCCGCCTCGCGCTCGGTTGCGCTGGCGGTGCGGCCCACCACTTGCGAAGGATCCGCCGGATTCACCGACACTATCTCGCCTTCCGTCTCGACGCGCCTGCCGCCGATAATCGCGGGGTAGCTTCGGTCCAGCCTGGAGCCCACCTCTCTGAGGGCGGCCCGCATGGCTTCGACGTTCTTCTGATCGGACCAGTCGAGATACACTTCGTTCTTGTACGGGATCAGTCCCATGTCAGGCTCCTATCTCTTCATCCTGGCTGTTATGCCCCCGATGACGTCCCTGGCGACGTAGCCGGCGATCTTGGGGTTCTCCTTGAGACGCCTACTCGAGTACTCGTACCAGTCCTCTCCGAAGGGCACGTAGACCCTGAGCTTGTGCCCGGCCCCGACGAGGATGCTCCTCAGCTCCTCGTCTACCCCAAGGAGCATCTGGAACTCGTAGCGGTCCTCGGGGACTTCGAGCTGATGGATGAGCCTTAGGGCGTGCCAGATCAGGAACTCGTCGTGCGTCGCTATGCCGACGTAAACGCCACCCTTCAAGAGTTCGTCGAGCAGGAATATGTAGTTCTGTCGGACGGTATCGAAGTCCTTGTAGGCTATGGACCTCGGCTCGTCGTAGATGCCCTTGCACAAACGCACGGAGTAACCGGCTCGTATGGCGAGCTGCACGTCCTCGATGCTGCGGCGCATGTAGGCCTGCAGGACCGCTCCCGTGTTCCCGTGCCTGGCGTGTGTATCCTCGACGATCCGCAGCGTCGCCTCCGTGTAAGGCGAGTCTTCCATGTCGACCCGCACGAAACGACCCCGTTCCCTTGCGTACTCGACGACTTCCTCCAGGTTCGCCCGGCAGAGCTGCTCGTTCAGGGTCAGTCCGAGCCCGGTGAGCTTGACCGAGATGCCGCTGTCGAGGCCGTGCGCGTCGAGCGCGTCGATGACCTTCTCGTAGTCTTTCAGCTTCGCGGCGGCGTCGGCCTTGCTCTCGGTGCTCTCGCCGAGTAGGTCGATGGTGGCGACGCAACCCTGCTTGTTGAGCTCTCCGATCGTGGAGATCGCCTCATCCAGCGTATCGCCGGCTATGTAGCGGCTGGAGATCCTTTTCACGATGGGCCGTGGGATGACCGGCACCGAGTTCGCTATGGCTCTGTCCACTATTCCCAAGTCTCGAAACCCCGCAAGACGGACTGTGTGACGCTCTATGCGCCCTGATTTTACTGTAAGGAGCGTCCCGAGTCTTTGGTGTAGGATAGTGACAAGATAGGCGAGCGAGAGAGGCCTGGAGGTAGAGAATGCGTACCACCGACGCGCGTGAAGGAACAGCTTCAGAGACCCGTAGGGTGGCCTCGATAATATGGGGGCGCGCTCCCGAGGGCGCGCCCGGCGGGCGCATGACTTCGACGAACCCGGCGCGCACGTCGGAGACGGTGGCCGAAGTGTCGCTCGGGGACGCAGGGACGTTCGTAGAGGCGTGCCGGGCCGCGCGCGGGGCGCAGCGGGAGTGGGCATCTGTGCCCGCCCCTGTCCGCTCTCAGGTGATAAAGAAGATCGGTCGCGTAGTCGAGAACAACAAGGAGGCGCTAGCCAGGCTGGTGACCCGGGAGATCGGCAAGCCCTACGCTGAGTCTCTCGGAGAGGTGCAGGAGATCATAGACACCTGCGACTTCTTCACCGGTGAGGGTCGCAGGCTCTACGGTCAGACCGTACCCTCGGAGATGCCGGACAAACAACTCTTCACCTTCCGCGTTCCTATCGGCGTCGCGGCCATCATCACGGCCGGCAACTTCCCCGTGGCGGTCCCTTCGTGGTACCTGATCCCCGCCCTCACCTGCGGCAACGCCGTGGTCTGGAAGCCGGCCGAATACTCCCCCGCTATCGGCGACGCCCTGGCCAGGCTATTCATGGCCGGAGGCCTTCCCGACGGCGTCCTGAACGTGGTGCAGTCCGAGGGCCCGGCGGCCTTCGAAGGGTTGGAGCAGGCCCTCGACGAAAGGCTCGTCGACAAGGTCGGCTTTACGGGCTCCTCCGAGGTCGGGAAGAGGATAGGCGAGCTCTGCGGCAGGCACATGCAGTCTCCCTGCCTGGAGCTCGGGGGCAAGAATCCCCTCGTGGTCATGCCCGACGCGGACCTCGATCTCGCCGTCGAAGGCGCCCTGTTCTCGGGCTTCGGCACGGCGGGCCAGCGCTGCACCTCTTTGGGCACCGTGATCGTCCACGAGTCCGTCCACGACGAGTTCCTCTCCAGGTTCACCCGCGTCGTCGAGGAGTCGCCCATAGGAGACCCGACGCAGGACGTTCTCTACGGGCCCATGCTAAGCGAGCGCTTCCACCAGCGGTTTTTGGGCTGGCTCGAGCTGATCGAGCCCCATCACAGCATCCACGGTTCGGGCGGGATGGGCAGGATCTCCCAGGATAACCCTCGCGAGGGCTTCGTCGGCGACGCCGGGGCCGGCATCTACGACCACCCGACCATCGTCGACGGCGTTACGATGGAGGATGAGATCTACCGCACAGAGACCTTCGGCCCCATCGTCGGCGTCGCCTCTTTCTCGGACTTCGACGAGGCCGTAGCCCTCTCTAACGGGCACGGTTACGGGCTCTCGGCCGCCATCTACACCACCGACGCGACGAACGCTCTGCGCTTCAGGGAACGCAACGGCGCGGGGATGCTCTCCGTCAACAACTCCACCAGCGGCGCGGAGGCCCACCTGCCCTTCGGGGGCAACGGCAAGAGCGGGAACGGGAGCCGCCTCTCGGGCATCTGGGTACTCGACCAGTTCACCCGCTGGCAGTCCATGAACTGGGACTACGCCGGCAAGCTCCAGAAGGCCCAGATGGACATAGCCGACCTCCCCGCCGACCTCGACTACACCCTGCCCGAGGAAGACAAAGGCGTCTGATGTACGACGTGATCGTCGCCGGCCTCGGTGGGATGGGGAGCTCGGCGGCCTACCACCTGTCCGGGCGTGGCAAGCGCGTGCTCGGGCTGGAGCGGTACTCACCGGCGCACGACAAAGGCTCCAGCCACGGGCAATCCAGGATCATCCGCCTGGCGTACTCCGAAGATCCCGCCTACGTACCTCTGGTCCTGAGGTCCTACGAGCTGTGGGAGCGGCTGGAGAGGGAGACGGGCGAGGATCTGATGACGATCACGGGCGGGCTCATGATCGGGGCTCCGGGCAGCAAGTACTTCGAGGGCAGCAAGCAGAGCGCCGAGATGTACGATCTGCCCCACGAGGTTCTCGACGCCGCCGAACTGAAGAGGCGCTACCCGGTCTTCGACCCAACCCCCGATACCGTCGCCTTCTTCGAGAAGGGGGCAGGCTTCCTCAGGCCCGAGGCTTCCGTGATGGCCCACCTGGACAGGGCCGCCTCCCTGGGCGCTGACCTGCGCTTCGGGGAGGGACTGCTGTCCTGGGCACCTACCGAATCAGGGGTACTCGTGGAGACGGCATCGGGGACTTACGA
Organism: Rubrobacter sp.; assembly: GCA_035563475.1. GTDB lineage: Bacteria > Actinomycetota > Rubrobacteria > Rubrobacterales > Rubrobacteraceae > Rubrobacter_D. The sequence goes on from DATMVF010000106.1 coordinate 10,132, forward strand.
GGCGGAGCGGTTGGTAGTCTCGGCCGGGGCGTGGGCTCCGAAGCTGCTCGCTGACCTGGGCCTCCCGCTAGAGGTTACGCGCCAGCTCCTGTTCTGGTTCGATCCCAAAGGCGGCCTCGAACCCTTCCTCCCGGACCGCTTCCCCATCTTCATCTGGGTACCCGAGGACGGCAACTCGTTCTACGCCATACCCGCCCACGACGGACCAGGTGGCGGGGTCAAGGTCGCGTTCTTCAGGGCGGACGGCAAGCCGGTAGACCCCGAAACGATAGACCGCGAGGTCCACGACGAGGAGATCGAATACATCAGGAGCTACCTCGCCAGGTACGTCCCCGACCTCGACGGTGACTTCCTCCACGCCAAGACCTGCATGTACACGAACACCCCGGACGAGCACTTCGTGATCTCCACGCACCCCCACTACCCCCAGGTAGCCATCGCCGCGGGCTTCTCCGGGCACGGCTACAAGTTCTGCAGTGTTGTGGGTGAGATCCTGGCCGACCTCGTCACCGATGGCGAGACCCCACATCCGATAGATCTCTTTTCCCCCGCTCGCCTGGTCGGCACCGCACGCGGTTAACCGTAGAGATCTTGACTGGCTGTGATCGGGTTCACACGGTCGAACGGGCGGTATATACTAAGAAACTATGCGGAAGGAGTAGATCGTGCAGAACGATTTGATCAAGTCACAATCCATATCCGGTATCGAAGTTGGGCGCGATAGCGAGGAGATGTGTCTCCTCGCAAAGTTGTTCAATGGTTTCGCAAACTCGACCAGGCTTTCGATCCTGCTGCTTCTGTCGCGGCGAGGCGAGATGAAGGTCGGGGAGCTGGTAGACGAACTCGGGGCGCCGCAGCCCAGGGTCTCGGACCATCTGCGCTGTCTGGCCTGGTGCGGTTACGTACAGGTGCGCCGCGAGGGCCGAAACGCTTTCTACGCCGTGGCCGATGAGAGGGTTATGCAGATACTCGAGCTCGGCGAGGAACTCCTCCAGGACAACCTGGAGCACGTCGAGGCCTGCGACGATATGGAGAAGGGCTGCTAGACACCGCTCCGGAGACGGAGAGCGTGTTTACGCGCCCCGAAGGTCGGGGATTCTAGTAGGGCCAGTCCTTGTAAGATATCCGCAAGAGGTGTTTCAGGCATGGCCCAGGATCTCAGGCAGACGATAACCTCAGTATCAGGCAGGCCGGGACCGATTCTCTCGGCTTACCTGAGCGTAAACGCCGACATTCCTGAGAACCAGCGGAGGGCTTACCTGGTACGCCTGCGCGACGCCATGAACGACGAGGGCGTCCCTGAAGCCTTGCAGCAGCGGGTCAGGGAGTACGTCGAAGAAGAGACGCACCCAGGGGCCAGGACGCTCGCCATCTTCGCGGGCGAGGATGGCCTCTTCGAGATCTACCGTTTGCAGGTCGACGTTCCCGAGTCGTTCCGCTGGGGAGACCCGTACGTGGCCCCGCTGACGCTAGTAATGGACGAGTACGAGCCATACGGGGCGGCGGTTCTGGACGCCGAAAGGTTCAGGTACTTTGTGGTCTCGCCCTTGAGTACCGCCCACGGAGAAGAGGAGATCAAGGCCAACGGTTTCAGGGAGATCGACGTCCATCCCAGCGAGCCTTACCCCAGAGGAGGGACGGACTTCGAGCCCGCCAGCCGCCGGACGGAGGCCCACGTCCACAGCTTCTACAAGGAATTAGGGAAACTCACCAGGGATGTCACCTTCCGCGAGGAGGTGCAGCGCTTGATCCTCGCCGGCCCCCGTGAGAGGACCGCCGAGTTTCGCCGCACCCTGCCCAACGAGCTACACGACCGGGTAGTCGCCGAGGTACACCTGGAAATCGGCGCGCCCGAGGGCGAAATTCTGGACCACCTGGAGGCCGTAAGGGAGAGGGCGGAGTACGAGCGCGAGAAGGAGCTACTGGACGAGATCAGGGAGAGCGGCGTTCGCGGCCTCGACGAGACCGTGGCCGCCCTTCAAGAGGAGAACCGCGTCTACCACCTCGCCGCCCTCTGGGAAGTGGAGGCCGAGATCCGCTGGTGCGGCAACGATCAGCTCGCCATACGCGACGCCACACGCGAAGATTGCCCGTTCTGTGGCCAGAAGACCCGCCTGCGGCCACTGACAGACGTCCTCGTCGATCTCGCCGCCGCCCGCGGCGCGCGCCTCGACTTCATGCGCGGCGAAAACGAGAACACGGATACCCTGCGCGATGAGTTCGGGGGTATAGCAGGCCTGACACGATTCTAAAGCGCTCTTGGAAGGTCTACCTTCTAAGAGCGCGGCCTCAGGTCACAGGTATCAGGCTTCAGGAAGTATCCGGGAAAAGGGCTGAAGGTTAGGAGGCGATGTGTACCGCCTTGATGTTCCACAGGTCCGGAGAGTGATGTAGCTGCACGGGCGCGATTCCGAGCCTGCATCAGGGGAGCGGATGTAATCTCTGCTAGAGTTCGCGGATGGAGGAGTATGGTCTGGTGTGGGAGCGCTTCGTCGATGGGCGCCGTCTGGAGTTCGGTGGGTACATGGATCCCGCCTGGCAGACGGGACACAGGCTCTCGGCCTCCCTCATAGTTCCCGGAGAGGCGTCACGGTTCCACGAGCGTCTCGAACCGCTCAGGGAAGCGCTGCGTCCTTTCCCGTTCGTCTCGCTACACCCCGACCACTTCATGCACGTTACGCTGGTATTTCTCGGCTTTCTCGTGGACGAGCCAGAGGAAGAGGATGAGGTCTCTCGCGAGAGGCTGCAAGAGATCGAGGAGCGTGCCAGGATCGCCCTGTCTGAGGTACCAGCCTTTACCGTCAGGTTCGCGAACCTCAACGCTTTCCCCGGCGCGGCGTTTATCGAGGCGCACGACGGAGGTGCGCTCGATGGCCTGCGCGACGCACTGTGCGCAAGCTGCGGCTTGAAGAAACCCCAAGGCCCGCCGCACCTTACCATCGCCTACTTCCAGGCGCCGGACGGCACGTATGCGCCTGAAGAACTCATCTCCACCATAGCACGCTACAGGGACTGGCCCATAGGCGAGATCCTGGTAGATAACGTGGAGATGACCCTGCTCGAACTCCGACTGGACTACCCCGAGCCCGAGACGCTGGCCCGGATACCGCTGGAGTGAGCTAGTCAGCACACCTCCCGGCTTCGCCGGACGGTTTGTCAGCATTTCAGCTAGTCAGCTTTCGAGTGCCAAGTCCTTGCTGACTTGCTGACAAGCGGAGGCCGTTAGGCCGCAGCGTGCTGACTAGCTGAAAGCTATATTGCGAAGGACCTTAGGGGTGAACAGCCAGCGCAGCTTACCGGCTCCGGCCTTCGGGGCGTCGTCGAACTCGATGCACGCGACACCGCCCTTCTTTATCTTCATATCTGCGCCCCCGGCATCTCCGGTTAGCAGATACACGGCAAGCTCGTGCAGGCCGGGTCTGTGCCCGGCCAGGGCTATGGACTTCTTCCCTGCATAGTTCTCCAGCGCGATGAGGACTTTTTCCGGCGGGATGTCGGGTTCCAGGGCGGGGAGCGTCTCCGGTGCTGGCCAGCCTGCCTGGTCGGCAAGGATCTCCGCGGTCCGCCACGCCCGTTCGTAGGGGCTGCTCAGGAGGACCTCTACTTCGGGGACTATAAGGGCCAGCCCGCGGGCCGCCTCCGCGAACGTCTCTTCGCCCTTCGGCATGAGCGGACGCTTGCTGTCATCGGGCCAGCGTTCCGGATCACGATTGTGGGCGAGGGCGTGGCGGATGAGGTAGACGTACAAGCTGGCCTACCGAACGCCCTTGGCTGGTATGACGATCGCTTTCCGGCTCTCCAGGATCTTCCCGAACTTCTTCCACTTCTTACCCTTGGTCAGGGTGCGGTAGGGTTTCGAGTCGGGCACGGCAGAACGTAGGTCTTTCGCCTCGCGGGTGCAGCGTTCTGCGTAGACGCCCATCGTGAAGGCGACCCCGCGCGGGACCCGCGCTTCACCGGTCTTGGTGCCGAGTTCCCTCAAGTATGCGGCGGTGACCACGGCGTCCTGGTGGTCGCCGAGATCGTCCTGCAGCGCCTTTAGAGGCTTGACGAGCTTCTGCACCGGTTTGCCGTAGACTTCAGAGAAAAACTCGAGGGTGTAGCGCAATCGCTTGCCCTTCTTACGCACGTCGTGGAAGGCCTCAGGAGATGAGTTTTCGTCGAGACGCTTCGCCGCCTTTCTCCACTTGCGGTAGCGGTCCGAGACCAGAGCCGGCGCCGTTGCCGTGACCGCCTCGCCCGCGTAGTCTTTGCCGTTCGCCTGTTCGAGCTCCAGCTCGGCCGCTGGTCCGAGGCGCAGCATCTCCGCGAAGGAAGACAAGAGACGCTCGTACCGGACGGAATCGAGGGTCTCTAGCATGTTCTTGCGGGCCTCGGCCCGTCGCTTGTGGGTGATGGTCAGGATCTTTTGCAGGTACTCAGAGCTCTCCTCGTCCGCCGCTTCCTTCCACGCCTTGAAGCGCTCGATCTGGACGTCAAGATCCCTAACTTCCCCGAGGGCGTGGGCTACCCAGCGCAACTCTTCTCTGAGCCAGCTGGCCCGCTCGGGCAGGGCTCCTTCGAAGACCTTCATCGCTGCCCGCATCCTGCGGGTCGGCACGCGCATGTCGTGCAGCTCCTCAGGGTCTTCGCCGAGCCGCGTGCCAGGCTCGTGGTCCCGCATCTCGGCGAACTGAGTGCGCAGCACGGCGAACGCTACCTCGCCCAGGCTCATGGAAGGGTCTATGCGCGTAGGGCCGAACTCGAAGTCTCCTTCCGGGTTGAGTCCGCAGGCGTACAGACCCGTTTCGTACTTGGAGATAGACGCTGGGGTCAGGTCGAGGACGGACTGCATCTCATCTACGAAGCCAAGCAGGTCAGGGGTCGGAGCCGTGCCGATTCCGGCCTCCAGCTCCACACGAGTCAGGCGGGCCGACGCCTCTCCCAGGGGTATCTTTGACGTGTCGAGCGAGATCTCGCCGATGTGCACGTCCTCCTGGTCTCCGTCTGCAGAACCCTCGAGCAGGAGCGCGAAACCCTGGCGGCGGGTCTTGATCGTAAACAGTGGGCGCAACTCGCGTCCGCCGACGAGCGTCCGAGATCGCCCGCCGACGGCCCCCCCGGCTTCTCTGAGCGTGGAGGGTTTATCGTCGCTGAGGGGCTCGGAGATCTCACGCCGCCTCCTGAGGCTGCCCTCGGCCGGCGTCAGGGATTTCATCGTCGCCTCGACTTCGCCATCTGTCTTGCGTACGCGCAAGGCGTAGCCGGCCCGGTAGAAACGCCAGTCATCGGTGTCGTAGTAGGTGTCCGTGATCTCCACCGTGGATTCAGGAGCGATGAGGAGACCCGAAGAACCGGAATCGTGCTGGCCGAGCCAGCTCTCGACCGACTCGAGATCGCCGGCGTCGAACTGCCACTCTAACTCCTGGTGATCCGTGGCAGAGGGTTCTTTCGTGCGGTAAGACTTGCTGACCTGTTCCGTTGTCATTCGGGCCTCGTTTCGTTAGCCTGTCCCCAGCTTGCTCCCTGAGGAACAGAGGCGCAATTTAGCACGGACGTAGATCACTAGCAATGGACGAATCCATTACGGCAACTCCGATGATCAGAAACCCTCTTCGAGCAGTATCGCCTGGCTGTCCACGTATTCCTCACCGTCCTTGGGGTGCAGGCGTTCGAAGGTGCCGTCGGGGCTGAGATCCCAGCCGTTCGCGTTGTCGGCGAGCTGGAGATCGAGCAGGCGGCGGACCCTCTCACGGTGACGCTTCTCGCGCAGAGGGAAGGATGTCTCGACGCGCCGGTCGAGGTTGCGCTGCATCAGATCTGCGCTTCCCAGGTATATCTTCTCGTCATCCCCGTCGGAGAAGGCGAAGATACGGGCGTGCTCGAGGAAGCGTCCTACCAGCGAGACCACGCGGATGTTCTCGCTCACGCCTTCCACGCCGGGTCTGAGGCAGCAGATGCCCCGTACGATCAGGTCTATCCTCACCCCGGCCTGGGAGGCTTCGTAGAGGAGCTCGATGATCTGGGGGTCCGTGAGCGAGTTGGTCTTACACGTGATGCTGGCTGGCTCGCCCCCTCTAGCCTTCTCGATCTGCTCCTCGATAAGACCCACGATGCTCTCACGCATGGTCAGTGGGGCGACGAGTAGCTCCTGGTACTCCTCCTGCTCGGAATAGCCGGTCAGGTAGTTGAAGAGGTCCGAGCCGTCTTCGACGAGCTTCGGGTCATCGGTGAAGTACGAGAAATCCGTGTAGATGCGGGCTGTCCCAGGATTGTAGTTTCCTGTGCCAAGGTGGACGTAGCGTCTCAGGCCCGAGCCCTCGCGCCTGACGACCAGGCTGATCTTGGCGTGCGTCTTGAGACCGACGATACCGTAGGCGACATGGACGCCCCTGGCCTCGAGCTGGCGCGCCCAGGTTATGTTCGGTTCTTCGTCGAAGCGCGCCTTCAGCTCGACCAGGACGGCGACCTGCGTCTGCTCGTCGCGCGCCTCAGAGAGCGTCTCGACTATCGGGGAGTTGGAGCCGACCCGATAGAGGGTCTGCTTTATAGCGAGCACCTCGGGGTCGTTGGCCGCTGCCCTGACGAGTTCGACGACGGGTGCGAACGAGTCGTAGGGATGGTAGAGCAGGATATCGCCGTTCCTGATGGCCTGGGTGATAGACCGCGCGCTCCGGATCTCCGAAGGAACTCTTGGCGTTATAGGGGGATAGAGCAGATCCGAGCGGTCGAGATGCGTGAGCTCCTCGAAGTCAGCGAGGCCTATCGGGTGGGGAGAGGCGAAGACCGAATTCTCGTCGACCTTGAGGTTACCGGCCAGCCAATCCCTCAGGTCGTCCGGCATCTCGTCTGAGACCACGAGCCTGACGCTCTGGCCGAACCAGCGGCTCTCCAGCTCGTCTTCTATCGCCTGCAGGAGGTCGGCCGCCTCGTCCTCCTCGATCACGAAGTCCGCATTGCGGGTTACCTGGAAGACGTAGCTAGCGACGACCTCCTTGCCGGGGAAGAGCTCGTCCAGGTTGGCCGAGATGACTTCTTCGACCCTCACAAAGCGCATCTCGGGCCTTTCGTCCGGACCGCGGTCCTCGTCGGCGAGCCGCATAAAGCGGTCTATGGTGGTCGGCACCTTGACGCGGGCCATCACCCGCCTTCCCGCGTCCTCGATCACGACGAGCAAGTTCAGCGATAGGTTGGAGATGTGGGGGAAGGGGTGCGCCGGGTCTATGGCGAGGGGCGTGAGTATGGGCAGTATGTCCCTGACAAACCTCTCCCTGAGCTCCCGCTGCTCGGCAGCACGGACCTTGACGTGGGGCACCGTGCGTATGCCCTCTTCTTCCAGGGCGGGTATTAGCTCCCTGTTCAGTATCTTGCGCCGCTCCTCGAAGAATTCCTCCGTGTGATCGTGTATCCGGGAGAGCTGCTCCTCTGGGGTCATCCCGTCCGGAACGGGGTTCGGGAGATCCGAAGCGACCTGCTGTTGCAACCCTGCGACCCGAATCATGAAGAACTCGTCCAGGTTGGTCTCGGAGATCGCGACGAACCGTACCCTCTCCAGCAGCGGGTGTCGCTGGTCGCGGGCCTGTTCGAGGACCCTGTTGTTGAACCCCAGCCACGAGAGCTCCCTGTTTATGTACAGGGAAGGGTCGGAAAGGCTCGGCCTACGTGCTACGTCAGTCATATCTCTCCCCTCCGCGAGCAGCGTCCCCTCCTTACCTCCTGCGCGCGCTACGGTCAGATCCTTGCCAAAGCCATCGCGTCGTGTAACGCGTAGTGAAACCTCATACCGCCCATGATACCGTCCCACGGCACCGGGTGATATATTCGAACCTCCTAGGAGGGTTGTCGATCGTATCCGCTCGGCGCGAGCCGGCGTCAGAAGTGGAGGAAGCCATCTCGAAGAGGGGCAAAAAGAAGGCGAAGAAGAAAGGGCTGAAGGGTGGCGCGCTGGCGACGCTCGCAAAGCCGGCCGCGAAGGTCAGAGACTACGACGCCCACGTGCTCATCTGCAAGGACGGCGATTGCAAGAAGCGCGGATCCAAAGCCGTCCGCAAGTCGCTCAAGAACGAGTTGCGCGCGGAGGGCATACACAGGGACGTTCGCGTGGACTCCGTAGGCTGCCTCGGCCTCTGTAAACATGGCCCGAACCTCGTCGTCTACCCGGGTGGCACCTGGTACCTCGGCGTCGTAGAGCAAGAAGTGCCAGAGATAGTACAGAGACACCTCAAGGATGGCGAACCCGTCGAACATCTCGCCGCCGAACTGAGACCCCGCAAGAGAGCCAAATAGAAATCAGCGGGTCTAAGCCCTTGCAAGAGCTAGGCCACCAGCGCGCCGAGCGGCATTACATTCCGCCTAGCGCTAACCCACGGCTGTCAACTCGGCCTGGACGATCAGGCGCTGCGCGTAGTCGGGCAGGGTACACGTCTGCAGGGTGATGACGCTCTTGCCCGGGACGGGGCGTGTGACGTAGTACTCGTCGGGGTTGATGATGGTTCTCTTGAATACGTTGTAAGTGTACCGGGTACCGTTCGCGTCGGTCAGGATGACCTTGTCGCCATCCCCCAGCTTGTTCAAGTCCCAGAACACGAGATAACTCCTCGTGCCCGGGAAGCCCAGGCGGTGGCCCGCGATATAGACGTTGGCCCCCGTCTGCCAGGGGAAACCGGTGCCTTTCACGTGCAGCGTCCCGTCGTGGAGTGCGGCCTTGTCATTCGCAGCACCCGTGTAGACGGGCACGCGGTCGACGCGCCGCATCTCGGGGATGGTCAGGGTCATGGTCGAGTCGCTCGGGGGCTTCTGCGCAAAGACGGCCGCGCTGGCGAACGGGTCGCGTATGAGGAAGGAGTACCCCATCAGAACCAACCCGGACACGACGAGCAAGGTGGCCACGAGGTAGCCAAATATCCTGAGCCCGCTTCTTCTCGTCCTGTAGGTCCTCATCTCCGTCTACCCCCTCTCCGTAGATACGGCTCCTTCTCCGCCGTGCAGGTATCCGCGGCGAAAGTAACTTCCAGGTTACAAAATGGGCCCTGCCGGTGTCAATCGAGCACAGGGCCCTGGTTGGGGCTTACCCTTTGCCCTTCAGCTCGCCCTGCACTATGAGGCGGTGCGAGTAGTCGGGGAGCGTACAGGTCTGGAGGCTGACGATGTTCTTGCCCTTCGTCGGCCGCATGATGTCAACGGTGTCGGGAGAGATCACGCGCTTCTCGAAGACCTGGTAGGTGTAACGGGTCCCGTCTGCGTCGGTCAGGAGGATCTCGTCGCCCTTCTCCAGCTTGTCGAGGTCCCAGAACACGAGGTCGCTCCTGGTACCGGGATAACCCACCCTGTGGCCAGCGATGTAGACGTTGGCCACGTCCTGCCACGGGAATCCCGTGCCCCTCACGTGGACCACGCCGTCGTGGAGGGCCTCCTCGTACCCGCTCGCGGGGGCGTCGTAGACGGGCACGCCGTCCACCCGGTCCAGATCAGGGACGGTGAGTTCGAGCTGCTTGCTCTCCGGCGTCCTGGCCCGGGAACCCACTAGGGGATCCTGTGCCGTCTCGACGATCCTCTCCGGAATACTCCTGTTGAACTTCCTTTCGAGCTCCTCGGAGATCCGGCCGTGTACACGGTCGGGGCTATCGGCCGAGGCCGGAGCACCCCCGGACAGCAGAGAATACCCAAGGAGACCGATTCCGGCAAAGGCGAATACGGCCACCGCGAGCGTGGCCAGCCTCCACTTCTCGTAGGTGGTACTCAGCTTCTTCATCTTCCTCGACCCCCTTCCTCGATCAGATACTATGGTCGATAGTGAAACTTTAAGCCCCATATGTGACATTTCGATTACAAAACGGGGTCTTGTTGGTAACGACTGGTCCTTGGAAGCGCAGATCCGGCACCGACGCTATAATCTGGCGCGTGAAAGTAGGGATACCCAAGGAGGTGGCCGAGGGCGAGCGCAGGGTCGGGCTAGTGCCCGAGACCGTGGGCAGGCTCGTCAAGGACGGTTTCGAGGTCCTCGTGGAGTCGGGGGCGGGCCGCGACTACAACCTCGACGCGAACTACGAGGAGGCGGGGGCGAAGATCGTAGGGGGCGCCGATGGCGTCTACGGCGAAGCCGACATAGTGGTCAAGGTGCAAAGCCCGAGGGAGGACGAGCTCGGGCTCCTGCGCGAGGGTCAGGTCCTGATCTGTTTCCTCAACGGACCGCAGGAGCCCGAGCTCGTAGAGAAGCTCGCCGAGGCGGGCGTCACCGTCTTCTCGAACGAGGCTGTCCCGCGCACCAGCGCGGCGCAAGCCATGGATGCTCTCTCCTCGATGGGCTCCATCGCCGGCTACAAGTGCGCGCTCATCGCGGCCGACACCATCGGCAAGTATGTCCCCATGCTCTCCACCGCCGCAGGTACGACGAAGGCTGCGAACGTCATGGTGTTCGGGGTGGCGGTGGCGGGGTTGCAGGCCATTGCCATCATGCACCGCCTCGGGGGCGAAGTGTTCGCCTACGACATCAGGCCAGAGACCAAGGAGCAGGCGCAGTCACTGGGCGCCACGTTTATGGACTCCGAGGACGAGAAGGAGGAGGAAAAGGAGGACCCGTTCGAGGAGTACCAGCCCACAGGATGGCGCAAGCTGATGACCTCACTCGGCTTCTACTCCTACGCCGAACCACCCCGGGACCAGTACATCGTCGAGGGCGAAGAGGAGGAAGAGGCTAACTCCGAGGAGGAAGACGAAGGGTGGTCCCAGGAGAAGCTCGATGAGGACCAGAAGCTCATCAGGGAGCGCATGGAGGAGATGGACATAGTGATCACGACCGCGCTCGTCCCTGGCAGGAAGGCTCCACAGCTCGTGGACAAGGACATGGTCGAGAGCATGAAACCGGGGTCTGTGATCGTGGACCTCGCCGCCGAGAGCGGGGGTAACTGCGAGCTTACCGAGGTCGGGGAGACCGTCGAGCACGAAGGGGTCAGGATCGTCGGTCCCGTAAACCTGCCGAGCACGATGCCCATACACGCCAGCCAGCTCTACTCGCGCAACATGTACAACCTCATCGGGCACATTACCGAAGACCGCTCGGAGGACAAAGACGAGAAGGACCTGCACCTGGATCTGGACTTCGAGGATGAGATCACCGGCGAGACGTGCATCGCGCACGGGGGCGAGATCCGCCACGGGCCGACCAGGGAAGCGCTCCAGGAGGCCGGATGACCTCGCAACTGCTCGCCCAGTTGGCGATCTTCGTTATCTCGGCGTTCCTCGGATTCGAGCTGATCTCCCGCGTGCCGAACCTCCTGCATACGCCGCTTATGAGCGCGACGAATGCCATACACGGGATCGTTTTGGTAGGGGCGATCATCGCGCTCGCCTCCGCCTCTGACGGCTTCACCACGACCGTCGGCATGATAGCCGTGATCTTCGGGGCGATGAACGTGGTCGGCGGCTTCTGGGTTACGAACAGGATGCTCGGCATGTTCGGCCCGCCGAGGAAGCGGGTCAAGAAGAGAGAGGAATAGCCCTTGCAGGTCGCACCGTTCATCGCCTACCTCGCGGCGGCCGCACTGTTCATCTACGGCATCCGGCGCTTGAGGACACCCGAAACGGCTCGTTCGGGGAACACCCTCGCGGCGGTCGGGATGGCCATCGCCCTCATCGCGACGATCTTCGTCGCCGACATAGACAACGTGTTGAGCGTCGGCCAGATCTCGGTCGGGGTGCTGATCGGGTCGGTACTAGGGGCGGTCGCGGCCCAGCGGGTACAGATGACGGCGATGCCGCAGATGGTCGCGGCTTTCAACGGCGTGGGTGGCGGAGCGGCCGCTCTCGTCGCCGTCTCGGAGTTCTACCGGGTGGAGGCGCTCGGCCAGGGCCACGAGACGCTCGTCGCCACCATAGCTGTGCTCCTCAGCGTCATTATCGGGACGGTGAGCTTCGCGGGAAGCACCATCGCGTTCATCAAGCTCCAGGAGCTGGCGTTGACGGGCTCGGTGACGTTCCCTTTACAGCAGGTGGTGAACGCCGCCATCTTTGTTGGCATTTTGCTTCTCTCCGCAAACATCCTGGCGGGCGGGCTCGTGCTCTCGCCGCTCGTCTCTCTGTACTTGATCCTGGGCGCTTCGCTGCTGCTCGGCGTCCTGTTCGTAATTCCCATCGGCGGGGCGGACATGCCCATCGTGATCTCGCTGCTCAACGCGTTCACCGGGCTCGCGGCGGCGGCCTCGGGCTTCGTGCTTTCCAACTACGCCCTGATCATCAGCGGTACGCTGGTCGGCGCTTCGGGTACCATCCTGACCAGGCTCATGTCGGGCGCGCTGGGGCGTCCTCTGGGCAAGATCATCTTCGCCGGCATCGCCGCTTCCGGGGGTGGCGGAAGCGAGCAGCAAGAAGACCGGGAAGTCAACGACAAGAGCGCCGGGGAGGTGGGCGAGTACCTCGCGGACGATGCGGAGAAAGTCATCATCGTACCCGGTTACGGCCTCGCCGTAGCCCAGGCCCAGCAGGCCATGCGAGACCTGGTAGAGACGCTGGAGTCCGAAGGCAAAGAGGTCCTCTTCGGCATCCATCCCGTGGCGGGGCGTATGCCAGGTCACATGAACGTGCTCTTGACCGAGGTCGGCATACCCTACGAGAAGCTCTACGACCTCGAAGACATAAACCCCGAGTTCGACGACGCCGACGCCGCGATCATCGTCGGCGCCAACGACGTGGTCAACCCTTCGGCCAACGACCCCGAAGTGGAGAGTCCGATAAGCGGAATGCCCGTGCTCACCGTCGAGAACGCGGAGCACGTCATCTTCATCAAGCGCTCCCTGAGCCCAGGCTTCGCGGGCGTGGACAACCCCCTCTTCTACGACACCGAAAAAACCATGATGCTCTTCTCCGACGCCAAGCAAGGCTTGCAGGACCTCAACGAAGCCGTAAAGAACAGCTAGCGCACGCTCGGAATACCACACCGCACCCACTAAACAGAACCATCATCAGGGCGACTAAAGTGGGCGTGACCTAACCTATTACCTTCAACTGCCTGACTTTGCATCGTGGCACCGAACTACTCGCAGTTCCTTTTCCGACCGGTGGGTGGAGTACGAGATGCCCCACTATTTCCGTAACCGTCGAACGTGGAGACCTACTCGTAAAGCGCACGAAGGGGCTGCAAAGCTCTACGAGTATGCGCACAGCGTAGAGGGCGGCCGTTACCAGAGATGGCCATAGAGTGGCTATCTTTGCTGAAGAGGGTGCTTGTGGTTGGAGGTGAGAAACGCTTGACGCAGTGGATTCCCGCGTAAGCGGGAATGACGGACGAGGAACTGAGAATTAGGAGTTTGGAATGGTCCAGAACGTGGCCCTTTCCGAACTCACAATTCCACCCTCACAATTCAAGAGCGATCAAGAGCGATCCTGCGGGTTGCGTACTATCGGTCGGGAAGGTGGGAGGCTACCTGCTGGCGGGAGGTTAGGTTCAGCTTCTTTAGTGTGTTGGTGACGTGGTGGTGCACCGTGTGCTCGGAGAGGAAGAGCTCGGAGGCGATCCGGCGGTTGGTCAGCCCTCTGCTCACAAGGATCGCTATTTCCTACTCCCGACGGGTGAGGCTGGACTGTCCATCAGACGAGGATTGCTCCGAGTCGGGAGATGGAGGCATCGTGGGCTCCTCCGTTAGCAATGATAACAATGGAGGTAGATCGGGACTACTCTCCGGCGAAGCAAGGTCCACAGACGGAGTCGACAGCTTCCTTCGCTTTGTTGGGAATCCCGTCGCCGGGCCGGGTAGCGCCGACGGGACCCGCTTGCGTCTCGTGAAGACTCTGGCTGCGAGACACGCGGGCAGGTGGATCCGCCGGGGCGACCATGCTTTCCCCGCCGCGCTGTTCCCCGGCCGCCGGTTCTGGCCGAACCTTGGTTGGCCCGGGTGCGACCGTCGCAGGCGCTGAGGCAGACCCGGTGTAAGCGGGTGACGCGCTACTCGCTGAAGCCGCCGATGCGCTCGCTGACGCGATTGCCGAGGATGATGGCGCGTGTGCCGAACGGGGTGCGTGCTCCTCTTGCCCGCTTTGCTCCGCTCGGGTTTCGCCGTCCTTGGAGGGAGGTTCGGCCTGTTTCTCCTCGCTCAAATCTTCCGGATTACGTTCAGCGTCTTCCACGTTGCCGACCAAGACGATCCCGGAGGGAAGCTGGGAGACCGTCGGCTCTCGTACTGGTGAGACCGGCGGTAGATCTTCACTCCTGATGCTGGATGCGAGGTAGGTGGCGAGGACGAAGAGCAGAACTACCACAAGGCTCACGTACAAGCCGGGTCTGCGAACGGGCGCCATCGCGCCTGCTTCGTCTTCCACCGTCCCGCCGATGCCAGCCAGACGGCCCAGGGATGCCAGGAACCCACGCGGCTCATCCGACGGAGAATCTTCCGGCGCCTGGTCTTGTTCTGGTTGCAGGGATGCCTGGCGGCGTTTGAGCTCCCTTGCTATCGCCGCTCCGTCTAGTCCAAGGTGCTCGGCGTAGGTCTTGAGGGACCCGAGCATGTACACGGCAGGGAGCACGTCGAAGTTCTCATTCTCCAGGTCACGCAGGTACCTGGTCCGGATCTTCGTCGCCTCCTCGACCTGCTGGAGCGATAGACCTCGCTTCTCGCGGGCCAGCCTCAGGGTCCTGCCTATCTCTATCCCCGTATGCGGGTTGCCAGCCTTGCCGCTCATGCTCACCCAGGTCCGTCTAAGTCTGCTCCCCCCGGGTAGACCATCGTCGCATTCTCCTATCTTGGAATGTATCACACGCCACAGGATTTGGGCGCACGTTTTGGGCGGTTCGCACGTTCGAAAATCCAGGTAGGGGAGGGTTTGAAACAGGGGAGGGTTTGAAACCCTCCCCTACTCGACGATGGGCTGGGCCAGGATCCAGAGGCTAGTCATCGTGTACAGGACCATAAGGACGAGCATCGGCAGTTGGCTCTTCAAAGCGCGTCCAGGGTCACGAAGTAGGCGCAGTGAGATCGAGTGTGCAAGATACACGGCGATCACGTGTCCTGCCACGATGAGCGCGACCTGCGAATACCAGACGAACCCGGCCCCGACGATGCCGTAACGGGGCTCGAAATCTGCGGTGCCGAAGAGGTTCCAGTCCCATCCCAGAGGATCGGAGACGAGGGAGACTATCATCTGTCCCTGGACGAGCAGGTACGTGTAGTAGTGGGCTGCCTGGTAGGCGATCGCGATGGGTACCAGCGAGAAAGCATACGCGGCCGCGAACCGCCTGATACCTATCCCCCCTCCACCGCCAAAGACTCGGCTCAGTTCCACAAACCCGAGATAGATCGCGAGGAATAGCAAGGGCAGCAGTATCGTCCCCAGCGTCTGCGTCACGGGGGTAAGACGTACGATCTCGAGCCACAGTGGGGTTTCGAGCAGGCCGTCGAAAGTCACGCCGGCAAGCACCACGATCACGAACGCGGCCCCGCCCGGCGTAACCTTCTCTGGCAGTCCGAGACCGACCGCGGGAGGGCGCAGGTTCAATTCGCGCTCTTCGGGCGCGGCGCGGGCGAAGCACTCGTAACAGTTCACGCACCCTCCCCTTGCGTCGTCGCCACAGCCGTCGCAGCCCAGGCAAACTTCGGCGTCCTTCACCCTGACTTCTGTGGGCGCGAACCGGCCGAGCAGGCCGAAGAACACCGAGAACGCATCTCCCCGACGCAACCAGATCTCCTTGCCGAAGAAGGCCATGCCGTAGAGTGTGATCAGGGAGTAAGCCAGGGCGAAGAGGGCGATGTAGCGCGGCACGTACGAACCCGAGAAGACGTTCTCGATCCAGACGAATACGAGGTAGAGCCCTACAGCTGGCCAGATGCCGAGAGCTTCGGGGTAGGGCTCGCCCAGCTCGAGCCCGTCCCTGTAGCCGAGCCTGCGGACCAGCCTTTCGGCCCAGTCGAAGACTACCCTCCAGGGGTTTACGAGCGGCCACAGGTTACCGACGAAAGCGGTAAAGAGGCTGAGGCCGACCCACCAAATAATCCACACGAAAGTCGGGGCGAAGTTGAAGCCGCTCTGCAGACCAACCAGGCCGGTGATCAGGACGACCAGGAAGAGGGCGACAGAGAACAAGCGCAGGCCGCCTATGAGCAAGTTCGAAGTCAGGAGCGTCCTCAGTAGCCGAACGCGAAACAAGTCAAAACGGGGATAATCGTATGCGGAGTACCGCTCCTTTCGGGAGAACAAGATCAGCGGTAAGAAGGAGAGCACCACGGCGGCGGCGGCGCCGTAGAGGTAGAGCCAGAGCGGGATCGGGATGTCATAGGTCGGCCCGAAGCCGTGGGCCAGCGCGGGACGGGCGCCGGAGAGTATAAGTGAGAACGCGAGCGCGGCAACTGCGACGCGACGCATCATCCCTTCGCTACCGCGGGCGCACCTGTAGGACGCCGAGTTCCCTCTCGGATCCGTGGTCTTCGATCTCGAAGCGTCCCGTGAGATCCGCCTCGAAGCGAAGGCTTGCCTTCTGTCCTGGCCCGACCTCCCCTTCTACGTCGTAGCCATGCAGGTGTAACTCCATCGGCCTATCGGAGCTAACCCGGAGCGTCACGCTATCATCCTCGTTGACTGAGATCTCGGCCGGGCTCATCTCTCCGCCCTCGATGGAGACGGCGATAGTCCTCTCGCGCGGCACACCGGCAGGGGTGTCGGGACGCAGCAGGAAGAAGAGCCCGCCCAGGATCACTATGATCACCGCGATCAGGATCATGCTTCTGGCCAACGTCCCTCTATCCTCCGTGAGATCTAGTTCTCGTCACTATCCCGGCTCGACTGTAGTAGAGGGCACCGTCAACGTTTCTCGCGCTGTCTGGTCGCGTACCTCATAAGGCCGTCGGTCAGCATACTGTAGGAGCCGGCCAGGCCATAGCGCTCCGACTCGGTAATGTCGGAGCCTTCGGCGAGCATCTCGGCATCCCCTTTGGCCCTTAGCTGGTCGGAGATCTCCTCGCGGCCTGAGCCTTCATCCATCTGCCCTTCTACGAACAGCAACCAGTCCTGGAGGCGCTGCTCGAGCTCGCCCAGATGCCGCCCCACATCCTCGTAGCTACCGAAGTGTGTGAGCCAGAGGCATGCAGGATCTATCTGCCTCATGTAGTTGATGCTCTGTATCCACGCCTCTACATCGATCTCGGGCGGAGGCGTCGGCGGACGGATGTAGGACTGGCCAGGCAGCCGGATACCGGCCACATCACCGGTAAAGAGCGCCCCTGAGTCAGGCTCCAGGTAGGCGAGGTGATGGTAGGCGTGACCCGGCGTGTCGTGGGCTACGAGAACGCCTCCCGCGGCCTCCGTCTCCACCCCGTCTTTCAGGACTCTGATCCTATCTTCGGGCACGGGGCGTGCCTCGCCCCAGAGCTCGTCCATCCTCTCGCCGTAGATGCGGGTGGCGCTCTTCACTAGCTTCGAAGGGTCGACATGGTGCGGGTAGCCGACCTCGTGCACGTAGAAAGTCGCGTTGGGTAGCATCCCGGAGAGATGCCCCGAGGCGCCTGCGTGGTCGAGGTGTATGTGCGTAAGGAAGACCTGCCGCACGTCTTCGTGGGAGACGCCGCGGTCCTTCAGACCCGCGGTGAGCCGGTCGAGGCAATTCGTCGGACCGGTCTCCACGAGGGCGGCGGAAGCCCCGTCCTCGCCGAGCAATAAGAACGAGGCTATTACCTGCCCGGTATCCATGAATTCAAGGTCTATCGTCTCTATCTTCATCTACGACCCTCTTTGCTGTGGCTCCAAGCGGAGATTATACAGACCCTCTTTGTTAGACTTCCGGCGCGCCTCGAAAAAGGAAAGGACTCTGACTTGGATCTCAACCTCATGCGAGAGCTATCCGTCAAGACCGAAACGAAGATCGTCCTGCTCATCCTGGACGGCCTTGGCGGGTTGCCCATGGACCCATCAGGCCACACGGAGCTCGAGGCCGCAGAGACCCCGAACCTCGACGCCCTCGCAGCCCGGTCCGACCTCGGGCTCTCGCAACCCGTCGCAGCGGGGGTGAGCCCAGGGAGTGGCCCGGGCCATCTCGGCCTCTTCGGATACGATCCCGTCCGCTTCCAGGTCGGACGCGGCGTCCTCAGTGCGCTCGGCGTCGGCTTCGACCTCGGCGAGAGCGATCTGGCGACCCGCGTGAACTTCGCCACCAAAGACGAATCGGGCAGGATCTCTGACCGGAGGGCGGGCCGAATCCCCTCCGAGAAGGGCGAGGAGCTAGTCGCGCTCCTGAACGAGAAGCTGAACCTCGACGGCGTCGAGATCTACGTCGTGCCCGAGAAGGAATACAGGGCCGTCGCCGTCTTCAGGGGCGAGGGGCTCTCCGACGCCCTGGCCGACTCCGACCCCCAGCGCACGGGTCTCGAACCGCTCCCCGTCGATCCGACGGACGGGTCACCAGAGGCCAAGAAGAGCGCGCAGATCGCAAACTCCTTCGTCGAGCAGGCGAACGAGATCCTGGCCGACCAGCACCCGGCGAACACCGTCCTCGTGCGCGGATTCGGGATGCACCCAGCCCTCCCCTCTTTCGAGGAGACCTACAGGCTCGACGCGGCCGCCATCGCGAGCTACCCGATGTACAAGGGACTGGCCCGCCTCGCCGGCATGCATCTCCTGAAGGAGGGCGAAGGCATCTCCGGAGAATTCGAGACCCTGAAGACGAACTGGGGAGACCACGACTTCTTCTTCGTCCACATCAAACCGACAGACGCCGCGGGCGAAGACGGGGACTTCGACAGGAAGGCCTCCGTGATCGAGGAGGTAGACGCCCGGATACCCGCGCTGCTAGACCTCGGCCCCGACGCCCTCGCCATCACAGGCGACCACGCGACGCCGGCGAAGTTGAAGAGCCACTCCTGGCACGGCGTGCCGTTCTTGCTCGCCTCACCATACACCCTCCCGACCGCGGATAGCTTCGGGGAGCGGACGTGTGCTGGAGGCTCGCTCGGCGTCTTCCAGGCCGAAGAGATTATGGGCTACCTCATGGGCCACGCCTTAAAGCTCAACCGCTATGGCGCTTGAGCGCACGCTGCCTTCGGCAGCTTGTCAGCACGCCGCCTCCCACCGGTCGGCGGCTCTCAGCACTTCAGCAAGTCCTCTGAGATCCTCATGCGCGGCAGAGTGAGGCCGGAACGGGAGATGCTGACTTGCTGACGAGCGAGGGCCTTATAGGCCCGAAGCGTGCTGAAATGCTGACAAGCGAAGGCGAAGCCGGAGCGTGCTGAACAGCGAGGAACTCGCTGTTCTAGAGCGGGAGATCATCTCCTGTCGTCGCTGCCCGCGCCTCGTT
>DATMVF010000107.1:0-16737 GCA_035563475.1 Rubrobacter sp.
AGCGAACCCGTACTGAAGATGACGGGGCCCGCCATCAGCACTCCCCGCGCCGGATCTCCAGGAACCTCTCCAGCGTCGAGGGAGAGTGGTTCTGGTAGTGGTTGTTGGCGTAGGCGAAGACCGTCCTGCCCTCTCCGAGAAAGCCATTCACGAGCTCCGACCACCACGATAGGTCATCGTCTCGGTTCTTCTTGAGATGAGTGTGTCCCTCAGGGAACTCGCGGCGGTTGCCGAGCCAGCGGATGTAGGAGAAAACCGCCGTCGCCCTCTCCATCCGGGGCATCCCCGGGTAGTCGATGAGCGTCAAGGCCACGCCGCGCTCGCTGAGCATCTCGGGTAGATCCGAGCCGATCCAGCTCCTGTGGCGCACCTCCACGGCGAATCGAAATCCCTCGGGCAAGCGTCTCAAGTAATCTTCGAGGACGCCCATCCCTTCGACGTCGAAGGAAGGCGGAAGCTGCAGGAGAAGCGGTCCGAGCCTGTCTCCGAGCTCGGCCATCGTGCGTAGAAAGCCGTCTGTCTCTGCTGTGGCGCCGACCAGATTCCGGTCGTGCGTGATCTCCTTCGGAAACTTGGCGGCGAACAGAAACCCATCGGGCGCTACCTCGCGCCAGTTCTGTACGGTCGAGCGGCGCGGGGTGCCGTAGAAGGTCGAGTCTATCTCCACGGTCGCGTAGTGCTTCGCGTACTCGGCTAGCCTCGAAGCGGAAGGGAGGGCCTCGGGATAGAGCGTTCCTTCCCAGTCCGCATATGACCAGCCGGAGGTTCCCAGGTAGAGGCCCTCCTCCGGCGGCTCGATGCTGCCGGGAGTCTCAGCGAAGAGCCGCTGTTGCGCAGAATCGTCCATCAGCCCTCGAAGCTGCGATGCTACCATACCGCGGTCTCCAGGAAGTCCACTTCCTGGAGACCGCGCCTTCAGCGATTAGCTTTCAGCTATCAGCCAAAATCAAGAAGCTGATGGCTGGGGGCTGAAAGCTGTAGCGTGCTGTATGAACGCTCTTCCTGTACGCTCCCGTCGCATGTACTACATTGGTGTTATGGACGAGAGATGCCAGACACAATGAAGGTCTTCTACAGCGACCACTTCGTACTGCTCCTGCCCGAGGGCCACCGGTTCCCGATGGTCAAGTACTCGAAGCTGCGCGAGAGGGTCGAGCGAGATGGGATCTGCGGCCCGGGCGCGCTCTCGACGCCACGCGCGGTAACGGACGAGGAGATCCTGCGCGCCCACGCCCCCGACTACCTGAAGCGGGTCGTCTCGGGAACGCTCACACAGAAGGAGATGCGGCGCATCGGTTTCCCGTGGTCGGAGAGGATGGTAGAACGCTCCCGCCGCGCCTCTGGCGGTACGCTCTCAGCCTGCCTCGCCGCACTCGATGAAGGCTTCGCCGCCAATCTGGCCGGGGGGACGCATCATGCCTTCTCCAACAGGGGCGAGGGATACTGTGTCTTCAACGACTCGGCCATCGCCGCCCGCGCCGTACAGGCCGCAGGTAGCGTGCGGCGCGTGGTTATCATCGATACGGATGTGCACCAGGGGAACGGGACGGCCGCGATCCTGGCCGGAGACCCCACAGTGTTTACGTTCTCGATCCATGGTGCGAAGAACTTCCCCTTCAACAAAGAGGTGAGTGATCTCGACGCGCCGCTACCCGACGGAGCCGACGACTCGGAGTTCCTGGGGACGCTCGAAAGAGGCCTGCGAGTGGCGCTCGACGCCGCAGACGCAGACCTCGCCATCTACCTCGCAGGTGCCGATCCTTTCGAGGGAGATCGACTCGGCAGGCTCTCCGTAACGAAGTCAGGGCTCGCCGAGCGAGACCGTATCGTTCTCGAAACCTGCAGGGAACGCGAAATCCCCGTTGCGGTTACGATGGCGGGAGGCTATGCCAACGAGGTAGAGGACACGGTGGACATACACTTCCAAAGCATCCGTAGGGCGGCCGACCTGCTGGAGAGTAAAGGGGATAGATAGTGACACGCCAAAAGTGAGCGAAGACCAGACGTCCTGCGTCATCGTAGGGGCCGGCATCTCCGGTCTGCTCGCAGCGAAAACACTGAACGAAGAAGGTTGGACCGTTACGGTCCTGGAAAAGAGCCGTGGCGTCGGCGGTAGGATGGCTACCAGGCGTATCGGCAGTGGCAAATTCGATCACGGCGCCCAGTTCTTCACCGTCAGGGGCGAACGCTTCGCCGGGCTCGTCGAAGACTGGCTCAGCGCAGGCGTCGCCACAGAATGGACGCGCGGCTTCGCCGACCCGGAGGGTAGGCCGAACGAAGACGGTTATCCCCGCTACAGGGGAACCGAGGGTATGACCTCCATCCCGAAATACATCTCCCGCGGCCTCGACGTACGCACCGGAGAGAGGGGCGTAAGGGTTGATGCTGCCGACGATGGTTGGGAGGTCGTGTGCGAATCCGGATCGAGGGTTGCAGGGAATGCCCTCGTACTCACGGCTCCGGTTCCTCAGGCATTGGATCTCGCCTCATCGGGAAGCTACATTCCGCCTGATGGCGCCAGGCGCCAACTCGAAGCAGTCTCCTACGACCCATGCCTCGCCCTCATGGTCTTGCTCGACGGTTCGACCGGTATCCCGGAGCCCGGAGGAATGCAGATCAAGGGCGAACCTATAGACTGGATCGGCGACAACCGGCGCAAGGGTATCTCCGAAGCGCCGGCCGTCACTGTCCACGCTGGCCCTGAATGGAGCCGCTCGCACTTCGAGAACGACGAGACGGAGATTACAGTGTCCATGATCTCACTCGCTGGCAAACGACTCGACACCGACCTCGTACCCTCCGTCGTCGTCACTTCCCTCGCCAGGTGGCGCTACAGCTGGGTCACGAACCCCCACCCCGATCCGTGCCTCCTCGCCTCCGATGACCCGCCACTGTTGTTCTGCGGCGACGCCTTCGGGCAACCCAAGGT
The DNA here is from genome assembly GCA_035563475.1 of Rubrobacter sp. Lineage (GTDB taxonomy): Bacteria > Actinomycetota > Rubrobacteria > Rubrobacterales > Rubrobacteraceae > Rubrobacter_D. Next base: position 2,930 of record DATMVF010000107.1, read on the forward strand.
CGAAGGCGCAGCCCTCTCAGGTCTCGCCGCCGCAGACCATCTCCTCGGCCGCTAAAGCGATTTGCAGAGGGTCATCGACCCTTCCCGAAAACCCCGTGCGCACGGATGCATCTGGCGTCGCGTAACAAAAAGTGGTACATATGAACTAGAAAACAACACAGTGTGAAGGAGAAAGGGGCCTTGGGAAATAGAAGGGTGGCGCTAAAGCCGCACGCGTCCAAGATCCGTCAGTGGGTCGAAGAGGGCCGGGGCGACACTTGGATCGCGCAGGAACTGAACACCACGCCCTCCAGCGTACAGAGCTTCCGGTCGCGAAACTCGATCTACCGCAGGGACCCCGTCAGGCGCGGCCAGCTTTCGGAGCATGCTGCGGTGCTCGAGGAGACGGAAGATGGCATAGTCCTGAAGACCGACGCCAGAGACTCGGAGGTCTTCTCCCGTGAGTGGCGCCACTACGTGCATGGGTCGCCAGAAGACCTGCAAGTGGTGATCACGCAGGACAGGATCTACCTGGAGAAAGTCCGCTAGCTTGCCAGGAGAGCCCGCCGTCGGGTTGCGGCTCCCTCTGGAGGATGCAGAAGCGCTGCACGCGCTCCTCGAGCGTCTTCTCGAAAGCGGGCAACAGGATCCACGCCTCGAGCACTCCTACAGGCTCCTGGGCTGGCGCATACTCGCCGCAAAGGGCGGTAGGGGCCTCACAGGACGCATGGCGAACCTGGCACGGCAAGCGGACAGCCTCGAAGAATACGAAGCAGCCCTCGAAAGGGAGCTCGGCCCCGTGCTTGACGGCCTGGAGCGCGGCGAGAACCGGGACCCATGAATAGAGTTCGTTATCAAACTGTTGCCTTAGGGTAGCGTTACTGTAACCTCCGTACACTATTTTGTTGGCACTGGGCTCTTTCCCCCCTTTCCGGCCCAGAAGAGCAGGCCGGGCCGCGGATCACGCGCGGTCCGGCATTTTTTGCGTGTGTTAACCTCTGCTGGCGTTATGCAGTACCTTCTCAGTTCGCTTGCGACGATGGTCTTCATCGGCATACTCGCGCTCCTCTCTCAATGGTCGAGGAAGAGCAGGAGGGCCGAGATATCGCTGTTGATCGTGCTGGTGTTTCTCTCGCTCCTGCTCTTCGCCACCGGTGCCTTGCTCGGCATAATATGGGTCTCGGGCCAGATGCCCCCGGATGCCTATCCGCAACCGTTGTTGGCGGTCACGGCGGTACCCGTTACGCTGTCGGGTTTGATCGGGCTTGCACTCTGCGTCCCAACGCTGCTGAAGATCGTTCGCGGCAGGCCGAACGGGGAGTTCTGGACGGACCCGCCGATCTTTCTCGCCCTCTGGCTGTTCGCCACTGTGTTGCTTGCCAACAATGTGGTAGGCGTGCTCGGGTTCGAGCAGTTGGATCAGGTCGACGCCTTCTCTTTGGGGACCGGAGGCAGGATCCCACCGGTCGCCATACTGGCGAGCCAGTTACCCTTCGTCGTCATCGCGCTTCTGGGGGTCGGCGCCGGCATCCGCCGCGGACCGCGCGAGACGCTCGCCCGACTCGGCTACGGCCCCATCTCCCTCAAACAAATAGGTATCGTCGTGCTGTTTATCGCGGGCGCGTTCGCGCTCTCGGTGGCTTCCGACGCCCTGTTCTCGCAGTTGCAGCCCGATCTCTATCGCAGGGTCGGTGAGGTCTCTCAGAGGCTCTTCGACCCGAAAGGTTTGAGCCTGGCCGCGGCGGTGCTCTTCGCCTTGCTGATCGGGGTTGGCGCAGGACTCGGAGAGGAGACGCTCTTTCGCGGCGCCGTGCAGCCGGTCTTGGGGATACCGGTGACTTCCGTCCTTTTCGCCTCCATGCACGTCCAGTACGGTCCCTCGCTGCTGCTCGGCTACATCTTCGTGCTCTCTATCGGGCTCGGTCTCCTCCGCCGCCATGTCAACACCACGGCGAGTTTCCTGGCGCATGCTGGCTACAACACCCTCGGCATCCTGGCCGTATACTTCTTCGGCTGGTAGAGAACAGCGGTTGGGCCTAAGCCCAGCGTCTCATCAGCAGCCATTCCCTCTCGGCGCCCCGCGTATCAGAGCCGAATCTCTCTACGGTCTCGAATCCGGCCCTTACATAGACGCTGATGGCGCGGTGGTTGAAGGCGACCACGGTGAGGCGGAACGCCGGGGGTGAGTAGGTCTCCCGGGCGAAGCGGAGGCCGGCGTGTACGAACCCTTCTCCGAGGCCCTACCCGTGAGATCCGGTCTCATACCTAGCCCCACATCGAGCGCGGGCTCGGTCTCTACGAGGCCGAGCCGTTTTCCGGAGGCGACCTGCGCGTCCTCGCCGAAACAGAAGTATCCCGCCAGATCTCCGCTTTCGTCGTGAACCGAGTGGTAGGACGAGCGTGGTTGCAGGATCGCATCCACGGAGGTGGGATCCCCGTCGTAGATCGAGTAGGGTTCTTCGTAGCGCCAGCACGAGATGGTTCGTGCGTCGCTGGGCGTGATCTGCTTCAAGGCGAAGCGCAACGTCGGTTTCTTGGGAGTCTAGGCCGCCAGAGAGTCGCTGACGGGAACTACCGGCGCGGGTTCGAGCGCCGAAGCGATACGGACGAGCAGCTCGCTGACCTCGACGTCCAATCCACTGGCGATGCTCTCCAGTACCCTCGAAGAGGGGTCCTTCTCGCCGCGTTCTATCTCGGCGAGGTACGAGACCGAGACATGCGCTCCTTCGGCGACCTGCTTTAGAGTCAGCCCCCGCTCGTTGCGTTCCGCCCGCAGGGTCTCGCCGATCGTCGAGAGAAGGTCTCCCGCGTGTCGCTCCGGACTCATCTCCAAGGTCTTCACGCCCTTGATTCTATCTTCCAACCGGCGCTTTGCGCAACCCGCCCGCCAACTTCTTGACCAGGAGCACCTCTTCGGAGTCAGCCTCGGGGGTCCCGTAGGGCGTCTCCATGACCACGGGCACGCCCGGCAGACCGTCGAAAAACCCCGGCCAGGCGTCGAGTGGTATGCGTCCCTCACCCACCTTGCGATGCCCGTCGCGGTGGCTACCGAGTTCGTTCTTGGCGTCGTTTAGGTGAACCAGCGCGACCGAGTCTCCCAGGGCGTCCACGAGCTCCTCCGCGACGTCTCGCCCTCCACTCTCCGCCGACAGGTCGTAGCCGGCAACGAAAGCGTGCGCCGTGTCCACACAGACCCTCACCCCGCCGCGCCGCGCGACCTCCCGGAGTTCTTCGAACGTAGAGCAGAGCTGGGTACCGGCCCCGACGGAATTTTCGACCACGGGTTCGGCCACGACTCCTGCGCCTCCGTCGAGACTTGCCGCCCGTTCCCTCGCGCGCCCCAGGCCATCCACGAGCCGCTCCATGCCCTTCTCCTCGCCGGCTCCCCCGTGGCTGCCAGCATGCACGACGACCAGGTCGACACCCAGCGCGCCCGCGGCGGACAGCTCGCTGGCCAGGGCCCGCACCGAGTATTCCCGCTGCTCCTCACTCGTGGAGGCAAGGTTTATCAGGTACTTCGCGTGTGCGACGACCGGCGAGATACCCATCTCCAGGCTTCCTTCGACGAAGGTTTCCGCGTCCTGGCGTCGCCTGGGGTCGGCCCAGGCCTGCGGGTTGGAGACGAAGATCTGGATGGTCTCGCACCCGAGCTTGCGCGCGGCCCAAAGGGTCTTGGCGAGTCCGCCGGAGGTCGGAAGGTGTCGCCCGATTCTGTTGGTCCTCTCTGGCATGGCGGGGATTCTACCGCCCTGCGGCGGTACTCACCAGGAGAGATATAATCTCCCGAGACCATCGAGATGATCGGAAGGAGCCAACCGCATGGCGGTCGAAGGCAAGGTAGCGAAGATTCTGGGAAACAACGAGATCGTCATAAACCGCGGAAGGGGCGAGGGCGTCCGGCAGGGCATGCTCTTCGAGATATTCGCACCCGAGGGCGAGGAGGTCTGGGACCCTGATACGGGCGAGACGCTCGGCACCGTCGAGGACGTAAAGGCGAAGGCCGAGGTTACGGAGGTCAAGGACAGGCTCGCCGTCGCCCGTCTGCAGAACGCGCAGGATACGCCGTTCGGGGCCGTCAACATCGGGGAGATGCAGGAGAACCTGCAGCGTATGTTCGGGCAGATGTTCGGCGAAGGCGTCCAGATCCGCGGCTTCGGCGCTACCTCTGGCGACGACCCCGACCTCGAGTCGATGCTCGGCGGCCCCCTGCAGGACCTCTCACAGGTACAGGTCGGGGACGCTGTGCGCGAGATCAAACGCCGCTAGAGCGGACGCAAGTACCCCCACATTGAACACCCTCTCCCGCCTACCGGTGACTTTCGGCCTCATAGCCGCCTGTGTGACCGTGTACGCCGCCGTCGCGATCGCGGGCCAGGGCTACGGTTACCCGCTTAACGTCGGGCTGGTTACACAGCCCCCCGAGGTGCTCGCGCGGGGCGCCCTCGTGCCCGCCGCCGTCGCCGGTGGCCAGGTGTGGCTCTTGCTGTCGAGCATGTTCCTGCACTCGGGATTCATTCACCTGGCGCTGAACATGCTCTCTCTATACTTTCTCGGCTCGTTCGTCGAACAAGCATTCGGAAAGAGCCGTTTCCTCGCGCTCTACCTGTGCAGTGGGCTCGCCGGGGGCATCGCCTACCTCTACTTCGGCGCCTTCGAGGTGCCCGCCGTAGGGGCTTCCGGCGCGATCTTCGGTCTCCTCGGGGGCGTGTTCGGTTACTCCGTGCGCCGCGGCACCTTTTCCTGGCAGAATCCCCTGATCCGCCAGCTCCTGATCCTGACCGCCCTGAACCTCTACATCGGATTCTCCGTACCCAATATCAGCAACACGGCGCATATCGGCGGCCTCCTCGGTGGGGCCGCATTCGGATGGCTCACAGCTCCCACCGTCTACTCCGGCAAACCACTCCGCGCCGCGACACCGACCGTCATCCTGTTCGGCGCGGAGATAGTCTTGTTGGCCGTTTGGTTGCTCGTCTTCGCGTAAAATGCGGCAATCCGCAGGATCGAGGACGGTTCACGAACCGCCCACTCTACCCGTGCTGAATTGCTATCAATCCTACGGAGACGACGATGAGCGTCACCACGAACACGATACCGGCCAACCTGTTCGTATCCTCGGCCTGGGCCTCGGGGAGGAGGTGTGCGGCGCCGATGTATGCGAGCACCCCGCCCGCAACCCCGCTCAGAAGACCGAGAGCGCCTTCCCCTGGCGCGGGGAAGGCCACCGTCAACGCCGCGGCGGCCGGGATCGCCAGCCCGAGTAAGACCGCCACTCTCATGACCCCCGCCCTTCCGACGCGAGCCGCGATCAGGACGGCGGCCAGGGAGATCCCGACGGGTATCTGGTGAACCAGAACCCCGAGCCCTACGAGCCAGGAGGTGACGGCCCCGGCCTTGGCGCCTACGCCCAGAACGAATCCGTCGGCGACGTTGTGGACGGCCAACCCCAGGACGAAAGGCCCGAGCGCGTGTTTGTGGACGTGCTCGTCGGGCAGGTGGTGCGTGTGGGCCCTGGTGAACGCCTCGGTCACGAACAGGAGGGCGAACCCTCCGACGAACCCGGCGACCGCGGCCTCTCCACCGAGTTCCAGGCTCTCGGGGAAGAGGTCGACGAACGCGAGCGCGAGTAGTATCCCCGCGGCGAAAGCGGCGGCGTAAGACCGGCCCCTGACCCCCAACTCTCCCCCGAGTAGGGCGAGAAGACTCGCCGCCGAAAAGCCCACCGCGGCCAGCGAAGCCATCAAGATCGCATTCACAGCCGCCACCCTATCACAAGATGGCAGAGGGGATCTCGCGTGTCAAAACGGTCCTATGGGAGAAATTGCGGGATGGCCGTCACGTTCTGCGAAATCTTTGTAAACTCTCTCGAACTCGTGGCTTCAGGACATCACAAACAGCTGACGCTATTTGCCCGCTTCCGCTCGATTCTGAGCGGTCGCGACTGGGTCTACCTTTCCGGGCTTCTGGTTCCCTTCGTGGTCTACAATCTGGTGTTGAAGGGGCTCCGGATAGATTCTCAAGAGGAACTTCCCGGGGGATTCGCCGCCTTCGCTTTGATCCGTTCGGATTTGCTCTTTAACCTGGGGTATGTGTTTCTCTGGGTAGGGCTATTCGCCCTGACGCGGCGGAGTCGTCTCCGCTGGCCTGTGGTGGTCCTCTTCCATACGGTCACGATAGCCGTCATTGCGACGACGACCTCGGCCCACGGGTACTTTCAGGAGACCGGCTCGACGCTCAGCCTCAGCGTCATCACGTACTCGCTCGGCTCGCTGGGCGAGATCACAGACGTCATCGGCAGCGTGACTTCGCTGGCTATCTGGGCGTGGGTTCTGGTCATCCTCGGCTATATAGTGCTTGGTCCCTGGATAATAGCGACGCTCGTCTGTGGAAAGCCTGGGGAGCCTGATTCCTTCGGTTCTCCGTCCACATCCAGGCTGTTCGCCCTCGGGGCATTCACTATGTCGATAGGGTTCATCTTTCTCTCGCTGCCGGTCGGTGCCGGGGTGGCCGGAAAAGCGTTCTCCAGGGACGCCGTGGTCAATATCGTCATGTCGGAGGTGGAGCACGCGCGGATCAGAGCCCTCGTCTCGAACGCTGCTTCGATGGAGCCTCCCGTGGATACCCGCCTGCAAAAGACCTCCGAGACCGAGAAGAAGAACGTCGTCCTGATCCACCTCGAGTCTGCCAGGGCACGCTCCATGACGCCCTACAATGAGGACCTGGACACGACGCCCTACCTCGACACGCTGGCCAAAAAAAGCCTTCTGGCCGAGCGTGCCTACACGATCGTCCCCCACACCTCCAAGGCCGTTACCTCTGTAAACTGTGGCATAGATGCGCACCTGGTGCGCGAGATCACCGAGGTCGAGCCCGGCGGCGTGCCGGCCCGGTGCCTGCCCGAACTCTTGAAGGAGCAGGGATATAATTCCGTGTGGTTCTCCTCGGCGACCGAGCACTTCGAAGACCGCAGGGACCTCGTCGAGAACTTCGGCTACGAGGACTTCCTACCCGTCGAGACGATGGAGACGGCGGGCTTCCAGAAGTCCAACTACTTCGGCTATGAGGACAACATCATGCTCCGGCCGAGCAGAGAGTGGTTGGAGCAGCACAATGACGAACCCTTCGTTGCCACCTACCTCGGGGTCACGGGACACCACGACTACCGGCCCATAGACCGCTACGGGTTGAAGGATTACTCGAACCTCCCCGGGCTCGACCACTACCAGAACGAGATGCGTTACCTCGACTTCTTCGTGAGGAACGTGATGAATCAGTACAAGGAGCTGGGGCTGTACGACGATACGATCTTCGTGATCTACGGCGACCACGGGGAGGGATTCGGGGAGCACGACCTCTACCAGCACGACAACACCATCTACCAGGAGGGGCTCAAGGTACCCTTCATCATCCACGCTCCTGGACGCTTTGCGGGAGGCGAACGCGTCGAGACCCTCTCGAACCAGCTAGACGTCCTCCCCACTCTGTTCGACATGCTCGGCTACAAGGTCACAGGCGGCCAATACCCGGGTAGATCCCTCCTTGGTGCGCCAGAGGGGAACCGCACGCTGTACTTTTCTTGCTTCGACGAGTACAGGTGCCTCGCCAGCATCAAGGGCACGAAGAAGTACATCTACTTCTTCGGCAACCAGCCTGAGGAGGTCTACGATCTGGCGTCAGATCCCCTGGAGAGGAAGAACATCGTGGGTGAGCTGAGCCGTAAGGAGTTGAAAGACAAACGTCTGCAGGTGCTCGCGTGGTACTCGAAGGTCAACGCCATGTACGAGAAGCGAGAGGCCAAGCAAGAGTAGTAGTCCCTACCTAGCTTGACTCGGGACGTTTGCGCCTGGAACCCGAGTGCCTCAGGAGCAGGATCATGGCGAAGCCCAAAGCCAGGAGGCTGCTAACGAAGAGGTTGCCGCGGATGGTCCCGCCGATGAGGAAAGCCGGGTCGACGCGGAGGGCCTCCACAAAGAAGCGGCCGAATGAGTAGAGGCTCACGTAGAGCAAGAAGACGTCGCCGTTTTTCAGTCGGTCAGCGAAACGGCGGGCCACCCACAAGAGTATCAGGCAGACGACGACGTCCCAGATCGACTCGTAGAGGAAGGTCGGGTGGAAGGCCGCGGCGTCTGAGTATCCGACGGGTCTGTTCTCCGGCGCTATCCTGATGGCCCAGGGTAGATCCGAAGGCCGTCCGAAGAGTTCCTGGTTGAAGTAGTTGCCCCAGCGCCCGATCGCCTGGGCGAGGACCAATCCGGGTGCGACGGCGTCGGCGAACGCCCACGGGCTTATGCCCCTGATCCGGGAGAAGATCAAGAGCCCCACGAACCCTCCGACGACGCCGCCGTAGATCCCCAGGCCCCCGTTCCAGACCTCGAAGACGCCGGGGAAAGGGTCGCCCGCGTAGAGCCCGTAGTCGGTAAGGACGTGATAGGCCCTGGCCCCGATAAAGCCGAGGGGCACGATAAAGAACAGCGAGTCGAGGGCAAGGGCGCTGTCGTAGCCCTTGCGTTCCAGCTCCCTCCCCGTGAGCCAGGTCGCGACGATGATACCGAGGGCTATACACAGCCCGTAGTAGCGGAGGGCGAAGGGCCCTACCTCGAAGATTAAGGGGGAAGGCGGGCTCGGCAGCGAGAGAAGGTTCACGCTACTCTACCGGGGCCGATTCGCTCTCCGTGGAAGCGTGGTCCCGCGGGGGGCTGTCCGTCCGGTAGGGGTCCTTGGGCGACTGCTCGACGCCGTAGTAGGCTTCGAGTATGTGTCGCACGACCGGCCCGGCCGTCATCTCCGAGCCCTCCTCGAAAGTACCGCCGCCCTCGATCATCGTGACGACGACCAGCGGCTGCTCCTCTCGACCCTCGACCCAGCCGGCGAACCAGTTCACGTAGTCCTTCCCGGCCGGCAGCTCGCCCGTGCCGCTCTTCCCGGCGAACGGGAGGGTCGAGTCCACGAAGACCGGTCCCGCGGTGCCGTCCTCCTCCGTGACGCCCCTAAGGCCCCGTATCACGAGGTCGATCTGGTACTGGTTCGTGTCTACCCGTCCGGCGGGCTTGGGGGAGAACGTCTCCACCACGTTCCCGTTCTGGTCGGTGATCTCCTTGCCGACGTGCGGGGTGACGAGCGTGCCGCCGTTGTAGAGGGCGGAGTATGCCCGGGCCATCTGGATCGGGGAGACGAGCAAGTCGCCCTGGCCGATGGCGAGGTTCACCCAGTCCCCCACGCTCCAGTAGGCCCCTTCTGTCGAACCGTGCAACGCCTTGTGCAGTTCCCTCTCTCCCTGCTCGGTGGGGATGCGACCTTCGGTCTCGCCGCTGATGTCGATGCCGGTGAGCCTACCGAACCCCCACCGCTCGTAGTAGTGTGGTAGCCAGTCCTTGTCCCTAGTCTGGTTCCAGATCCAGTCGGCGACCTGGTAGAAGAAGATATCGTTGGAGTCGGCGATGGCCTCGGAGATGTTCTGGGGGCCATGGTCGCCGAGGAAGTGGTAGTTGGGGCTGTTCTGCCGCCAGCTCCTGTAGCACGGGCTCGCCGAGACGCTCGACGGCATCCAGCAGCCCGTCCCGCTCATGGCGGCCGTATCGTTGACGATCGTGTAGGCATCTATGACGCCGGCGGCCAGGCCGGCCATCCCCGTGAAGATCTTGAACGTCGAGGCGCCCGGCTGCCCGCCGACGATCGCGCGGTTGAGGAACGGATCGTTCGACCGGTCGGACGCGAGGTAGTTGTAGGCGGCGAGTTCCCTGTCGCCGGAGATGCCCCCGACGAACAGCTGCGGGTCGAAGTCGGGACGACTGGCCATCGCCAGGATCTCCCCGTTCTCGGGGTTCATGGCTACGACAGCCCCGCCCCTGCCGTCGTAGCCCGCGTCCCAGGTGCGCTCCAGGGCCGCGTCGAGCTCTTTCTCGACGACCCTCTGCAAGTCGATGTCGATAGTCAGGGTGAGGTTGTTGCCAGGTTCGGGCTCCGTGACGTGGTCGGGTAACTCCAGGCTTGGGTTCACGTTTATGGGGTTACCGTTTTCGTCCACAAACCTGCCCATGGAATCGACCCTGCTCCCTTCGGGCACTATGCGCCCCAGGGCGTCTACGTTGTAGGTTCTCTGCCCTGCTTTGCCGCGCAGCGCCTCCTCGTAGGAGAGCTCGACACCACTCTTGCCGACGATGGAATCGGCGGGCAGGCCTTTGAAAGGTTCCTGCTTGAGCTCATCGTGGTTGACGGCGCCGGTGTACCCGAGGATGTGCGCGGCCAGCCTGCCCTCGGGGTAACTGCGGACCCAGTCGTCGTTCACGGCGACCCCCGTGAACTCCCCGGCGCGCTCGCTCACGTACGTCACCGCGTCGCGGCCCGCGTTCTCCTTTACGAGGATGGGACTGTACTGGCTTCCGGTCTCCATCGCCGCGTCGTAGCGGCCCAAGACCGCCTCCGTGTCGGCGCCGACGACCGTCGCCAGTTCCCGCACTTTGTCCCTGGAGATTTCATCCGGTATGACGGTAACGTTCAGCCCCGGGACGTTGTTGGCGAGGATCTTGCCGTCGCGGTCGTAGACCACACCCCGCTGGGCGGGGATCTTGATGTTGGTGTGTTGCGTCGCCCTCGCGGCGAGGGTGTAGTCCTGGCCCGTGAGGACCTGCAGGTACCACAACCTGGCGCCAAGGATGAGGAAGACCGCGGCGATCAGAGCCGCCAGAGTCACTACCCGCACCTGCATGTTGCCCTTGGTCATCGGCGGAGACTCCACACGCTTTTTCGCGGAGTTCGCCTGCTTCTTCTCTCTCACCGGCAACCGGAGCAACCTCTACCCCCCTTACGCGACGAGCACTACCGCTCGGCGACCTTTTCGGCCTGGACGATCAAACGCCTGGAGTAATCCGGAAGCGTACACGTCTGTAGCGAGACTATGTTCCTGCCCTTTAGCGGCCTCGTCACCGACACGTCATCGGGGTCGACGACAAAGGTCCTGAACACCTTGTAGACGTAACGCTTGCCCGCCGCGTCGATGATAAAGACCTTGTCCCCATTCTCGAGCGTGTTCAAATCCCAGAACGACAGCCAGCTGTCGGTTCCGGGGAAACCGAGCCGGTGGCCGGCGATGTAGACGTTCGCCTGCCTGTCCCAAGGGTTGCCCGTCCCGCGGAGGTGCACGGCGGCGTGTTTGCGGAACGCCTTCTTGTCGTCGCTTACGGTGTAGGGTACGGTGTCGTTGCGTATCTGGGCCAACTCGGGGATCGTCATCCGCAGCATCCTGCTCTCCGGCCCCTGGTCGACGGCTCTCTTCCTGGCCGCCGTCCCGTCTGGGTCCTTCCTCTGCGTCTCCCTTTTCTGCCTCTCGATGGCCTTGTCGATCTTGCCTGCGGCCACGGGGAGTCTGGGCTGTCGGGAAGCCGTGCTGACCTTCTCGGCGACCGCGACTTCGGCCTCGGCGTCGTGTTGCGGGGATCCGACGAAGAAGCTCGCGGTCACCACTACTCCCACGCCGACGACCAGTAGGCTCAACACGTTGATGGCCGTTTCGGTGATGCGCGCTATGGTTCCCTCCCTACGCGGTCGCGCGGACCGACGTCTCGGTCGCAATCAATTGTATCCCAAAAGCGGACGACTATTAGCCGCGCCGGGCGCCGACCACGAAGTATTTTCTGGCCACCACGCTATTCCCGCCGTTCTCCCCTGATACGGTGTAGACCGCCACCGTGTAATCGCCGGAAGGCAGCCGCCGTCCCGATCCAGAGCGGACGGCGAACTTTACCACGCCGGAGGCCCTGCCGTATGTCACGCTGAGTCGCTCCTCGCCTTCTTTGGAGACAACGAGCTCGCCTCCGCCGCCGAATAGACGGCCAAGGGCGGAGACCCTCGACGTCCGCCCGACTCTCGCCTCGAGGTCCTCGTAGGCGGCGAAGTCCTCCACCCTAAGATAGACGTAAACTTCCTCGGCCCCCCCGCCGAAACGCAGCCTGTCCGAGGTCGGGTACACTCTGTCCTCCTGGCTCACCGCGATGTCCCTGGCCCCGGGTGAGATCAACTCTTCTCCCGGCGAGAAGTTCACCGGCCAGAGGGATACGACTGCAGCGAGCAACAGGATCCCGAGGCAGACTGCGGCCAGCGCAGGACCGACACGGTCTCCTTTCTTGGCCGTGGTTGTGCTTGGGAGCTTGTTCAGGGACCACCGGCCTTCTTCTGGCCCCTACGGGAGCGTTTCCAGAGCAGGAGCGTCGCTGCATTGTGCCCGCTGTGGGCGAGGATGGGGGCGAGCAGACCGCCACTGAACTCGTAGAGAAGACCGAAAACGAAGCCGGCCAGCACGGCCCACGCCGTCCATACGAGATAACGCCGGTCGGGGCCGATGTGGGCCAGGCCGAACAACACGGAGGCGATCACCAGGCCGAACTCCTGCTGCAGCGCGCCCCGGAAAAACGCTTCCTCACCCACCCCGGAGAAGATCGCGACCAGCACGAGGCTCGTCGAGGCGGCGCCGTCGACCAGGCGCGGGGCTAGCTCTTCGGAGATCTCCCGCAAGGCGGGTAGAAAGCGGTAGGCAAGGAGGCCCAGGGAGACCGTGCAGGCGGCCGTAACGACGCCGAGTAGCACGCTTGCCCCCAAACTCTCGCCGACAAGCCGCACGTCGAAGCCCCTGAGGCCGCACCACAAGGCGGCGACGAGGGCGAGAGAACCGTAAAACAGGGCTGCGAACCTGCCCAACGCGCGCCTAATCCGGGTAGGCTGTGAACCGGTCTGCAGGATGGACCATAACCCGTTATTGTACCGGACGGAGAAATTCACAGGTCAAACCACAGGTCTCACACAGACCGGGAGGAGTCCGGAGGTAGGAGATGCTCGACGAGTCGATATTCAAGGCCTACGACATCCGTGGCGTCTATCCCGAGAGCCTGGATGAGAACGTGGCGGAAGACATCGGCCGTGCCTTCGTAAAGCACCTGGACCTCGCTGGCTCCAGGGTCATCGTGGCCCGCGACATGCGCATCTCGGGCGAGGCGCTGGAGAACGCCTTTATACAGGGGGTTACCCAGGCTGGCGCGGACGTCCTCGACCTCGGGCTGGTCTCGACCGATGCGCTCTACTTCGCCGTAGGGCACCTCGAAGAGCCCGGCGGGGCCATGGTAACGGCCTCGCACAACCCCAAAGACTACAACGGCTTCAAGCTCTGCAGGGAGGAAGCGATCGCCCTCTCGGGGGACGCGGGGCTAGGCCAGATCCTCGACCTCATCGTCTCCGGGGATCTGCCAGGCCCCGCCCGATACCCCGGTTCCGTGGAGGAGACCGATATCACGGAAGACTACGCGAAACATTGCCTGGGCTTTATACAGACGGAGGGGCTGAGGCCGCTGAAGATCGTGATCGACGCGGGAAACGGCATGGCAGGCAAGATGGTCCCACCCATCTTCGAGCACCTCCCTTTCGAGTACGTGCCGATGTACTTCGAGCTCGACGGCTCCTTCCCCAACCATCCACCGAACCCGATCGAACCCGAGAACGTCAGGGAACTCCAGGAGCGCGTGGTCGCGGAGGGCGCCGACTTCGGGGTATCCTTCGACGGCGACGCCGACCGGTGCTTCATTATCGATGAGAAGGGCACGACCATCTCGGGCGACCTGGCCGCCGCCCTCATAGCGAAGAACGTGCTGGAGAAGGAGCCGGGGGCGACCATACTCTACAGCGCGGTCTGCTCGAAAGCCTTCCCCGAACTAGTCGAGCGCGAAGGAGGGAAGGCCATAAGGACCAAGGCGGGCCATTCCATCATCAAGCCGCAGATGCGAAAGCACGACGCCGCTTTCGGCGGGGAGCACTCGGCCCACTTCTACTTCAGGGACAACTACTTC
>DATMVF010000108.1:0-8160 GCA_035563475.1 Rubrobacter sp.
TGGTCGCGTCGAGGTTGAGGTCCTCGGTTACGGTCTTCCGCCCGACGGCGACGAGCAACGCCTCGGCCTCCAGGGTGTCGCCGTCAGCATCGCTGGCCTCGCCGGTGGGCGGGTCTTCTCCGCCGTATCCACCGCCCTCGCCTTCCGTCTCCTCCTGCTCACCAGATTCTGCGTCCGCCACGGTGATCTTGATGCCGCTGTCGGTCTTCTCCAGGCTCTCGGGATCTGCCTTGGTGCTCGTGAGGACCGTGATACCGCGGCCCTCGAACTCCTTCCTGAGCGCTTCGGAGATCTCCGGGTCCTCCAGCGGCACGAGGCGGTCCAGGATCTCCACGATGGTCACCTCGGCGCCGAAGTCGCTGTACATGCTCGCAAACTCGACGCCGACGGCGCCAGAGCCGAGGATGACAACAGACTCCGGGTAGTCCTCGTCGTTGGTGACGATGTCGTCTGAGGAGATGATCTTCTCGCCGTCGAACTCCAGGCCGGGCAGGGTGTTGACGGCCGAGCCGGTGGAGATCAGGACGTTCCCCGCTTCGAGTTCCTCATCGCCGTCTTCGGTCTCTACCTTTATCTTCTTGGGTTCGACGAAGCTGCCTACGCCGTTGTAGACGGTGACCTTGTTCTTCTTCATCAGGCCCTGTACGCCGCGCCTCAGCTGGTTGACTACCTGTTCGCGGCGCTTGGCAGCCTGCGGGTAGTCGAACTCTACTTCGCCGACCTTGACCCCGAAGTCTTCTCCGTTTCTGGCGTCGTGCAAGAGATGGGCCGTCTGGAGCAATGCTTTGGTCGGGATGCACCCCACGTTCAGGCAAGTGCCTCCGAGATGCCCGCCCTCCCGCTTCTCGATGAGGGCCACGCTCATCCCCAGCTGGCTGGCCCGGATCGCCGGTATGTATCCCGCGTTTCCGCCACCGATTACAACTAGGTCGAACTGCTCAGCCACCCTTGGCTCCTTTCTGTTGTAGGTTTCAGGCATCAGGCATCAGGTTTCAGGACATTCTGGCGCCGCGCCACCACGCCTGCCAGACGATAACTCCTTCCTGACACCTGTAGCCTGAAGCCTGATGCCTTTCATTGCAATTCTAACTGCCCATCCTCGCCCGAACCATCCTCCTGCTGGCAGGCGGGACAGAAGTGCGACGGCCGCCCGCTTACCTTTTCCCTAACTACCTCTCCTTCACACCCTGGGCAGGGCTGTCCATGCTTCTCGAAGACCCGCAAGTAGTTCTGATGCTCACCTGGCCGGTCCAAGACGTCCTTGTAGAGCCGCACCGTGGTCCCTCGATGCTCGATGCCGGCCGCCAGGTTGGATCTTATCGCCGTATACAGCGCCTCCCATTCGTCCGCCGAGAGCGTGTTCGCCTTGCGCCTCGGATGCAGCCTTGCATCGTACAGTATCTCATCGGCGTAGATGTTCCCTATGCCGGAGACGACTTTCTGATCCAGGAGCAGGGGTTTTATCTGGGCCCTCCGCGAACCGACGGTCCGTTGCAGATATCCCGTGTCGAACTCTTCCTCCAAGGGTTCTGGTCCGAGCGAGGCGAGCCGCTCCTCTAGTTCGTCTGAGTCGAGCAAGCGCGCCCGCGTAAAGCCCGTCTCGTCGCGCAGGAAGAGCCTCCTGTCGCCGTCGAGATCGAGGACGAGCATGAGCGCTGTCTCCGGCTCCTCGACCGGCGGCACGAGCAGGAGCTGGCCCCCGATCTTGAGCTGAAACACCAACGAGTCTCCGGAGCCAAGCTCCACGATGAGGTGCTTGGCCCGGCGTCGCACCCCTGTGATGCTGACGCCTTCGAGCCGCCTTGCGAACGCTTCCGCCGAAGGCTGCTCCACGAGCGAGGGAGCGAGAACTTCGGCCCGCTCTATCTCTGAGCCGACGACCAGCTCCCGCAGGTCCTCCTTTATGGTCTCGACCTCTGGCAGCTCAGGCATGCGCGTATTTATACCCGCTCGGCGCCGCCCTATTCCTGCTGCCTCATACCGGTTTGCGCGCGACGAAGGCGGAGTGGCCCTCTGACAGCGGGAAGTCGCCATAAGATCTTATCTTCCGGACCCGGAAGCCAGCCCGTTCGAGCTCTGCGGTCAGCTCCGCCGGGTCGTAGAGGCGCACGCGATGCACTTCGTCATCCCGCCTGTAGTACCCTCCCACCTTCCGGAAGCTCACGATGCGGCGCTCCATCGTACCCCGCTCAGCGTCCTCCTCGAGCTCGGAGAGTACTGCCCAATCCTCTCCAACGCTAAAACCTTTCGTTGTGGCGCCGGGCGGCACCTGGCCCGGACCCAGCACGTCGAAGACGAAGACGCCGCCGGGGACGAGCGCGTCGTGAACGCGCCGGAAAAGGCGGCCAAGCCCCCGTTCCTCGTTCTCCGCGTCGAAAAGGTAGTTGAGGACCTCGCTTGTGGCCGTGACGGCCTGACAGCGTGGGATCTCGACCTCGAACAGAGATCCAAGCCTGAACTCGGCCTCCGGAACCTTGGTGCGCGAAAGCTCTATCATGGCCTCGGAGATGTCGATCCCGAGGACCCTGTATCCTGTGTCCACGAGCTTCCGCGCCCACTGACCGCTGCCGCAACCGAGGTCGACAACGAGGCCGCCGAATATCCCGTTGCGATCCAGGATCTCCATGATGCCCGGCGCCGCTCCGAGGACGAACTCGGCATGGCCGACGTCGTGTATGTACGCGATGTCCTCCCCGTACCAGCGCGTCGTGTCGGGACCTCCCGAGGCTATCTCAGCCCCCCGTAAGCCGGACGGGCGGAGCGTCGAAGACGGGGACGGGTTCCCTGTAGACGGCCCTGTAGAGACCGCCGAGCATGACGGAGCGGGCATCGAGCGAGCGCATGGCGCCCTCACGGACTCTTCGTTGGCCTTCCTCGTCCCCTGCGTAGGGGGCGATGGCATCCATCATGATGCGGGCATGCGTCACGTCCATCGTGACGTGGCTGGTGAAGATCTCCAGCGCCTCATCGGGCAAGCCGGCGGCCTTCCTGAGGCCGTCGGAGAGGCGGGCGTAGATCGGGGGCACGGGCCACTCGCTGGCCGGCCCGAGGGCCCCTAGCCCGAGCCTGAAATCCGGATGGCCCGAGAGCGCGTAGTGGGTAGTAATGTACATCTCTATCTCGGGCAGCGTCGGAGGCTCCTCCCACTCCTCCTCGCCGATGCCAAGCGCCCCCAGGAAACGCCTGTACAGGGCCGGATGCGTCTCCGCGGGGTCGAGGTGTCCGTACTCGTCGAAGAGGACCTCGGCGAGCGCGAGCTGGAGCTTCTCGTCGTCGCGACACCCAGAGATAAGAGCGGCCAGGTACAACCGGCTCACCCTCACGTGCCTGTAGTACTGGATCGCAAAAGTCCTTATCCCCTCCGCATCCGCATCCCCCTCCCCGAACCGCTCCAGGAAAGGGTGCGTTAGCGCAGGATGCCCGATGACCTCACGTTTTAGCCGCTGAAGAAACTCCTCGGGGTTCACCTGTCACTCCTTCCAGAGAACTCTCTACAGTTTAGCGCAACGTTTGAGCTAGTCAGCATTTCAGCACGCTTCGGCTTCGCCTCCGCTTGTCAGCCCGGCGGCTGCGTCTCGTCAGCCAATCAGCAAGGGCTCCACGCGAAAGCTGAAATGCTGAAGTGCTGACGAGCGAAGCCCGAAGGGCCGAGCGTGCTGAAATGCTGATTTTCCAGGTAATTAACCATTGCCTCACCAGCTTCAGTGAGATATAATTGCGACATGACAGATACGAGGAACAACTTCAGGCAGGATTGGCTCAGTGTCCCGCGGCGGCGGGAGGGAGAGCGTTTGGACCCGCACGTATACAAGCGCGGCATCAACGGGTTGACGGTCGAGGAGGCGTTACGTCGGGCGTTCCCGAGGGTGATAGACATTTTGGGGAGGAGTGGCGAGGAGTATTCGGAGTTCGAGCTGCAGTTGGTAAGGCAGACTGTTCGGGCTTGTCTGATCTCCCAGGTCTCCCGCGCGAACCTGTACCGCATCGCCGGCATCCTGGTCGCGGACAGGCGCGACGAGGGGGCGCACATCGATACTACGCTCGCGCTCGCCTACGTTGCGGCGCTCAGGGAGGCGTTCCTTACGGAGCTCTCCGTCGGCGAGCGCGTACAGACGCCGCTCGGTTCCGGCGAGGTTCGCTACGTTTCGGGTGATGGCGCAAACGCCGCCATCGAGCTGGACAATGACTACGAGATCTGGCTGCCGGTCGAGAAGGTAACGCGGCCCAATCCGCTGGTTCGGCGCGCTTCCTAGGGGCCTGCAATTATTAGGCGCTTTCCGGGTAGACTAGGAGGGTCGTAGAGTCTACAGAGGGCGCGCCATGCAGAAGGCAAAAGCACGCGTAATCTGCAACCCGACCTCAGGGGGCGGCGCTTACGACCCCGATGAGATCCGTGAGAAGCTCGACGGGTTGGATCTCGACTGGATCGAGACCAAAGGTCCCCAGGACGCAATAGAAGCGGCGCAGGATTGGCAAGAAGGCCTGCTCATGGTCGCCGGGGGGGACGGCACGATCAACGACGTGGTGAACGGCCTTGGCAGGGCCGGTTTCCCCGAAGGTGTCACCCTGGGCATCCTGCCCGCCGGGACCGGAAATGACCTCGCCGCGACGCTTGCCGTCCCGGATGATCCGGAGCTCGCGGAGGACGTCATCCGGCAGAATCGGGAGCGGCGGCTTGATGTGGCAAGGGTTCGTTCGGAAGGCATTGGGGAGCGTTTCTTCATCAATGTGGCGACGGGGGGCCTTGGGGCTGAGATCTCCAATGCTAACAACGAAGAGTTGAAGAAGCGGTGGGGCAAACTCTCCTACCTGCGGGCTTCGCTGGAGGTCGCAAGAAACTTCGAGGTGCACGAGCTCACGCTCTACCTCGATGGTGAGGGACATCAGGTGGAAGCGGTCAACATCGCCGTGGGTAACTGCCGCTACACCGGGGGTGGCTGGCCTGCCACCCCGAAGGCCAACCCGGAAGACGGTCTCCTCGATTTGGTCGTCATAGAGACACTCGGGGCGGCGGAGCTGTTCGACCTCGCTCCGGCCGTCCTGGCGGAGTCCGATTACCTGGAGAAGGAGGGCGTGCAATTCGTGCGGGCGAAGGAGATCCGGGTCGAGACCCAGCCCCCCGGATTGGAGTTTACCGTCGACGGCGAAGTTATCGGCGACGAGCCGGCCCAGTTCTCAGTACTTCCCCAAACCCTCAAGGTCATAGTCGGGCCTGATTACATCCCCGAGCCGGCGGGATAGAATAGGGCCATGATCAGAGTGCTACTCTTCGGCGCTGCGGCCGACAGGGCAGGGACCCGCGAGACGGAGTTACCGGTGGAAGAAGGCGTAACCCTCGCGGAGCTCTGGCCTCTACTCGCCGGGCGGCATCCCGGCCTCGTCCCGATGCGCGATACGCTGGCCTTCGCCGTAAACGGCGAGTATGCGCGTGGGGACGCGGGCGTCTCGCCCGGCGACGAGGTGGCAGTACTGCCGCCCGTCTCGGGCGGTTGAATGTTCACCATCCTCGAGGAGCCGCTGGACGTCGGGGCTTTGATCCAGGACGCCCAGAGGCCCGACTGCGGCGCCGTAGCCACGTTCGTAGGCACGACGAGGATCGACGAGTCTGAAGGCGCGGCGGTCGAGTACCTGGAGTACGAGGCGTACCGTCCGATGGCCGATAGGAAGCTGGAGGAGATCGGGGCGGAGATAGAAGGGCGCTGGGATGTCGGGCACGTCTCGATAGTGCATCGTCTGGGCAGGGTAGACCCGGGCGAGGCCAGCGTCGCCATAGTCGTCGCCGCACCGCGCCGCGGTCCGGCGTTCGAGGCGAGCCGCTACGCCATCGAGCGCATAAAAGAGGTCGTGCCCATCTGGAAGCGCGAGGTCTGGTCGGACGGGTACGTGTGGGTGGGGAGCCAGGTCGGAACCAGGGATCAGGTATCGGGTTTCAGGTAAGAGATTTCGGGACTTTTCGGGGGATGGGTCCGGACCAGCGGGTTCCCTGGCGGGTACTAGGTTAGCAGCACGTAGATTACGAACGCTCCGGCGAAAGCCAGACTACCGGCGACTATTATGAGGTAGGCCGCCGCCGAAGGGACGAACTCGCCGGTCGAGATCCTGCGCCGGTTACCCAGGAACTGGGTGGTACCGAGGACGAGCGTTAGCGCCCCGAGCAAGGCGAGCGCCAGTCCGAAGAGCTCCGAGGCGCTTGTGGAGCCAACCTTCATGGTGGCATCTACGAGCGCGCCCGCCCGCTCGACGACGAGCCCTATCGAGATCAGGCTGACCCCGGTCCTCACCCATGAGAGCAGCGTCCGCTCGTTCGCGAGGTGCTCCCTGATCTCGGTCTGCTCCTGTGCGTCGCGACGCTCGTCCTGCGGTTGCAAGATCTACTGGCCTCCTTCTCGTCCACACCGAAGATTACATGCTGGAGCGCCCGAAAGTTTCCTCGCCGCCCGGATTTCGGTCCTGGGAGAGCCGGTTTCCCCATCCGGGGTAGCGTTTGTTCCATAGAAGATGGAGAATACGTCATAGGACTTTGAGATAGGGTGATCAAAGGGGATAGGTTGTTGGATCGACGGGCCGGGCTCGAGCAGGAATTCTTCCTGGTCGAGAATTCCGGTCATCCATCGGAGCGGGCCGACGAGTTCCTGGAACTCTGCCGCAAGGAGTCCGGCGGTCGCGTGTGCTTCGCCCCCGAGTTCGTGTTGGGCCTGGTGGAGGTAAACACGCCCCCGGTCTACACCCTCCATGACCTCGAGCGCGAGTACGCGCAGAACCTGCGGATCGCGCTGCGCACCTCGAGATCTCTGGGACTCAGGCTCTACCCGCTCGGCACCTATCCTTTGCCTCTCGAGCCCTCCGTCCGCGATGGGCTGGACTACAGGGTCCAGGTCAATACGGTCGGCCCGGAGAGGTTCGAAGATGCCGGCAGATGCGCGGGTACGCACCTACATCTGGAGTTGCAGGCAGGGACGATCGACGAGGAAGCGGGCATCTCCGCCGCCGCGTCATCCGCCGCCAGGCAGGAGGTTTCGAACATCTACAACCTTGCGACGGCCTTGGACCCCGCCCTGGTGGCCCTCACCCGCTCGTGCCCGTTTTTCGAAGGGCGGAGAACGGGACTGGCCGTCCGCACCGTCCATTACAGGGGCAGCGCCATCTTCGGGTGGGAAGGAGTGTATAAGGATCTGCCCCAGGTTGGCGCCTTGCTACCCTACGCCGAAGACGCCGAACATCTGATCCGCCAGCAGTTCGACCGCTACGAGGCCTGGCTCAGCGCTATGGACCGGGCCGGCGTACACAGACGTCGCTTCGCCGAGGCGGGCGGGGACCTGCTCAGACCGGCCTGGAATCCCGTGCGCCTCAACCGCCAGGGAACGCTGGAGTTGCGCGGCATGGACAGCAACTACCCCGAGGTGACGCTGGCGACGGCGGCTATTATCCTCCGCGCCGCGGACCGCGTCAGGCAGGATAACCTCGAAGTACTGCCAGACGACGGGGTGCTGGCTTTCGAGGTCACGGGAGACGTGCTAAGGGTGCCGGGCTTCGGTCATCTCGGCGGGGAGCTGCTCCACGCGGCGGTAACCACAGGAGCGGGCGACGAGACCGTGGCCGCCTACCTGGACTCGATCCTGGAGTTCGCCGGAGTAGAAGACGAAAGGCTCGCCATCCTCTTTCACCACCGCTGTGCTACGGGCAGCTACCCAACCACCGAGGCCGGTATCGTCGAAGCCTACGACGGACATCTCTCCGAAGACGAAGGTTTGCGCCTGGTGCTCGAAGCCTGCGACGAATTGGAGACCCAGGTCTCGCACCTCAGCCGATCTCAACGCCGGTACGAAGAGCCGGCGGACGTCTCATAACTCTTCCCGGTCTCCTCGCGGGTATACTCGCCGCATGGGCAAGGAACGCGCGGTTATCGGTATGGACTTCGGGGTCCGGGTTGCGGCGGTAGTGGAGCGGGAGGGAGAGCTGCTCCTGGTTCGCCACCAGAAACCGGACAGGGAACCGTACTGGGTGCTCCCTGGAGGCAGGCTCGAGCCGGGCGAGACTATACCGGAATGCGCCGGCCGAGAACTCGCCGAGGAGACAGGCCTCACCGCCCGCTTCTCCGGCGTCCTCTACGTGAGCGAGTTCCTGAGGGAGGGACGCCACACGATCGACGTCATCGCCAGG
>DATMVF010000109.1:0-5349 GCA_035563475.1 Rubrobacter sp.
CGGTCCGCTTCGTCCCGAAGCCAGCCCGATCATACCCTCGGCTATCGACGTCTTGCCGCTACCGCGGTGCCCGATCAGGCACACGTTCCTGATAGTCTCCGTCTCTACAGCCACGGATTCCTCCTCTCATGAGCCTACCCCTTCATTCCCTCGGGGCACGTAGCTTATCGCAGAGAGGCCATCCGCGCAGGCCTGACCCCACCTATAAAGGGCACGTAACAGCAAGCGAGAAAGACTTGCAGATTCAGGACATTGTAGGGGCGGGTTTGTCGTTGGGGCTGGTTTGGTGTAGGGGCGGGTTTGAAACCCGCCCCTACAACACGGCCTCCAGGAATCGTTTTGTCCTCGGATCCTTCGCGCCTCCGACCAGCTCGGCGGGAGGACCCTCCTCTATGAGGCTGCCCTCGTGCATGAACGCCATACGGTCGGAGACCTCGCGGGCGAAGCCCATCTCGTGGGTGACCACCACCATCGTCGTGCCACCCTCCAGGGCGAGATCCTTCATCACCGCCAGGACCTCCCCGATCAGCTCGGGGTCGAGCGCGGAGGTCGGCTCGTCGAAGAGCATGACCTTCGGTTGCATCGTGAGGGCGCGCGCGATGGCGACCCGTTGCTTCTGACCACCGGAGAGCTGGATCGGGTGCTGGTCCCGCTTTTCCGCGACGCCAACCTTCTCCAGAAAACCCATCCCGAGCTCTTCGGCCTCGCGGCGAGGCATCTTCTTGACCGTCGTCGGGGCCTCGATGACGTTCTCGATCACGCTCAGGTGCGGGAACAGGTTGAATTCCTGAAAGACCATTCCGGTCAGCAACCGGATCTCATGCACCGCCTTTCGCCTCTGGCGGTTGTTCGGCCCGGCATCGTAGTGGATACCGTCCACCTCGACGCTACCCGCCGTCGGTAACTCCAGGAGGTTAATGCACCGCAGTAGTGTGCTCTTCCCCGAGCCCGAGCGTCCGAAGATGACCACGCACTCCCCGGGCGCGACGCCCAGGTCGATGCCCTTGAGCACCTCGTGGTCCCCGAACGACTTGTGGATCTCGCGCAGATCGACGACCGGGCGGGCGTCAGTGTCCATGCGGACCACCGTCCCTTACGTAGCCCCTCTCAAGTCTCTTCTCGAGTCGTCCCTGGAAGTAGGAGAAGATGCTGGTGAGTATCCAATATATGATCATCGCCACCACCAGCATCTCCAGGTTCTGGAAGTACTGGCGTCCGACCTTCAAGGCGCGGAAGAAGAGCTCCTGGGTGCCGACGAGGCCGACGAGCGAGGAGTCCTTGATCATCGCGATGAACTCGTTGCCCGTCGGCGGGATGACGACCCTTACGGCCTGGGGAAGGATGATGCGGCGCATCGTCTGCGCCCGCGTCATCCCTAGGGCCTGCGCCGCCTCGATCTGCCCGTGACCCACCGACTGGATGCCGGCACGGAAGATCTCCGCCATGTAGGCGCCATAGTTGATCCCCAAAGCCAGCACCCCGGACGTCACCGTTCCCAGGATAAAGACGTTCTGTAACGGTCCTGGCGCGTACTGGGCCAGCTGCGGGAGGCCGAGGTAGATGAAGAAGATCTGCACGGGCAGGGGCGTCCCGCGGATAAAGGAGACGTAGAAGCCGCTCACCCCGTAGAGCACAGGGTTGTTGGAGAGTCGCCCCAGGGCCCCGAGCAGCGCGAGCGGGACGGAGAGGAGGATGCTGAGGATGGAGATCAGGATGGTGAGCGGCACGCCGGCGAGGAGGTACGGTAGCCACTCCAACATGAACGCCACGTTGAACTGGAAGGCCGCGAAGAATACCGCGAGCACGATGAAGATCAGGACCCACACCAGGGCCAACTTGACGCGGAAGGAGACGCGCGCGGACCGCGCCTCCAGGACGTCCCTTATATTGGAGAGCGTCGACATGGTAGCCTCAGACGAAGATCAGGCACCCTGCTTCTTGGACAGGTCGTAGCCGTACCACTTATTCGAGAGCTCGGTGAGCGTCCCATCTTTGTGCATCTCCTTGATGATCTTGCTCACCTCATCGACGAACGGCTGCGGGTCGGAAGGGGCTTTCTTGTCTATGGCCGCAGCGAGCGGCTCGTAGTAGAGGGGCTCTCCGACGATCTTAATGGGGGTGCCCGAGTCTACTGCCTCCTGGAGGGTGGTCAGGGAGGACATCGCCGCGTCCAGCCTGACGCCGTCGCCGAGCGCGAGGTCCTGGATGGCCGACGAGTCGGTGTCGTAGGCCTGTATCTGCGGGTCGTCCACGACGAACTCATAGTTTCCAGGGATGTTGAGCGAGCGGTCCAGGTAGAACTCGTAGGTGCACGCGTTGCACACCCCGATCCTCTTGCCGTCGAGGTCGGTGTCCAGGTTGGTGATATCGGTGTTGTCCTCGTGCACGGCCGCGGCGGCCGGCGTGTAGTAGTAGGCCGGGGTGAAGTAGAGTACCTTCGACCGCTCGGGGGTGACGGTCATCGAGCCCACGCTGAGGTCCCACCGCCCGCTCCAGCTGCCCGCGGTGATCACATCCCACGAGGGGGTTTCCCACTCGACGTCGACGCCCATCCGCTTGGCGATCTCCTCTGTCACGTCTATGTCGAAGCCCTTGAATTCGCCGTTGTTGGTCACGAAGGACTGTGGCGGGTAGGCCGGGTCGGTCGAGGCCCGGAGCGTACCGCGGTCCTTGACCTCTTGAAGTAGGTCTCCACCCCCGCCACCGTTGCCACCCCCCGCGGAGCCGCCTCCCCCACAGGCGGTGACCACCAGTATGGCCGCAAGCGCGACGGCCATCGACGCAAGCCTTCCCAAGCTCTTCTTCCGGTTCATGCTCGTTTTCTCCATTCCCTCGATACCCCTTCGAGACGTATGAACTATAGCGGTTCAGCGGCGCGAATACGAGGCCAGGCGCTCCTTGAGCCGCCTCTTTCGCTCCGCGCTCTTGTAGTCCCCGACTACCACCTTCGAGGCGTTGAGGCCGGGGATGCCCATGACCCCTCCGCCGGGGTGGCTGCCGGAGCCACAGAGGTAGAGGCCTTCCACGGGCGTCTTGTATCCCGCGAGCTCCGTGGTGGGGCGGAAGGAGAATAGCTGATCCAGCGACATCTCCCCCTGGAAGATGTTGCCCCCGATAAGTCCGAAGCGCTCTTCGAGGTCGTAGGGCGTCAAAACCTGGCGTTCGATCACCGAGTCCCTGAAGTTCGGGGCGTACTCGCCTATAGTATCCACGACCCTATCACCCAGAGCCTCTCTGGCGCCGCCGTCCCAACTTCCCTCTCTAGGCTCGTAAGGGGCGTACTGCACAAAGCAGGTCATTATGTGACGGCCCTCGGGGGCGATGGTCGGGTCTTTGGTCGTGGGGATCACCGCATCTATCATGGGTCCCTCCGAGAAGCGCCCGTACTTGGCGTCGTCCCACGCCCTTTCCAGATACTCGAGGGAGGGGCTGATCATGATCTCGGAGTGCTGCGGTCCTGGCTCTTTGCCAGGCATCGCCGTAAAGTCGGGAAGCTCGGAGAGCGCGAGGTTGACCTTGGCCGAAGGACTACGGTTCCTGAAGGTCTCGAGCTCCCGGACGACCTCATCTGGGAGGTACTCCGCGCCGAGAAGCGAAAGCAGCGTGGTCTGGGGGTGGGCTCCCGAGACGACCGTACCGGCCTCTATGCGGGTACCCCCCGTAAGGGTGACGCCGGTAGCCCGGCCTCCCTTGATGTCTATGGCGGCGACCTCGGCGTTGGTGCGGATCTCTGCCCCTGCGGCCCGTGCCGAGGCGGCTATCGCCTCGGAGACGCCCCCCATCCCGCCGCGCACGAAACCCCAGCCGCCGGTCACGCCGTCGATCTCACCCATCCTGTGGTGCAAGAGCACGTAGGCCGAGCCTGGGCTCATCGGGCCTCCCCACATGCCGATGACGCCGCCGGGGGCGAGCGCGCCCTTTATCCGCTCGTCCACGAAGAAGCGGTCGAGAAAGTCCGCGCAACTCATCGTCATCAGGTCAACGAGACGCGTGATGCTCTTGCGGTTGCCGAAGGCGTAACGCCCGAGATACAACGCTTCGGTCAGGTCAGTCAGGGAGCGGACGCCAGGGTCCGGCGGCGTTCTGTAGAGAAGGGGTCGTACGAGATCGGCGAGCTCGCCGAGTTCGCGGTTGTACTCCAGGTAAGCCTGGCCATCCCTGGCGTTGATCTTCCCGATCTCCCCGGCCGCCCGCGCCGGGTCGTCCCAGAGCAGAAAGCCCGAGCCGTCCGGGAAGGGGGCGAAATAGGCCGGGTCGAGCGGGTAGACGTGGTAGCCGTACCTGGGGAGATCCAGCTCGCGTACGACCCTCGCCGACATGAGGCTGACCACGTAGGAGGCCGTCGAGACCCTGAATCCCGGCCACACCTCCTCCGTCACCGCCGCCCCCCCAAGCAGGTGGCGCCGCTCCAGCACGACCGTCTTCATGCCGGCACGCGCGAGGTACGCCGCGCACACGAGCCCGTTGTGCCCCCCGCCGATCACCACAGCGTCGTATTGCAAACCGTCTGAGACCATTACGCTCCTTCCCCGACTCCCCAGCATTTCCTGTACAATTGAGGCATTCTAGCAGCAAGCGCCATCCACCCGAACCTCGGGACCGACACGGAGGGAGGTCCACGTGACGCCTATAGCCCGCGAGCTTCTCGCACCATCGCTAGAAAACTTCGGCCGCAGCAGCACGCTCCCTGCCGAGGCGTACACCGCCGGGTCCGTGCTCCGGTGGGAACAAGAGCACTTCTTCGATCGGGGGTGGGTCTGCGCCGGCCGCGTTGGCGGGCCCGAAGTGGCCGGCGACCAGCGCGTCGTGGAGTGGCAGGGATGGCTCTTCGCCAACGCCAGTGGTGACGCCCCCACGTTCGAGGAACACGTGGGCAACCTGGAGGAACTGGTCCGAAACTACGGTTGCGAGGAGCTAGTCATCGCCGCCCGCCACGACTACCAGATAGCGGCTAACTGGAAGATCTTGGTGGAGAACTACCACGAGTGCTACCACTGCTCCTCCATACATCCCGAGCTCTGCGAGGTCAGCCCGCCGACCAGCGGCGGCGACAACCTGGAGCCTGAGGGGGCCTGGATCGGGGGCCCCATGGACCTCTTCGAGGGCGTAGAGACCATGTCGCTAGACGGCAAGAGCCACGCGCCCAAACTGCCCCGCCTCACCGGGGTACAGGACCGCACGGTCTACTACTTCCAGCTCTTCCCGAACCTCCTTATAAGCCTCCACCCCGACTACGTCATGACCCACCGCCTGCGGCCACTAGCCCCCGACCGCACAGCCGTGGAGTGCGAGTGGCTGTTCTCCGACGAGGCGGTCGAGCAGGTAGGCTTCGACCCCTCCTACGCAACG
>DATMVF010000110.1:0-17093 GCA_035563475.1 Rubrobacter sp.
GGCGCGAGGGACTACCTGGTCCCTGCCCGCCTCTATCCGGGGCAGTTCTACGCGCTTCCGCAGTCTCCGCAGCAGTTCAAGCAGCTCCTGATGGTGGCCGGCTTCGAACGCTACTTCCAGATAGCCCGCGCGCTTCGCGACGAGGACCAGCGCGGGGACCGCCAGCCCGAACACACGCAGCTCGACCTGGAGATGAGCTACACGACGCAGGACGAGATCCTGGCCCTCATCGAAGGCCTCTACTCCGGGATCGTCGAGCAGCTTACGCAGAAGAAGCTACTCGCCAAACCGTTCCCCCGCCTAACCTACGCCGAGGCGATGGACCGCTTCGGGACCGACAAACCGGACATCCGGTTCGGCCTGGAGCTCCACGACGTCTCTCGGCTCGTCGCCGACTCGGAGTTCAAGGTTTTCAAGGGGGCCGTCGAATCGGGCGGCTCGGTGCGCGGCATCGCCGTCGGGGGGCTGGGAGACCTGACCCGCAGGGAGCTCGACGAGCTCACCGCGGTCGCAACCTCGGGAGGGGCAAGGGGCCTGGCCCACTTTCAGGTGCAACCGGAGGGCCTGAAAAGCCCCATCGCCAAGTTCTTCTCCCACGAGCAACAGGCCACTCTGCGCGAGACACTCGGAGCCGGAGAAGGCGACTGGTTGTTCTTCGTCGCGGACAAGAACCCCGTGGTCTTCGAGAGCCTGGGCCGCCTGCGACTCCACTTCAGGGAGCGCCTCGGGCTCGCCGACCCCGAGGTTCTCGGTATGTGCTGGGTGACGGACTTCCCTCTCTTCGAGTGGAACGAGAACGAAGGGCGCATCGAGCCGATGCACCACATGTTCACCATGCCCCGCGAAGAGGACCTGCCGTTGCTCGACTCCGACCCCCTGCAGGTCATCGGCCAGCTTTACGACCTCGTGGCCAACGGCACCGAGCTCGCATCGGGGAGCATAAGGATCCACAACGCCGACCTGCAGCAGAAGGTCTTCGACGTCATCGGTATAGGACCCGAGGAGGCGCACAGGCGGTTCGGGACCATCCTCACCGCCTTCCGCTACGGCGCGCCGCCCCACGGTGGGATCGCACCGGGGGTGGACCGGCTGGTGATGCTCCTCACGGACGAGCCGAACATTCGAGAGGTGATGGCGTTCCCCAAGACCCAGGCCGCCCGCGACGAGATGATGGACGCCCCCGGTCCCGTTTCGGAGGAGCAACTCAAGGAGCTGAACATCTCGCTCCGCCGCCGCCCCGGGGGCGAACGAGGCTCCGACCCCGCGGCCAGGCCCGGTGAGGGCAACAACTAGAGCGATGCGCACCGACTACCCGTCCCCGGCGCCCGTAGCCCTCACCTTCGACGATGGGCCGGATCCCGTCTGGACTCCCCTCGTACTGGAGGCCCTGGCCAGTGTCGGGGCACCCTCCACATTCTTCGTCATCGCGCCACGGGCCGCACGTTACTCTTCACTCCTCTCCAGCATGCGCGATGGAGGCCACGACGTTGCCCTTCACTGCGTAGAGCACACCCGCCACGACGCGATGACACGGAGAGAGATCGAAGCAGACGTAGGAGCAGGACTCCTGGCGCTCGGACGCTCCGTGCGATATTGGAGGACGCCATGGGGGTTCATCACACCGGCCACCGAAGAGGTGGCAAACAGATACCGGCTCCGTCTCGTCGGTTGGACCGCTGACACGGAGGACTGGCGGGGAGGTACGCCGCAGGAGATGCTAGCCCGCATAAGGGGTGGGCTCTCGCCCGGGGCCATCGTACTGATGCACGACGGAGTCGGCCCTGGAAGTGAGCGTGCGGGTTGCCAAGAGACCGTGGATCTCGTGGGACCGCTCGTCTCTGTGGTGAGATCCCACGGCCTGGAGCCCGCGAGCACGCGGCCTTCGCAAAGAAAGACCGCGGGGCTAGGGCGCTACGCCCGCTCCTCCCTGTACTCTTGAATGCTCTCGTAGACTTCGTCGGGGAATTGCAGCTCCGCGTACGGGTTGCAGGCGTCAGGGTCGTCGGGATCGGGGCAGATCGGGAAGTCCTGCTGCCTCTGATACTCCAGGATCTTCTCGCGCCTGGGCGGGCTGTAGCCCTTCTCTTCCACCTGCTGCACGAGAGCCCTCATTTCCTGCTCGTCGGTATCCTGGTCCTTGGTCAGAAGCTCTACAAGCTCGGCGTTGGAGACGAAGTGACGGCCGATCATCGCGAAGACCAGGCGCCCGTAGTGGCCAATGTCCTCACCGTTGTCGAGCGCGTCGAGCATGTGGGCCATCATCGGGCTCTGGCGCAAATCTTCTATCGCCATTAACTGTGCTCCTCTCACTAGCGTACACCCCGAACAATACGGGGACCTGCTGTACTGAATGTGAAACCGGCTACTCCCACAGCAGTCAGACCGACCATCGAAGACGTACGCCGCCGTGCGGCGCTTCGTCTGGTCGGGCCGCCAACGCTCAGCCGGAGACGGCCCGGATCAGGTCCTTCGCCCCTTCGGCGACAGGCACGACGCGCTCCTCTCCCGAGGCCATGTCCCTCACCGTGCACACCCCACGTGCGAGTTCGTCCTCACCGAGTATGGCGGCGTACGAGGCGCCCGTACGGTCGGCCTGCCTGAACTGCGCGCGCATGCCGCGCCCTCCGTAATCCAGGTCGGCGGAGATTCCCTCGTCCCTGAGGGCGCCGGCCAACCCCATGGCGGCGATACGGGCCGCGGGGGCCAGGGTCACGAAGAACACATCAAGGCTGGTCTGCGCCTCCTGCGAAGCGGCGGCGAGGAGCATGCGCTCGACGCCCGACCCGAAGCCGATCCCCCCAAGGTCGGGCCCTCCGAGATCGGAGATCAGGGCGTTGTACCGGCCGCCGGCCCCGACGGTGTCCTGCGCCCCTAGGACGCCGCTCTTGGCCTCGAAGACCGTCATCGTGTAATAGTCGAGCCCTCGCACGAGCCTGTCGTCGATCTCGTGGGGTATGCCCAGGGCCCGGAGTCCCTGGCGCACGACACCGAGGTGCGCAGAGGCCTCCTCGCTCAGGAAACCGGAGATCTTCGGCGCCTCGTCGAGAACGGCCTGGGTGCCCTCGTGCTTGGAGTCGAAGGTGCGCAGCGGGTTCGTGTCCATGCGGGACACGGAGTCGGGGTCGAGCTCGTCGCGGTGCCTCTGGAGGTAGGCGCGAAGCTCGGGGACGTAAGCCTGCCTGGTCTCCATATCCCCGAGGTTGTTGACGTAGACCACCTCATCTTTCACGCCGACGGCCTGGTGGATGGCGTAGAGAAGTGAGATCACCTCGACGTCGACGAGCGGGTCCGAGGCGCCGAGGGCCTCAACCCCGATCTGGGTGTGCTGCCTGTAGCGGCCCCTCTGCTGGCGTTCCTGGCGGAACATCGGACCGACGTAGAACAGCTTAATCGGCTGCGCAAGCTTGTACAGGTTGTGCTCGATGTATGCCCGCACGGCACCCGGAGTCCCCTCGGGTCTGAGCGCCATCTCCCTGCCGCCTTTATCCGTGAAGGTGAACATCTCCTTCTGGACGACGATGTCCGAGCCCTCCCCAGCCGTCCTGGCGAACAGTCTCGCCTCCTCGAAGATGGGCGTGCGGATCTCGGAGTAGTTGTAGCGGGCGAGAATCTCGCGGGCCCTGTCCTCGACGAAGGTCCACAACTCTGCCCTCTCGTAAGTCTCCCGTCCGCCAGGGAAGACGTCGTACGTGCCCCTCGGTCCTCTGAAGTCCGTCACGAGAGTCCGGGAGGCAGATAAGGATTCGTTCTCAACTCCTCGACCGCCGCAAGGACAGGGCCGTGGCCCGCGTAGAGGCGCGTTCCCTCTTCCCAGAGCGGGATCACCCTGCGGATGGAGTCCTCGATCTCCTCCCACGAAGCGCCGGGTATGTCTGTCCGGCCCACGCTCCCCGGCAAGATCAGATCACCCACGATCTGGTCGTGTCCTACGACGAACGTCACGGAGCCCGGGGAATGTCCCGGCGTGTGGAGAACCCTGACGCCGAGACCGGCGACATCGAGCGCCTGCCCGTCTTCGAGTGGCACGTAGTCTCTGACCTTCCCCTCGGCGTCCGCGGGGTGCATGTAGACGGGGGCGCCAGTCTCTCTGCGTACCCGCTCCAGGGCATCGATGTGGTCGGCGTGGCCGTGGGTCACCAGGATCGCAGCCACACGGGCGCGGGTGGCGCCGAGGATCTTCTCCGGCTCGGCACCGGCGTCGACGATTACGTCGCCATCGGGAGCGTGGACGACGTAAGAGTTGACCTCGAAGCCGTCCATAGAGAGTGTGACCTGTTCGATGTCGCTCACAGGCGAGCCTCCTAGCGCTCCAGGGGTGTGCCGTCGCGGGAGACCCTGTAGACGTCGTAGACGTCGGGGATGCTCCGGATCTTGCGTATTACCTCCTCGACGTGCTGCACGCTCGCGGCTTTGAATGCGAACCTGCTCAGTGCCGTCCTGTCCTCGATGGTATCGACCCTCGCAGAGACGATGTTGACGCCGGCGTCCGAGATCGTGGTCGTTATGTCCTTCAACAGATGCATCCGGTCGAGGGCCTCGACCAGCAGCTCGACGGTGAAGAGCTTGTCAGAACCCTGGGCCCATTCGACCTCGACAAAGCGCTCGGGGTCCCTGGCCTGGAGCGCTCCGGCGTTCACGCAGCCGGCGGAATGGACTACGACGCCCCGTCCCAGGGAGACGTATCCGACGATCGCGTCGCCGGGCATCGGGGTGCAACAGCGTGCCAGCCGCGTCAGGATCCCGCTCGACCCGACGACGCGCACGCCTGTCTGCTCGTCGGTTCCACTCTCGGGGAGGGGGAGCGGGGCGAGCGCGGGGCTCCGCTCTCTCGGCCTTTCCTCTTCCTCCTTTGGCCGTAACTGCTCGACCAGGCGTCCCGCCACGTTCTCGGCCGAGAGCACACCGGCCCCGACGGCGGCGAACATATCATCCGGCGAGGATTGGTTGGTCGCGCGGGCCACGTCCTCCAGAATGCCCGAGGGGATCTTTCCGATCCGCCGCTTTTTGAGGAGGGTCAGGATCTTCTCGCGTCCCAGGCTCAGGTTGTCTTCCCGGTCTGCCTTATTGAAGAACTGCCTGATCTTGTTCCTCGCGCGTCCGCTCTGGACCACCGCCAGCCAGTCGCGGCTCGGCCCCGAGTTCTTGCCCGTAATGACCTCGACCCTGTCGCCGGAGACGAGCTCGGAGTCGAGGGGGACGATACGATCGTTCACCCTGGCCCCTATCGTGCGGTGGCCGACTTCGGTGTGGACGTGGTAGGCGAAGTCGATCGGTGTGGCCCCGCTCGGAAGGCTGACCACGTCGCCCTTCGGCGTAAAGACGAAGACTTCCTCGGCGCCGAGTTCACCCTTCAACGACTCCATGAAGTCGCTGGCATCCGTCGTCTCTTGCTGCCACTCCATCATGCTCTTGAGCCAGGTCAGCCGGTCCACCTGACGGTCGGTAAGACCATGCTTGTACATCCAGTGGGCGGCGATGCCGTACTCCGCCGTCGTATCCATCTCGGCGGTCCGGATCTGTATCTCCAGTAGCTTCCCCTCGTTGGACATCACGGTCGTGTGAAGCGACTGGTACATGTTGAACTTGGGCATCGCTATGTAGTCTTTGAAACGCCCGGGGATAGGCTTCCAGATCGAGTGTATGACGCCAAGGGTGCCGTAGCAGTCTCGCACGTCGTCGACGACGACCCTGAGGCCGGCCAGGTCGTAGATCTCGTTGAACTCCTTGTTGCGACGCACCATCTTGTTGTAGATGGAGTAGAAGTGCTTGACCCTGCCGTGGACCTCGGCCTCTATCCCCGTCTCCCGCAAGTGCCGCAAGAGTTCGGCCGCCGTCCCGTTGATAAACGCCTCCCTGTCCCCTCGCCTGGCGGCGACGAGGCTCTTTATCTCCTCGTAGCGTCGCGGGTGTAGGGTGGCGAACGAGAGGTCCTCGAGCTCCCACTTGATGGAGTAGATCCCAAGCCTGTGGGCGAGGGGGGCGTAGATCTCCAGTGTCTCCGTCGCCTTCCTCAGTTGGGTCTCACGCTTGAGGTAGGCGAGGGTCCTCATGTTGTGCAGCCTGTCGGCGAGCTTGATGATGATCACCCGCACGTCGCGGCTCATGGCCACGATCATCTTCCTCAAAGACTCGGCCTGCGCCTCTTCGAGGTTGCCGGAAGGAAGCCGCTTGAGCTTGGTTACCCCGTCGACGATCTCGGCCACCTCATCACCGAAGCGTTCCGACAACTCCTCTTTGGTTACGCCGGTATCCTCGAGCACATCGTGCAAGAGCGCGGCGGAGATGGTCGTGGGGTCGAGGCGCAACTCGGCGAGGACGTCGGCCGTCGCGAGGGGGTGGTAGACGAAAGGCTCGCCGCTCTTGCGTGTCTGGCCCCTGTGCGCCGCGTGCGCAGCGTTGTAGGCGTCGGCGATCAACTCCTCAGTCCCATCGGGCGCGTAGGAAGATACCTTCTCGATAAGAGAAGATATGGTTACGCCAGGCGCCGGTATGGCCTTCGGGCGTTCCTCTGTACGAACGGGTTCCACACAGAAATTATATCAGCCGTCAGCTATCAGCCGTCAGCCATCAGTAGTTGACCAAAACCGCATAGATTGGCGTCGCAGAGGAATGTGTCTGGTGCGCAGTCGAGCGGTATAGGCTTCAGCCTACACTCGCTGCGCTTCTAGACGTAGCTGAGAGCTGAGTGCTGAAAGCTGACTGCTCTATAGCCTTCCAGACCTGAAAATAATCGTGAGGAGGATGATGGTCTGAATGATGGAGAGCGTAAACCCGAGGAAGCTGACGAGGGGCGCGCCGACGAAGGGCACCTGCGGGCCTGCGACGTAGAAAGCGCCCAGCATCGAGGAACCGACGAACAGGGCGGCCGTAACGACGGCGAAGACCAGCCGGTTTGCGAGAACGTCCACGCTGCCGAACAGTTCGTTGAGGCCGTGGTGCTTGAGTTGCACTTCGAGCTCACCGTCGGCGATCTCGGTGAGTAGCTGCCGGATCTGCTCGGGATAGTCCTCGACGTAGCGGGCGTACTCCAGAGCACGCTCCTCGGCGGCCTCTGCCACGACCTGTGGCCTGTAGCGTCCGGAGAGGAGCCTCTGGGCGTAGGGCCTGGCGACCTCGTAGACGTTGATGGTCGGGTCTATGGAGCGGGCGAGTCCTTCTGCGGTCACTAGCGCCTTGGTGAGCAGAGGGAAGACGGGCGGCATCCTGAGCTTGTAGCGGCGCGCGAGCGCGACGAGTTCCGAGAGCGCCTGGCCCAGGGTGACCTCGCCCACTGAGAGCCCGGAGTATTTGTTGAGGAACTCCCGCAGGTCCCGAATGAGGTCGCCGCGTACCTCGGTCGCGTAGCTCACGCCGAGCCGCTCGAGGGCCCGCAGGGCGGCGGCGGCATCACGCTGTACCACGGCTATAAAGAGCCTCGAGAGCGCTTCGATGTCGCCCTGGCTCATGTAGCCGACCATGCCGAAATCCAGCAGGGCGAGGTCCCCGCCCGGCGTCAGGAGCAGATTGCTCGGGTGGGGGTCCCCGTGGAAGAATCCGTCCTCGAAGGCCATCTTGAAGATCGCCTCTGCCCCCATAGAGGCGACTCGCCGCCGCTCGGAGGGCGAGAGCATGAGCGGCCGGACGTCCCTGAACCTGGTCCCCTCGATGAACTCCTCCGTGAGCACCTTCGGGGTGGAGAGCCCGAGGTAGACCCCGGGGATAACCACCTGCGTCCCCGAGAAGTTGGCGGCGAAGCGGCGCGCATTCTCTGCCTCTGCCGTGTAATCCAGCTCGCGCCTGATAACGACCTCGAACTCGGCCACCAGGCCGCGCACGTCCACAAAGAGCCTGCGCCCGAACCTCCTGTCGAGCAAAGCGGCGAACTCACGCATGAGCTCGAGGTCCCCGGCCACCCTACGGGGAGCCTCGGGTCGCTGCACCTTGATGGCCACGCTCTCCCCGCTACGCAGCACGGCCCTGTGGACCTGTCCGATGCTCGCCGAGCCGAGCGGCACGGGGTCGAAAGAGGCGAACAACTCATCGACGGGGGCCCCTAGCTCATCCTCGATAATCTCCTGGGCGACCCCTGCCGGCATGGGCGTTGCCGTGTCCTGGAGCTTCTGGAGCTCGGAGAGCACGCCTTCGGGCAGGATGTCCGAGCGTGTGGAGAGGACCTGCCCGAACTTGACGAAGGTCGGTCCCAGATCGTCGAGGGTGAGCCGCAACCTGACGCCGAAGTTCGGCGCGAGGACCTGCTGCAGGCCCTTCTTCTCCCTCCTGTCCCTCCTGACGTCGAAGACGAAGCCGAAGCCGTGGCGCACCAGAACGCGGCTGATCTGGGAGAAGCGCCTGAGGTTCCCCGACCGGGCGGCCCGGGAGATCCTACCATTCGCCACGCGCGCCCTTTTGCTACTGTCCCGGCGGCGGCTCGGGGTCGTCTCCGCGCTCGGGCGGAGCCTCGGGTTCGCCCGCCGGCGGAGGAGGCGCCGCGGGGCGGTCCTCGAGCATCCTCACCCTGTGCTCCAGCTGCTCGATGCGAAAGAGCAGGTCCTCGTAGTCCTCCCTTGTGGGAACACCGCCCCTCCTTAGACCCTGCTGCAAAGAGGCGTCGACCAAAGAACGCGCCCCCGTCGAACGCTCGCGGGCGCGGTTCATCACGTCGTTGACCACCGTGCGGCCCTCTTCACGCTCGATGCGGCCCTGCTCTACGAGAGAGTCCACGATCCCCTGCACCCTGTCCCGCGTCGCGGCGGCGGCGCCTATCTGCAGCAGGATCAAACGGTCCAGCGTCTCGCCAAGCGTTCCACGCATACCTACCTCCATGTATCGGGTCCACCTCCTACATCATAACCAAGGCGCAAGCCCTCTGGCCACGTAGCAACAAGCGCCGCTACGTGGAGCGTGCGGCCTGGAGCTTTCCGGCGCGCCAGGCTTTGTAGAGCGAGAGGACCGGTGATGCGATGAAGATGGAGCTGTAGGTGCCCGCGACGATGCCGACAAGAAGGGCGAAGGCGAAGTCGCTCAGGGTCGCTTCACCGAAGATCAGGAGCGCAGTTATGGGGATCAGGGTGAAGATGGAGGTGTAGATCGAACGCCTCACTACCTGGCGGATGGAGCGGTTTATCATCTCGTCGAAGCGGCGCCTGTTGTAGCCCACAGTAGGGGCGTTCTCCCTGATCCTATCGAAGATGATTATGGTGTCGTAGATCGAGTACCCGAGCACCGTGAGGACGGCGACGACGGTGACCAGGCTGACCTCCCTGCCGACGATGGCGTAGAAACCTACCGTCATCAGTACGTCGTGAACGAGCGCGGCCATCGCGGCCAGGGCGAAGGCGAACTCGAACCGAAAGCTGATAAAAGCCACGATTATGATCAGCGCGGCCACCACTGCCTGCAGCGCCTGGTTTCTGAGCTGCTCGCCGAATGCTGGGCTCACGGTCGTCACGCTGACCTCCCCCCCGAAGGCCTGGCTCAGGGAGTCGCGTACCCGGCTCTGCTCCTGCTGGGAGCTTATGACCGGAGTCCGCACCTCGTAGCCGTTCTGGCCCAGGGTCGTTACGACGGCTTCCCCCGCAAGGTCGTCCGGCAGCGCGGCGCGCACCTCGTCGTCGCTGAGCTGGCGCTCGGCGTTGGCGACGGTGAACTGCGCGCCGCCCTGGAAGTCTATCCCGAAGTTGAGGCCGCCCAGCGCTATGGCGATGGTCCCCGCAAGCAGCAAGACGGCCGAGATCGAGAAATACAGCTTCCAGCCGCCGACGAAGTCTACCTTCTCGAACACGCTACTTCACCCTGGCCTGTTGCGCCGCGGAGATACTGGCCTTGGAGACCCCCATCAGGGCGGGTGAGAGGTGGATGCCGCGGTCAGAGAGCAACCCCAGGAGTGCGCGGGTGATCACGATGGCCGTGAACATGGAGAGCACGACCCCGATGGAGAGCAGCACGGCGAAGCCCCTGACCGATCCGCTGGAGAGCGCGAACAGGATAAACGCCGTAATGAGGGTCGTTACGTTGCCGTCCAGGATAGCCCTGAAGCCCTTGTCGTAGCCGGCCTGTATCGCGCTCCGCGGCGTCTTGCCCCGTCTAACCTCCTCCTTGATGCGCTCGAAGATGACGACGTTCGCATCGGCAGCGACCCCGATGGAGAGCACGATGCCGGCGATCCCCGGCAGTGTCACGGTGATGGGGATGATCACGATCAAACCCCAGAGCAGAAACGCGTAGATGAGCAGGGCGACATCTGCGACTATGCCGAGCGCCCTGTAGATCACGAGCAGCAAGAGAAGCACGAGCCCGAACCCGACGAGCGAGGCCAGAAGCCCGCTCTTCAGGGAACTAAGGCCCAGCGTCGGCCCTACCGTGGTCTGCGAGATCACCTCCATGTTGACGGGAAGCGCGCCCGTGTTGAGCACGGTCTCAAGCTGCCTGGCCTCGTCCTCGGGAAGTCCACCAGGTAGCCCGTCATTGGAGATAGAGATGTTCTGGCCCAGTGGTTCCTGCACGGTAGGGGCGCTCTGGATGTCCTCGT
This sequence comes from Rubrobacter sp., assembly GCA_035563475.1. Taxonomy (GTDB): domain Bacteria; phylum Actinomycetota; class Rubrobacteria; order Rubrobacterales; family Rubrobacteraceae; genus Rubrobacter_D. The sequence continues at coordinate 10,508 of DATMVF010000110.1, forward strand.
CGAGCGCGATGGCGAGCCGCGCAGGCTCCCCGCTGGCGAGCGAATCGTTCACCATGCTCTGGGTGAGTTCCCCCATCTGCCTGCCGCCCTCCGCCGTGAGCTCCAGGCTAACGATGCGCTTCCCCGTGGTCTGGTCGAACTCCACGCTGGCCCCGTTCTGCTTGAGCGCATCGCCCGTCATGTCAGGCTCTTGGTTGACTATGTAGCCGATGACTTCGATGCCGTCGCCCTGCAGGGAAGGCGTCTCGCTGAACAGTATCTTCGTCTTACCCTTCTCGTATGCATCGTCCCCCTCGAGGGTCTCCCTGATGTCGTTTCGTATTGCGGACACCTCATCAGCGGCGACGACCTGGGGAGGCTCCGTAAGCGTAGGTTCGGAGGCGAGGACCTCATAGAAGCCGAGCTGTGCCGTACTACCGATGATCTGGATCACCTCTTCGGGGTTCTTCACGCCGGGGATCTGGACCACGATCTGGTTCTCCGCCTGCACCCTGACGTCGGGCTCGGTCACGCCGAGGCGGTCTATGCGCTGCCGGATGAGTTCTGCCGACTGCTCCATCTCCTGGCGGGTCACCTTGCCCCCGCCTGTCTGGGATCCCTCTAGCTGCGCGCTGACACCACCCTGGAGGTCGAGGCCGAGCTGGGTCGACTCGGTCACGGGCTGATCTATAAAGATGAAATAGGCGGCCACCCCGAGCAGGACGACCACAACGGCCAGCACGATCAGGTTGTTTCGACGACTACCCATAAGATCGGAAGATCATTCTAGCCTATCTGCCCCCGCACGGTCAGAACTTTCGTATCGGGAGATCCAGGCCCGCGACCACTCCTCAAAGCGGCCCGCTCCTATCTCACGCCGCGCGAGCCGGCAAAGGTCTACGCTAAAACGGACGTTGTGCAGTGTAATGAGCCTGTGGCCGAGTAGCTCGTTCTCCCTTACAAGATGCGCCAGGTAAGCTCTGCTGTAGCCGGCACACGCTTCGCAGGAACAACCAGGATCGAGCGGCCCGAAGTCTGTGCGGTACCTCGCGTTCTTGAGGTTGATGCGGCCATCCTGGGTCAGGGCCGCGCCGTGGCGGGCCAGGCGCGTCGGGAGCACGCAGTCGAACATATCTACCCCGAGCGCAATAACCTTGAGGATGCCTACAGGATCCCCTATCCCCATAAAGTACCTCGGCTTCCCGGCGGGCAGCCTTGGCGCTGTAAGCGCCAGAGTCTTTAGCATCTCCTCTCGCGACTCGCCGACCGAGAGCCCTCCCACGGCGTAGCCGTCGAACCCGATCTCGACCGTCAGCCCGAGGCTCTCCTCCCTCAGGCCGGGATCCAACCCACCCTGCACGATCCCGAAGAGGGCCTGGTCTCTCCTTTCGTGCGCCTCCTTGCACCGATACGCCCATCGCGCGGTCCGCCGCAACGACTGCTCATGATACTCACGGCTCGCATTTGCCGGCGGACACTCGTCGAGGACCATCGCCACGTCCGAGCCTAGGTCCTCCTGAACCTTCGTCGTCAACTCGGGGGTGAACACGTGCGGCGAGCCGTCGTAGACCGAGGCGAACTCGACACCCTCCTCTGAGATACGCCGCGTGTTGGCCAGCGAGAAGACCTGGTAGCCGCCCGAGTCGGTGAGGATGGGGCCCTCCCAGCCCATGAAAGCGTGAAGCCCACCGGCCTTTTTGATGAGGTCCGATCCCGGCCTCAGGTAAAGGTGATACGTGTTCGCGAGCACGATGCCGGCCCCGACCTCCCGCAAATCTCCAGGAGTGAGACCCTTGACGGTCCCCTTCGTCCCTACAGGCATGAAGGCCGGCGTCTCCACCCGCCCACGCGGCGTACGAAGGACGCCCGCGCGCGCCTCACCGTCACGTGCGTGTACCTCTATGGAGACTGGGGCGCCTACCGCTGCCGTCCGCCATCGAGAAGGAGCATCGCGTCCCCGAAAGAGTAGAAGCGGTAGCGCTCCCTTACTGCGGTCCTGTACGCCTCCCTGACCAGGTCCTCGCCCCCGAAGCTCATCACCATCGCCAGGAGCGTGGAGCGCGGCAGGTGGAAGTTCGTCAGCAGCGCGTCCACGGCTAGCCAACGGTAGCCAGGATACACGAAGAGCTCGGACTCCCCTTCCCTCTCTCCGGTCGCAGCCCAAGTCTCGAGCGTGCGGGCGACGGTAGTGCCCGCTGCGACGACGCGGCTGGCGTTCTTTACGACCCCCGCCGCTTCCGGCGGCACGCTGTAGTGTTCGGCGTGCATCCTGTGCTCCTCGAGCCTCTCGGTTCTCACAGGCATGAACGTCCCTACCCCGACGTGCAACGTGATCCTGCCGATCCTGGCTCCGGCCTGCTCTGCGCCTTGCAGAACCCTCTTTGTAAAGTGGAAGCCGGCCGTTGGCGCGGCGGCGGAACCTTCGTTGCGCGCGTAGATGGTCTGGTAGCGGCTCTCCGTTTCTGGCGTTGGGCGGATGTAAGGTGGGAGCGGCATCCTGCCGCCGCGCTCCAACAGTCCCCGCACGTTAGAGGCAGAGACGACCCAGTGCCCGTTACCCAGGCTCTTCACCAACCTCAGCCGCACCCCGCCCGCTGAGAGCGTGAGACCGGGCCGTAGACGCTTGCTCGGTCTCGCCAGTACTTCCCAAGCGCCGTCCAGATCCGGCCCCAGGTCCTTGAGGAAGAGCAGCTCGATCGCCCCTCCGGTAGACTTCCTGGCCTCGACTCGGGCGGGGATCACTTTCGTCTCGTTCAGGATCAGCGCATCGCCGGGCCGCAGGAAGTCCGGCAGGTCGCTGAAGGTATGGTGGGCTATCGTATTGCGACCTACGTCCACCACCATCAGGCGGGAGGCGTCGCGCGGCTCGGCCGGGCTCTGGGCGATCAGGTCTTCGGGAAGCTCGTAGTCGAGCGCGGAGACGAGCACCTTAGCGGCGGAAGAGGATATTAAGGACGAGGGTGCCCACGATGGAGAGCAGGATCATGAGCCCTATCGGGAAGTAGAAGGTGGCGTTGCCGCGCCTGAATACCAGGTCTCCCGGCAGCCTGTCTATCCCGAGGCGCCCGAGCAATAAGAACAGCCCACCGAGTATGAGCAACACTACCGCGCCGCCGAGCAACAGTTTTCCTACGTTTTCTAGTCCCACACCACTATTCTATTCCCCAGACAGGGCGTGTCCAACGGTGGCCGCGAAGTTGGCTTTCGGTTGATATCCATGCTACTTTACGCTCGTAGACTTTCCTGTGGGGAAATGGATAACGTAGAGGAGGGGTAAGGAGAATGTATGGGTAGAACGAAGTATGCGATCGCCTTCGCTCTGGCGCTGGTGATGGCTTTGGGGGCTGTGGGGGTCGCTTCGGCGGCGGTCCCGGTGGATTCCTCACAGCTACGCGATGCGGTAGGGGTAGGCGGCATCCTAGAGCACGAGCGGGCGTTCCAGGCCATTGCGGACAGCAACGGCGGTACGCGGGCTTCGGGAACTCCAGGTTACGATGAGTCAGCGGACTACGTCGCCGAAAAACTTGAGAGCGCTGGATACAGCGTCACACGTCAGGTATTCGATTACGACCTGTTTATCGAGAATAGCGAACCGGTTCTCGACCCGACGGACCCGGATCTTCCTGCCTACACGCCAGGCGACATGCCGGACGACGACTTCTCCACAATGAGTTACTCAGGTAGCGGTGACGTCACCGCGCCGCTTCAGGCTGTGGGCGGCATCATCATCCCGTCGCCCGGCGGCTCCGCGAGCGGCTGCACCGCGGAGGACTTTGCTGGCTTCGAGGCTGGTAACATCGCCCTGATCCAGCGCGGAACCTGCAACTTCAGAGAGAAGGTCGAGAACGCGCAGGCGGCAGGCGCCGTGGGTGTCGTAATCTTCAACGAGGGCAACGTAGTCCCTGACGACGACCGCGTCGGTAACCTCTTCGGTACGCTCGACCCGCCGCAGATGAAGGTACCCGTGGTAGGAACCTCGTTCGCTGTCGGCGAGGAACTGTACAACCTTCTGCAACAAGGCCCTGTTACCTTGAGGCTCGTGGTCGACGCCACGGTCGAGCAGCGGACGACAGAGAACGTGATAGCCGATACGACGACGGGACGGGCGGATCGCACGGTGGTCGTCGGCGCCCACCTGGACTCGGTGCCCGAAGGTCCGGGCATCAACGACAACGGCTCCGGCTCAGCGACGATCCTCGAGGTCGCGGAGGCGATGAGCGAGCTCGACATCCAGCCGCGCAACAGGGTTCGCTTCGCGTTCTGGGGCGCCGAGGAGTCCGGCCTGATCGGCTCCGAGTACTACGTCAGCCAGCTCCCCAAGAGGGAGCTCAAGGACATCGCCGTCAACCTGAACTTCGACATGGTTGGATCCCCGAACTACGTCCGTTTCGTCTACGACGGTGACGCCTCCGACACCAACTCGCTCGGCTCGACGGGCTCCGGCGTCGTCGAGGACGTGTTCACCGACTACTTCGCCTCACAGGGTCTCGCCAGCGAGCCCACCGCGTTCGACGGGCGCTCCGACTACGACGCCTTTATCAGCGTCGGTATCCCGGCTGGCGGCCTGTTCACCGGCGCGGAGGATATCAAGACCGCCGAGGAGGCGGAAACCTACGGCGGCGCCGCCGATGTCGCCTACGACCCCTGCTACCACCAGGCGTGCGACAGCTTTACCCCGCTCGCTGACGGCGCTGACCCCGCCGCCTACGCGGCTATCGAGGCGGGATACCCCCCCGGCACGCTCGTCGGCAACCTCAACACCCAGGCTCTGGACGAGATGTCGGACGCGACCGCCCACGGCACGCTGACTTTCGCCCAGACCACCTCGGCGGTCACCGGCACGAATAAGGGCTCGGGGGCCCCGATGTCCTCAGCCGCCAAGTACCACGGTCCGCTCCTGCAAAGGTGATCCCACACCGGGCATAGCCCCGCGGACGGAGAGGGAGTGGCGGATAAGCCACTCCCTCTCTCGTTTAACGTGCTTCGTCCAACTCGCGAAGTACACCGTCCACATCCAAGGGGCGGGTGACCATCGCGAGCTCCCCATCGGCGGTACGGGGCCACTCGTCTTGCGGGCGATCGCGATACAGCTCGACGCCGTTTCCGTCGGGGTCGCGCAGGTACAGCGCCTCGGAGACGCCGTGGTCCGAGGCACCGTCGATAGGGTAGTTCGATTCCAGGAGCCATTTCAAGGCCTGCGCGAGGTCTCGACGCTCGGGGTAGAGGATGGCGAGGTGGAAGAGGCCTGCCGAATGGGTCGGGGCAGGACCCGCGTTGCGGCTCATCCAGGTGTTCAGGCCGATGTGGTGGTGATAGCCGCCCGCAGAGAGGAAGACCGCGTCGTCACCGTACCACTGGGTTACCTCGAAGCCAAGGATGTCCCTATAAAAGCCAAGGGCCCGCTCGATGTTCGCCACCTTCAAATGAACGTGGCCGATGCTTGTCCCAGGGTTCACTACCCGCCTGGTTCGCTCGCTCGTCTCCATTCCTACTCCTAGTCCTCGATCTCACTCCCCCTGATTCTACCGCCGCCATCCGAAGTCATTTGCGACCAGGAAAAATGATACCCCCAAGCCAGCGATGACACCGCCAGCGAATCTACCGATATCCACCTACCGTGGCCACGCTTTCGACTGGAAGCTCAAACTACAAGCTGAAATGCCGACAAGCGAGGGCCCGAAGCGTGCCGACAAGGCGCGAAGCGCCGGGCCGGCGAGCTGAGGCGAAGCCGAAGCGTGCTGACACGCTGGCACGACGCTTCTGCGCTCCCTATACTCGAGGAGTCGTCATGTGACCCAGGAGGAGAGGCAACTATGGAGATCACAGATACCAGGCACAGGAGCCGCACTATACTGGAAGGACGCGACCGAGCGCCGGCCAGGTCCTTCCTGAAGGGCATGGGCTTCTCTGACGAGGACCTCAGCAAGCCGATAGTAGGCGTGGCCCACTCCTGGATCGAGACGATGCCGTGCAACTACAACCACCGGCACCTGGCGGAGAAGGTAAAAGAGGGCATCAGGGAGGCCGGCGGTACGCCCATGGAGCTCAACACCATCTCCATCTCGGACGGCATAACCATGGGGACGCAAGGGATGAAGAGCTCCCTCGTGAGCCGGGAGGTGATCGCCGACTCCATCGAGCTTGTGGGGCGCGGCCACATGTTCGACGCGATGGTAACGATCGTGGGCTGCGACAAGACCATCCCGGCCGCCGCCATGGCCCACGCGAGGCTGGGCATACCAGGCGCCATCGTCTATTCCGGCTCTATAGCACCAGGACGCTTCAAGGGTCACGACGTGACGATCCAGGACGTCTTCGAGGGTGTCGGGGCCAACGCGGCCGGCAGGATGTCTGATGAGGACCTGCTCGACCTGGAGGAACACGCCTGTCCTGGAGCGGGAGCATGCGGCGGCCAGTTCACGGCGAACACCATGGCGATGATCCTGGAGTTTCTCGGCCTCTCGCCGATGGGCTCGGCAGGCCCTCCGGCCGTCGACGGCCGCAAGGACGAGGTATGCGCCCGTGCCGGCAGGCTCGTCATGGAGTTGCTCGAGCACGGTCTCACACCGGAGCGCATCCTCACCCGTGAGGCGTTCGAGAACGGTAT
>DATMVF010000111.1:0-2500 GCA_035563475.1 Rubrobacter sp.
TGGATCTCCGACGGGTCGGAGAGGTCGCCCCGTCGGAACGCGGCGGCCTCCTCCTTGAGGTGCTCGCGGATCAGCGCGACCTGCTCGGCGTCGGTCGGATCGTCAGCCACCACCTTTTGCACCCCGCTAGTCTGCATCTTGTCGAAGACGTGGTGGTTTCCTCTAGGTCGAAGGGCATCACCTCGGCGCCCTTCTGCGCAACCTCTTCCTGCCGGGGCTCCTGGGAAGCGAACGCCCCCATCGCCCAGAGCATGCCCAGGACGGCCACCGTCGCTAACGCCGCACCCGCCGCGAGCAGCAGCGCCGCCCGTACCGGAAGGTTACTCGCTCTCACTCATCGCCTCCTCAAGGATGCTCATGGACTCCAATACCGACTCACGCTTCTCCTCGGAGATCGCCTCTAGGACACGGGTGAACTTGTAGACCGACACAGCAAGGACCATGGTGGTCCCCTGCCTCGCCGTGCCCGCCTTTCGGCCCTCCATCGAATCGTCCGACAACTTCTGGACGTCGGCGAGGAGCTGCGCCGCATCGACTTTCTGTTGCGCCGCTTCCTTCGGGGCATCGCTCGTCTCTTCCTTCGGGGCACTGCTCGTCTCCGAAACTGCACACCCTGAGGTGGAAACAAAGAGCACAATAAACAGAACCAGTAGGCAAAGATATACCGAGGGGTTTTTAACAAGAGGTCTCATGCTCAAGGTCGCTGCACCTAACGAACTCGGGCGCATCGGCCCTGAAAAACCTGATGATGGATTGCGTTCCTGGTGCAGCTCAAAATCCGGCCGCCACTCCTTCGCCTCGCGGATCCGCTCCTCCTGTAAATCGGACCGGGTTGCCTTCGGAATCGAATTCGATGGCCAGGCCGTGCGCGTTGCCAAGTCCGCGTTCGTTGCCGTGTCTGAGCTCGTCCACGCTGATGTTGTGACCCCTGGTCGCCAGCTCGCTGCGAACGGGCTCCGGTACGCTGCCCTCGACCGCGAGTATGTCTGGTTCCACGAAACTGATGCGCGGGGCGGAGATCGCCTGCTGGATGTCCATCCGGAAGTCGATCAGGTTCATCAGCATCTGCGGCATCGTTTGCAGGATGGTGCGGCCGCCGAGGGTTCCTAGCGCGACCCAGGGTCTCCCGTCGCTCATGACGAGGGTCGGGCAGACCCCGACGAGCCTATTGCGGCCGGGAAAGGCGTCCAGCGGGTTCCCTTTCGGTTCAAACTGGGCAAACGCGAGGGAGTCGTTGATCCAGATCCCCGTCCCTCTCGGCATTACCCTGCTTCCGAAAAGGTTGCCCAGGGTTTGCGTCGCGGAGACTACGTTCCCCTCTCGATCCGCCACGACGAAATGCGTGGTGTGTTCCTGCCCCTTAGGCAGGCCCTCGTCAGAGAAGTTTGCGGGTGGTTCGAACGGTGTTGCTCGCGAAGGATTTATGTTCGCGGCTTTATCGGCCCAGTAACTTTCCGAAAGCAGCGAGTCCAGCGGGGCCGGATCTACCTCCGGATCGCCGTCGTACCTGAGGCGCGCCTCGTATGCCCGCTTCGTGACCTCCGCGTACCTGTGCAGGTAGTCGGCGCTGTTGTGGCCGGGCGCCGTCACATCGAACTGGCTCATTATCCCCAGCCGGAGGAGCGCGCCCCACGAACCGATCGGGGGAGACGCCGTGACCACCTCGTAGCCCTGGTAGTCGATGCTTATGGGGTCCCGCCATTCGGCGCGGCTGTTGCGCAGATCGTCGATGGTCAAGAAGCCGCCGTTCTCGCGCATGGTAGCGTCGATGGCCTGGCCTAACTCGCCGCCATTTACCACCCCGGCGCCTTGTTCGGCGATCAGGCCTAGAGACCTCGCCAGGTCCTTTTGCACGAGACGGTCCCCCGCCCCTAGCGGTGCTCCGTTGTTCCCGTAAAAGCTCTTCGCGTATTCGGGGAACGCGGAGAACTCTTTACCGACATAGTAGGCGGTGCGTTCGCCGATGATAAATCCGCCATCAGCGAGTTCGATGGCGGGGTCGAAGAGGCGACGCCACTCAAGCTCGCCGTAGTCGTTTGACAGGGCTCCCCACACGTTTGCTGCGCCAAGCGTGGAGGCGGCTTTGGCGCTCCGCCGGTTTTCTAAGTAGTTTGGCGTTGGAGAACGGAACACGTCCGGATCGAGGGTCGCGGGCGCCCTGCTGCGAGAATCAAGAACCCGCATCTCGCCCTTTTCGGCGTCGTAGATGACCATCGTCCCGTAGCCGCCAATGCCGGACATATACGGCTCCACGACGCCCACAGCGGCGCCGACCGCCACCGCCGCGTCGAACGCGTTGCCCCCCTGGGCGAGGATGTCAAGCCCTGCTTGCGTGGCAAGCGGGTGGGCGGAGCTGACCATACCGGAGGCCCCGACAGCCGGGCTGCTCGGCATGCTTCGGCTGGGTTCCGGGTCGAGACTAGCAGCGATGAGCGTCGAGGTGGCTGGCCCGGTGGTTTCCTCGCCGGTCTCCTCGCCGACGTTGTCCTCGCTGGAAGTG
>DATMVF010000112.1:0-9184 GCA_035563475.1 Rubrobacter sp.
TGTCCTGGGACCAGGGGCAGACTGGGATCCTGCAGCTCCCCGTCGACGACGTGAAGATCAGTCCTGCACACGGCGCAGCAATGTACGCGCAATAGGACCTGTCCCTCTCCCGGCTCGGGCACAGGCACCTCCGCGGCCCGGAGCGGCTCGCCGGGTACGTCCAGGACCATCGCTCGCACAGACCGATCCTCCTATCCTCCTACATTGGGAGCACAAACTGCTTTGGGGACACGCTACTCTACCGTGACGCTCTTGGCGAGGTTGCGTGGCTTGTCGACGTCGAGGCCCCTGTTCTTGGCGACGTGGTATGCGAGGAGTTGCAGCGGCACGCTACAGATGAAGGGAGCCAGGATCTCCGGCGCCTCGGGGACGGGGAGCAGCAGGCGCGCCATCCTCTGTGCGCCTTTGTCACCCTCACGGGCGACGACGATCACGCCGGCGCCCCTGGCGACGGTCTCCTCGACGTTGGAGAGGGTCTTCTCGCGGATGAGGCCCTCTCCGAGAACGGCTACGACGGGACAGTGTTCGTCCACCAGGGCTATGGGACCGTGCTTCATCTCGCCCGCCGGATAGCCCTCGGAGGGCAGGTAGGAGATCTCCTTGAGCTTCAAAGCCCCTTCGAGCGCCACGGGATACGAGATACCGCGCCCCAGGAAGAGCGAGCACCGCGCATCCTCGAAGATATCGACGGCCTCCTCCACCCGGTTCCCGAGCAACCCGAGCGTCTCCTCGACCTTCTCCGGCGCCAGCCTGAGGTCGCGACCGATCTCCCGCAATTCCCTCTCGGGTACGGCCTCGCGGATGCCGGCCAGCGCCAGCGCCAGCAGGTCGAGTACGGCGACCTGGGCGACGAAGGCTTTCGTCGAGGCGACGCAGATCTCGGGCCCCGCCTTCGTGAGCAAGACCGCGTCGGCCTCGCGGGTAATGAGCGACCCCCTGGTATTGGTAACCGCAAGCACCCTGGCGCCGAAGCCGCGCGCCGCCTGAACGGCCGCCAGGGTATCCGTCGTCTCCCCACTCTGGCTTATGGCGACGACCAGCGTGCGGTCGTCTCCGATAGGGTTCGCATAACGATACTCGCTGGCGATTGCGACCTCGACGGGTATCCTGGCGAGCTTCTCTATGGCTTGTTTGCCCAGAAGGCCTGCGTGATAGGCCGTGCCACAGGCGACGATCACGACCCGGTCTATCTCGGAGAGGTCGACCCCCACCTCGGAGAGGTCGACGGCGCCGTCTGCATCGAGGCGGCCTAGGAGCGTCGCACCGAGGGCGGCCGGCTGCTCGTGGATCTCCTTGAGCATGTAGTCCTCGTAGCCGCCGAGTTCGACGGCCTCGGCGTCCCAGTCCACCGCGAAGGACTCGCGCTCGACGGGCTCGCCCGAAGTCGTGAAGACCCCCACCGAAGAGCCGGCTATCTCGACGATCTCGCCGTTCTCGATGACTATGAACTCGCGTGTCTCTCCGAGCAGCGCATGCACCGCGCTGGCCAGGAAATTCTCACCTTCCCCCAGGCCGACGACGAGCGGGCTCTGGTGGCGGGCCGCGACGATCTTATCGGGCTCATCCACGCTGATTGCGGCGACGGCGAAGGAACCTTCTAGCCGGTGCAGCACCCCGGCGAGCGCCGTCCGTAACGTCTCCCCGGCCTCGACCCTATCGGCGATCATGTGCGCCATCACCTCTGTGTCCGTCTCGGAACGGAAGATGATGCCCCGCCCCTCCAACTCCTCCCTGAGTTCCGAGAAGTTCTCGATGATGCCGTTGTGTACGACGGCCACGCCCCCATCTCCGCCGAGGTGGGGATGCGCGTTCTCCTCGCTGGGGCGTCCGTGCGTCGCCCAGCGGGTGTGTCCCACCCCGGTCCGCACCAGGGAGAGGTCACCGTTGCGTCCGGCAAGAGCTCGGGTGAGGTTCTCGAGTCGCCCCACCTCTCTTATCTGCTCTATCCGGCCAGCCCTTTGAAGGGCCAGACCCGCCGAATCGTAACCCCGATACTCGAGGTGCCCGAGACCTTCCATGAGTACCTCGACACACCGCTCCCCACCGGCATAACCCACTATGCCACACATGGACTTACCTCCCTTGTCTTCCGAAGATGGGATCAGGGAGGGCAGAGGAAAGAGACAGAGCATCTAGCCCTGTCTCCGGGCCCGGACGGTGCTTTGTCCCCGGCGTCACCACCGGGATTTGTCACCGCCCTGACGACCGCCCGAAGCCGAGACGTACCCGCCGAATGCTTCGATGAACGTCTTCCTCGTCGACTCCCGCACAGTGGGAGTCCTGGCGCTTCTATTTACCCTCTGTCCCGCAAGCTCCGACGATCCCATCGCGCTCGCTGGTCATCTACTGCGAATACGATCTTCTCCAGTCCACCTCCATATCCTCTATGGAACGGCACAGCTAACTGTAACGGTTACGCCGCGAAAAAGAAACCGGCCGCCCTGAAGCTCTACGAAAAGTTCAGGTCCACGACGCCCGTTACGGTGAGCAAGGCGATAATGATAGGCTGGTGGATCAGGTAGATGAACAAGGAGTTTCTGCCTGGCGGGGGAAGCGGTCTCGCCAACATCGGCGCCTTGTCCCCCAGGGCCGCGGGCCTTCTGCCGTCACCGTACACCACGTTCCCGAAGAACAGCCCGATAAGGACGACACCGAACCAGGGCAGCAGGGGCCTGTAATCCGGCATTATCACGCCCTCTGGTACGATGCCGAAAGGCAAGAGCCAGAAGCTCTGCGAGTCGAGGCCCTGGGCCAGGATGTACTGGCCGACGACGAATATGAGAGTGCCCAGCACGAGATTGGTCAACCGGAGCCTCAGAAAGGGGTAGGCGAGGATTATGGAGATCCCGATCAGGTGCAGTATGCCGAACGCCACAACACCCATCCCAAGGGCCAGGAAGACGAGGGTCAACACCACTCCGTACGCCAGGATCCTCAAGCCCCTCGCCAGGTACTTTCCGAAGAGACGCCAGCCCATCAGGCTCGTCCTCGCCCGGCTAATGGCGAGCGAGACGCCGACAAGTAACAGAAAGAGGCCTGCCGTCAAGTCGGCGAAGAGCGCCCAGTACCCCGTAGTGGACTGGACGTCGTATCCGCCTAGGGTGTCCAGGTCGTAAGTGGTGTGGTAGACGATCATCATGATGATGGCGACGCCGCGGGCCGCATCCACCTCCCAGAACCTGTTCACTTTCCTCTCCGTACCCCGCTCCTCTACTATTTTTCCGGATCATACCCCACCCCCGGCCCCCGAGGCATGGGTTAGGATTGCTTTGTGAACGAGGACTTCACCATCAGGCCGGGGCGCAAAGAGGACGCTGCCGAGACGGCGCGGCTGTGGATGCGGAGCGCCGAGGAGCACACCGCCCACGACAGGGTCTACCAGACAGCCCCAGGCGCCGAGAAGACGATGCGGCGCTTTCTGGCCGACGTGGCGAACAGTGGCTACTCCTTTCTCTTCGTAGTCGCAGCGGGAGATCGGACGGTCGGCTTTATCTCGGGCGAGCTACGTCAGGGCTCGCCGACCTTCCTCCCGAAGACGTGGGCCTCAGTAGATGACGTCTTCGTCGAACCCGAGTACAGGAACCGCGGTATGGGCCGCGCCCTCCTCCAGAGCGTCCAGTCCTGGGCGAAGGAGAGGGGCGCGGACGGTATCTCACTCCAGGTCGCCGCCGCGAACTCGCGGGGCCGCAAGTTCTACGAAGACCTGGGATTTCGGGAAGTCTCGGTGTACCAGGTGTTCGAGTTTGATTAGAGGTTTCAGGCTTCAGGTATGGGCTTTTCTAGCTGAGAGTTACAGCCTTCTCTCTGGCCAGCACCGCCGCTTCTTCCGTCATTCCCGCGAAAGCGGGAATCCACTTCACCACGTGTTGTGCTCCTCAAGCCGGAAGTGAACTTCCGGCATCAGCCGTTAGCTCTTGGTCTTTCTCTCGTTGATGGGTAGGGAGCGGGAGAGGACTCGTACACTCAACTCCGGCTCGTAACCCAAGGCGGCGTAGAACTGTTCGGCCACTTCTTCTTCGACCTGTACTTCAACGTAAGAGATGTCGCGCTCCGCGCAAAGTTCGTCTACGGCCTCTAACAGCGCCCGGCCGATGCCCTGGCGTCTGGCTACGGGGCGCACGTAGAGATCTTCGACGCTGGCGAAGAGTCCGCCGGCGGAGACGCTGAGACGGTAGGCGAGCAAGACCACGCCCATGATCTGGTTCTCCGCCCAGGCGGCCAGTACCTCCACGTCTCCGGCCTCGATGGCCTTTAGGAGGCGGTCGGCGAAGTCTTTGGATATGGGATCTCCATCCCTGACGGCTTCTTCGAGGAGTACCAGGGATTCGGCAAGGTCGGTTGCGTCGACCCGTGCGACCTCGACCGGCCTCAACGTTCGATCGCGCTGGGGGCGATCCTGGCCGCCGCCTGGATGGCGGCCTCTATCTCCCTTTCCCCGACGTCGAGGTGCGTGCACAGACGGACGTAGCCGGGTTTGCCGGGGGTGGCGAGCACGCCTTCACGGGCGAGGGCCCGCAGGAATTCGGGAGGATCGTCGACGGCGACGAGGACGAGGTTGGTCTCGGGCTCTTTGGCCTCGTAGCCGGCCTCTCTCAGTCCTGAGGCCAGGTGGCTGGCGTGTTCGTGATCCTCGCCGAGCCTGTCTACGTGGTTCTCGAAGGCGTAGAGGGCCGCCGCGGCGATGATGCCGGCCTGCCTCATACCGCCGCCGAAGGCCTTGCGCGCCCGACGTGCCTCCCTGATGGTCTCCGCCTCACCGGCGAGCAGGGACCCAACAGGCGCCCCGAGCCCCTTGGAGGAGCAAACGGAGACCGTGTCGGCGTGCGCGCACCACTCCCTGGCGGGGACGCCGGTCGCGGCCTGCGCGTTGAAGAGCCTGGCCCCGTCGAGGTGCACCTTCAGGCCGAGTTCCTTCGCCGTCTCGGCGGCCGTGGCGAAGTCCTCGAGTGGGAAGACCCTACCGCCCGAAGTGTTGTGGGTGTTCTCCAGGCAGAGCAGCCTGGAGCGCGGGAAGTGGACGTCCTCGGACCTGACGGCGGCGCGCACGGTCTCAGGGTCGATGACGCCGTTCTCTCCGGGGAGGATGCGGAGTTGGACGCTGGAGAGCATCGCCGGCGCCCCAGCCTCGTAGACGAAGATGTGGGAACCTTCGTGCAGGAGCACCTCTTCTCCGCGGTTCGTGTTGACCTGGACCCCGATCTGGTTGGTCATCGTTCCTGAAGGCGCGTATAGCGCCGCCTCCTTGCCCAACAGGTCAGCCACGTACTCCTCGAGCCGGTTCACCGTCGGGTCCTCCGCGAAAACGTCGTCCCCGACCGGGGCCTCGAGCATCGCCCGCCGCATGCCCTCCGTGGGACGGGTCACCGTGTCACTGCGAAGATCTATCAAGGGTTGCCTCCATCGCTCTGTCCCGCCGTCTGCAGCACCCGGCGCGTGGTGGAGAAGTGAACCTTCGCCACCTCCGCCAGACCGTGTTCCCCGAGTTCCCTAACCACCCGCCGACCTGCCTCCAAAACGTGCGTCGCCCCGAGCGGCAATCCGAACCCTACCCGCTCCGAGAGACGCTCGATCTCCTCGAGTTGCCGCGCCCGCGCCACTATCGATGCGGCAGCCACCGCCGCGTCGTCCTCGGCCCGAGGGCGCACCTCCAGCCGCACGCCTCCGGGCACGAACGGCTCGAGATAGGAGCGGGCGGAACGGGCAAACTCGTCCACGACTACTATTTCTACCTCATCCACGAGTTTACCCACGATCGTTGCGTCGAGCTCGCCGAGCAGTTTGTTGACGTTTCCGGCGGCGTCCCTGCGGGACTCGTACTCCTGAGGCGGGAGCGAAATTACGTGGACGTTGTTCCGGCCTACGGCATCCACGATGCGTCCGGAGATCCGGCGTATGCCGGAAGCCCGGATCTCCTTCGAATCCCTAATCCCTAGCCCCTGCAGCTTACTCGCAGTCTCTGCGTTTGTAATCCGGACTCCGGCGACGACCAGAGGGCCGAAGTAATCGCCCTTCCCGGCCTCGTCGATACCGAGCCTCGGCGTGCCGTCGAGAAGAGGTCTCCGGGCTGACGGAGTCCGAGTACCACCTACGCTGGCCTGCGACGTGCGCCAGGCTTCGAGCAGCTCCCGCAGCCTCGAGGCCCTACCCCCGGCAGAGATCTTGCCCGTACGATAGACGTTCAGCTTCGCGGTCTCACCGTCGCGGGCCAGGTCGTACTGGGTCCCGTGATCTATGGTCCTGCTGCCCGCTATCTCGACACCTTCATTGTCGAGAAGCGCCCGCAGCTCTGGGGGGACTTCGGTGGGTGGGTTCAACGGACCTCGAAGCCTTCGAGGTCTCCGTCGGAGCTCTCGAAGTTTGTATCCACGTTCTCCACCGAGGCGCGCTGAGGGCCTTCTTCGCACCAGCGGACCATCTCTTTGACCCTTTCGGAGGGGCCTTCGAACAGGGCTTCGACCTGCCCGTCGGGGGTGTTCTTTACCCATCCGGCCAGGCCGAGTTCTTCGGCCTTCTGCCTGGTCGAGTCCCTGAAGAAGACACCCTGCACCTGGCCCGAGACCAGGACGTGCGCGCGCTGTAGATCGCTGTTCTGCACTTTTCGTACCTCCGTCTACCGTATTATCGTCCGACGTGTTGGGCAGGTTAACCCAATATGCTAGCCTAGAGCGGCCATGAAAGCAGAGAAGCAAGCGGTTACCGGGGAGGCGGAACCTGGGAGAGACCAGGAGAAGGTACTCCTTACCCTGGTCGTGCCGACCCGCAACGAGGCCGAGAACGTCCCGAAGCTCGTGCACGAGTTGCGCGAGAGCCTGTCGGACCTGGATTACAGGGTGGTCTTCGTGGACGACTCGACGGACGAAACGCCGGAGGTGATCCAGGGCCTCTCAGAACACGACGACCGCATCCGGCTGGTGCGCCGGGAAGGGGCGGAGCGGTACGGTGGCCTCTCGACGGCCGTGACGACGGGAATCGAGCTGTTCTCTAGCGCGAGCGAGTACACCTGCGTGATGGACGCGGACTTGCAGCACCCTCCCGAGAAGGTGCGCGAGATGCTGGAGATCGCACGCCGCTCCGACGCCGACGTCGTCGTGGCGAGCCGCTACGGCCCTGGCGGCGGCTACGCAGGCCTCACCGGCAAGATGCGTCGGGCCGTGTCCGTGGGAAGCAAATACCTGGCCCGGCTCCTCTTCAAGGAGGCCCGCAAGACGAACGACCCGATGGCGGGCTTCTTCCTCGTTAAGAACCAGGCGATCTCGGGCATCCAGTTCAGGCCGACGGGGTTCAAGGTGCTGCTCGAGATACTCGTGTGCGCGCCCGAGCTCAAGGTGCTCGAAACGCCTTTCGAGTTCCAGGTTCGCCACGCCGGGGTATCCAAGGCGACAATGCGCCAGGGCTTCGAGTACCTGACCCACATACTGAGCCTGTTCTGGTACGTGCCTTCGGCAGGGCGCTTCTGGAAGTTCGCCCTCGTCGGGGCCTCAGGCGTGCTGGTCAACATGGTGACGCTCATCGTGCTCGCCGAGTACTTCCACGCCCACAAGGTCATAGCCTGGATGTTCGCGGTCGGGCTCTCCATCCTCAGCAACTTCCTCCTCAACAACGCGTTCACCTGGCGCGATATCAGGCACTCCAGCAGGATCCACTTCTTCCTGCGCGGCGTCCTGGCCTATCCCGTCGCCGTGATGGGCATCGGGGCGAACTTCGCCGTCTGGTATCCGCTCGTGAAGTACGTCTCAGATGACTTTCCGTACTACGCGCTGTTCAACCTGCTCGGCATCGTGGCGGGGACGAGCGTGAACTTCATCCTCTCCTCGCAGCTCGTGTTCCGTCCCTCGACGCCAAAGAACCTCGACCCCGATGCCCCAAAGGAGCTGATAGCCGAGATGCTAAGACGCGAACTCAAAGCCGACAGGGTAGCCTTGATCAGGGTTCCCGATCTCACGCCTCTCGGAGAACATTCGCCCAGGGATCTAACCGCCTCGGACAGGAGCGTCATAGACCTGGTCGTCAAGACCACCCACCCCACCCTGACCGTGACCGGCCCCCGACGCCTGCCCCAGGCCCGCACGAACGCCCGCTGGACCAACTCCCTGGCAGTCCCGATCATCAACGACGATCACGCCCTTGGCGTAGTCTACGCCACCCGGAAATCGACCGAACCCTTTACCGAAGAAGATCTCAACTGGCTGACCGCCTACACCAGCACCGCAGCCAGGATATTCGAGTAACGTCAGCACGGCGCTTCGCGCCTTGTCAGCACGCTCAGGCTTACGCCTTCGCTCGTCAGCATGTCAGCTAAAGGCTTCTCAGGATGATCCCGTACCCCAACAACCGAACGGGCATATTTAGCCCTCGTTTACGCGAAAGCGCAAGGTTCCGTATTCAGCTGACTAGCTGAATTGCTGACATGCTGCCGCAGGCAGCGTGCTGAAGTGCTGACGAGGCGGCAAAGCCGCCGGGCTGAATTGCGCGGGCGGGGAAGTCAAACCTCCCCCGCCCGCAACATCGGCCCCCCCCAACAGGAGCCTCTAGCCGGACTCGATCGCCCCTCCCACAGATCAAGTCCGCCGCGATCCCACGCCTAGACCCAAGCTTCAAACCGAGCCCCGGGTAAACGGGAATCAACCAGATAGAAACTAGCATCCTCCTACACATCCCGCAACCTCTTGCAATCCCTATACCTAAGCCAGGACATGTATACCATGTGTCCTCAGGTACGACATATCCGTAACCCTCCACCAATCAACACAATATGTTGAGTTTTTACCAAAATCATAATCTTTCATAACATGTCTATTAACGTGTTAGTAGAGGGTCAGGTAAGTTTAATGTTGAGATGCATCCATTGGTGCTGGCGGGGCCCGGTATAGTCTTGGGGCGGGTTGTGGATGTCGGCCTGGGCGGCTCTGAGGGTCGCTACGACGGGCTGGGGTGGTACGCTTTATACTAGGGGCATGAGGCCGATTTGCTTTCTGTCCGACTTCGGTCTATCCGACGACTTCGTCGGCACCTGCAAGGGTGTGATGTTGAGGATCGCGCCTGGAGTGACGATCGTCGATCTGACGCACGAAGTACCCGGTTTCGAGGTGGAGGCGGGGGCTGAGATCCTGCAGCACGCCACCCGCTACA
Organism: Rubrobacter sp.; assembly: GCA_035563475.1. Lineage (GTDB taxonomy): Bacteria > Actinomycetota > Rubrobacteria > Rubrobacterales > Rubrobacteraceae > Rubrobacter_D. The sequence goes on from DATMVF010000112.1 coordinate 9,130, forward strand.
TGCCCGCTGATACGGTATACCTGGCGGTGGTTGATCCGGGAGTCGGCACAAAGCG
>DATMVF010000113.1:0-23331 GCA_035563475.1 Rubrobacter sp.
TACGACGAGTATGCCGAGGCCCGCCGCGACGATCTCAGGAAAGAGGCCCAGGAGATACTCGACGAACAGGTCCGGAAGATAGAAGAGGCCGGTGGCACCGTGGCGGTCGCCCACGTGAAGATGGATGAACAGAGGGATGAGGCGATCGTGCATCTTGCCGAGGATATCGACGCCGGCATGATAGTGATCGGCAGCCGCGGGTTCGGTGGGATGAGACGCGCCCTCATGGGTAACGTCGCCGACTCGGTGGTCCGCCACGCCCACTGCCCCGTCCTGGTGGTGCGCCCGACAGGGGGTATCAGCCGGCCGTTCTAGCACGCTGCCCGGCTTTGCCAGGCGGCTTGTCAGCACGGCGGCTGCGCCGCCTCTTCAGTATTTCATCCGATGTGCAAGTTTGGTCGGTGAGCAGCTCCCAGAACCTCGTCGGGGGTATCCCTTCCCTCCGGCAAAACAGAACCGCCATCGTGTGGCTCAGGGTGGCCTGGGCCGAGCCACCCCTAGTATCGAGCCGGCCCTCTTGCTCTCTCCTTGAGGCTACCCTGTGGCGGTGGTGGGCTTCGGACCCCGGTCGGGTGAAGGGTTGTACTTGACCCACTCGCAGTCGGGGGCGACCACATTTTTGCGGTCAGCGCCCACCCTATGCGGTGTCCATAGCTCAGCCACTTATGCCGCCTACCAGCCTGTAGCGTGGCGCAGATCGTACAGATCCCCGTGCCACGCATCCGCGTCCATTAGCTTGCCTGCTATCTTGGCCGTGCTTGTAAACTGGCTGACCTTCTTGCTGCGGTTGCCCCAGCGGGCTTTGGCAAACGGGTGATAGCCGGCGTTGACTATCTCGTGCCAGAGTACGGAGGCGAGGCCGCGCTTGGAGCCAAGGTAGTAGGCGGCATCCCAGAGGCACACGTTGTCAAACGTGCTTAGGTCTATGCCGCCTAAGGAGTCGGTGTAGCTCTTGCCAGCGTACACAAATATGAGCGGCTCGCGGCCTATGCGCTCCCGCAGCTGCTGTATGAACCCGTACAGATGCTCGGGCTTGGGACTAAGACTCGGGAAGTCAGGGTACGCCTCGAAATCTATCAATGGGCACTGGCCTTGACCCCAACCGCCAGCACCGGCCACATGCAGGAAGTGCGCAACCTGCTCGCGGATGGGCGCGTTTACGAGGAAGTGGTAGGGGAAGCGCACAAAGCCTGCCTCCTTGGAGCGCCGAGCGTTTATGGCGTAGTAGGGGTCGGTGTAGCGCTTGCGGTTAGGGTATGGTCCCTCCGTTGCCTTTATGCCGCAGAAGCGAAATTCCTCTTGCCATATCCTGTGCCAGTCAAGCTCGCCCTGCCAGTGGGATACGTCGATGCCATACACCACATCGAGCAGGTCGCGCTGTGTGGCCTCATCTACCGTGCGCTCGGCATGTTGCTGGGCCCGGAACCCCTCGGGCGTAAGGATGCCCGCTTTCATCCCGCCAAACTCGTGCTCTACCTGCGTATCACTCTTGATACCCGCGTAAAAGCGCTCCAGGTCAGCCGCCTGTCGTGCAGCTTCGGCTTGGCGCTGTTTGAGTAGCGTCCCCGCCGCCACGGCGGCCACGGCAGCCGCCTTGAGTACCTGCCGTCGAGAGATACGGCCGGTGGCGAGGGCACGCGTCAGATCGTCGAATCGCTCCTGATTCATCTCCCACTCCTCCCGCACACCGTGCCCTAAAGAAGGCTAGATGTGTGAAGCGCTACTCGCGTGTGGAAGATGTCGTATCTGTTGGGTCGCATCCGCTCCTTATCCCCCCTATAAGGGCGGAGCATTGTTACCCCGCCGCTATTGCTGTTCTACATTCCGGCTACCGCCCATAGAATGAAGGTTCATGGGCTTTACACCCCGCCTCACAGCGGGTTTGCCTTTTTCGCGGCGCCGGAGCGCCAGCGCTTGTGGACTATGGTACTAACTTGGAGGCCTCCAGTCTATAGGTCAGATGGCCATTTATCTGAAGAGAGGCTGGCTATATCTTATTTGCTAGGAGGCTATTTCTGAGGATGAACTTCGTAGAACCCGTAAGGGCGAAGTTCGCAGCATACATCGGCCAGGAACAGGCACTTTCTTCGCTCTGGCTCTGGTTTGGGCGCCAGCCTTGGCGTAGTGGAGGTCTCGAGCTTCGTTCGAGCCCTCAGAGATACTTGCACATCGGGTATTTCAGCTTCTTCATCGTTCTGGTGGCGTGGTTCGGAGCTGGTGTCTTGGGGTGAAGAAGGAACGGTACGAGAGCGTCCCGACCAGGATCGCGGCGATGGAGACGCTCCCCAAGAGCATGTAGAGTACGACTATCTGCAGCCGCACCGCTTCGAGCGGGTCGGCGCCAGCGATGATCATGCCTACCATAGCACCCGGCAGGAAGATTATCCCCGTTGTCTTTGTCGCGTCTATGAGGGGGATGAGGGCACGTTGGAGCGCGGTCCTCAGGATGGGCGCTATGGCCTGGCGGCTCGTAGCTCCGAGGGCGAGGGCCGCCTCGACCTTGGGCATCTGTTCGGCCACGTCGTCGCGAATGCGCGTCATCATCAGGCTCGCGGCGTTCATGGAGTTCCCGATCACCATGCCGCCGAGGGGAATGAGGTACCGGGCCGTGGGGGGTACGATCCGGAGCGTGAGCAGCAACCCCAACGTCGCCACGGCCGCTGCCCCAACGGCGACAGCAGCGATGAGAAAGGCCCGCGGCACATCCTCAGCCCTGCTCGCCGAGGTCCAGGCGGCGAAGAGGACCATACCGGCCAACAGCAGCACCACCGCCCCGATACTCTTCAGCCCAAAGATGAAGTTTATGACGTACCCTATCGCGGCGAGCTGCAAGAAGGAGCGGACCACGGCGACGCCGATATCTTTCTCCAGATCCAACCTCTCGTAGAGGCTGAGGACTATCGCAATGGCCACGAGCCCGAGTGTCAGAAGCGCCGAGCCCAGCGTCTGCAGATCCGCCATCCTAGAGCCTCCCCGCAATGAACTGCCGCGCCCGCTCCCCCGCGCCAGAGAAGAAATCGCCCCTATCCCACACTCCTACGCTCTTTCCTTCCGCCAGTACGAGGACCCGGTCGGCGACGCGCTCGACCTGGGCGAGGTCGTGGCTGACGAAGACCATCGTGAGTCCGAGCCTGGCGTTCAGATCTCTGACGAGGTCCTCGATCCTGGTCCGCGCGGCCTCGTCGAGGGCGCTCGTGGGTTCGTCTAGCAGGAGCGCCTCTGGCGCCAGGGCGAGGGCGCGAGCTATGGTGGCACGCTGCTGCTGTCCGACGGAGAGGGACTGCGGATCACGCCCCGCCAACGAGGCGTCCAGCCCTACCATCCCGAGCAACCGTCGCGGGTCGGCGTCCCTGCCTAAGAGGCGCGCCCCGTAGAGAACCGCCTCCTCGACCGAGTCCCCGAATAGCGCTGGAACCTGGAAGACCATTCCGACCCTCCGCCGCAGCTCCGACGGGTCAAGGGTGCTCGTCGGTTCCCCGCTCAGGTAGATCTCACCAGAAGACGGCTCTATGAGGCGGTTGATGGCGCGTAACAAGGTGCTCTTCCCAGCCCCCGATGGCCCCACCACGGCGGTGATCTCACCGTCAGGCATCCCCGCGTCGACGCCTTTCAGAATCTCGACGCCGCCGACCACGTACCGGAGCCCGCGGACCTCTATCTTGGGCCGGTCCAAGCTAGAGGGTCTCACGCCTCAGGTAGGCGTAGAGGCCATCGTAGAGTGTGTCGGTGTGTTCCGCGAGCGTATGGTCGTCGGGCAGAGCGAGTTGCATGCCGCGCACGATGGCGTCCAACCCCTCGGACTCGGGCCTCCCGTACTTCTCGTCCACGAGGTCGGCGTCGTGGACGATCTCGGCTATCTCGTGGAGCACCGGGTCCTCGAGACCGTACTCCTTCAGGAAAGTCTCGAAGGAGCAGTCCTCCCCTCGGTGGGATAGCCTGGCCCCGACCACGTCGAAGAGCTCCGCCCCCTCCGGCGCCTCCGCGGGATCGCCGAAGAAGGAGAAGTCGGCCTCCGGGTCCAAGAAGCGCCTTATCAGCCAGATGCAGGCGGTGCGGTCCACGTGGCAGCCCCGGCGCGTGGCCCAAAGCATCAGCGCTTACCTTCGCCGCCGAGGGTCCCGGCCGACTCTTGGCCGGCCCTCGCTGCTTCGCGGGTGGCCTTGAGTGCCTCTGCAGCCTCGCCTCTGAGCGGGGAACGGAAGAAGTCGCGGCGCCTCTCGGCCCGGAAACGGCGCTCCAGCTTGCCGAGCTGTTCCAACACGCCACCGCCGCCCATCCGGGCCTTGCGCCGCAGGCGACCTGCTTCGGCGATGATGGCCCGGTAGGCCTCCTCCCGTGAGTGACGGAAGTCCTCCACCAGTCCGGCCTCCTCGGCCACCGTGCCCGTCCGGGCTTCCCACAGGGTAGCATCGCCCCCCGCCTCCCTCACCCTGAGCTGCAGCCACTCCAGCTGCTCTCGGGTGACGGCATCCTCGGGCAGGACCGCCACCCCGTCCTGGAGGTAGAGGGCACCCAGGTCCCTGAGCTTGCGCCACACGGCCACGCGGTGGCGCGAGGGCTCCCTCGGGAGGCGGTAGACGAGCACTACCCAGCGCGTTCTCTCCAAGGACGTCAGCCTACCCCGTCGACCGATACGGACCTACGCGGGCCACGCACGGGCACGCCTTAGAGCCCCCTCCCAGGCTTCCAGCCCGCCCTCCAAGGAGAACGCTTCGTAACCCCGTTGCCGCAGCTGCTCCGCGGCGACCGCGCCGGCGCGCCCGCGGTTGCAGAAGGTGACGACCCGAGTGCCCTCAGGCAGCTCGAACTCCTCCATGGCCTGCCCGTCTCCGGCCTTCAGGGCGTCGTAGGCGTCGAAGTTCACGCTCCCGGGTATCGACCCCTGCGCATACTCTTCCCGCTTGCGGACATCCACCAACGCGATCCGCTCCCCGCGCTGCAGCATACCCCTCAAGGTCCTCGCGTTCACGTTCCGTTGCGTCACTATCGCGCTCCCCCGTTCTCTGGTCACTCCTACAGCAGGGTCCATACCATCCCCAGCACCGCCCCCGCGGGCACCATCAGGTATATTGGCACCTTGTAGCGCTGGAGCACCACGAACGAGACGACCGCCACCACCAACGCGAAGACGTCAAGACCATCCAGGGAGAAACCGTCGGGGAACAGGACCTGCGTGGCGAAGTAGACGGCCAGGTTGGCGATCACGCCGACCACGGCCGCCGTGACCCCGATGAGGATGGCCTTCAGGCGGCGATCGTTGGCCAAGAGCTCTATGTAGGGAGCCAGGAAGAAGATGAACAAAAAGCACGGCAGGAACGTCGCGTAGGTGGTGATCAAAGCCCCGAGCGTACCGTATAGCAGGGGCGAGAAGGGGCCGGGATCGTTCCAGGCGCCGATAAACCCGACGTACTGGGTGACCATGATCAAAGGCCCCGGCGTGGACTCGGCCAGTCCCAGCCCTTGCACCATCTGGTCGGCCGTCAGCCACCCGTAGTGGTTGACCGCCACGTCCGAGACGTAGCTGAGGACCGAGTAGGCCCCGCCGAACGTCAGGAAGGCCGCCCCCGTGAAGAACAGCGCCTCCTTGATGAGCACGTCATCCCCGCCCCTCCACAGGTAGAGCGCCCCCAACGGAAGAGCCCACAGCAGGACGAAGGTCCCCAGAAGCCTGGCGTTGCGAAGCAAAGATGGCCCGCCGTTCGGGTCGGTCCTGTCGATGGCGGACTCTTCTTCCTCCGACGAGTCCTGCCCCCCACCCGCAAAGGCGTCCCCGGCGAAGCCCGTGCGGCTCAAGAGGAGCCCGGCCACGGCGGCGGCCAGGACGACCAGGGGGAAGGGCACGGAAAGGAAGTAGAGGGCGACGAAGGCCACTATGGCGAAGCCCACTGGCATCCTGTGGTTGATGGTGCGCTTGCCGATCCTGAGGACGGCCTCGACCACGATGGCTATCACCACAGGCTGTATGCCGTACAGCAGCCCCGTGATCGCCGGCACGTCCGAGTGGGCGACGGCCAGGTACGAGAGCAAGAGCAGAACGAAGATGGATGGGATGACAAAGAAGGAACCGGCCACCACCCCTCCCAACGTCCCGTGGAGTCTCCACCCGATGTAGGTCGCTACCTGCTGCGCCTCGGGGCCGGGCAAGAGCATACAGAAGTTGAGCGTCCTCAGGTACTGCTTCTCAGAGACCCAGCGCTTCCTCTCGACCAGCTCGCGGTGCATGATCGCGATCTGGCCCGCTGGCCCCCCGAAGTTGATGAACCCGAGCTTCACCCAAAACCAGAAAGCCTCCCAGAACCCGACCGGCTTGGTTACTGTTCCCCCTCTTGCAGCCTTCTCGTTCTCCAAGTTATCTCTACTTTCTTAGTGAACAATCTAGAGTACAGTAACCATGGTTACATCGAAAGTCAAGACGGAGACCGACGATTCTAGCGTTTTTTGCCGTAGAGGCGCTCTCTGTTGATGGTGTAGAAGTCCATGGACTCGTAGAGGCTTCTGGCGGCCTCGTTGTCGTGGATCGCGCTGACAAAAGCAGTTTGGGCGCCGATCGCTCGCAGCCTGCGTAGGCCTTCTTGCATTAGGGCCTTACCCAGTCCTTTCCCTCTGTGCGTTTGCCTGGTACCGAGGGGCTCGAAGAGGCCGGTGAGGCTCTTCGGGTCGAACCAGCAGATGCCGTAGGAGCCGAACTCACCGTCGGGGGCGACGACGACGAGGTCGAGGTATGGGTTGTAGCCCGGCGCGGCCCTCAGCCGGCGGTATGCTTCGAGGGTGACCCGGGAGGGATGCCAGACCTCGCGGTGGACCTCCACGCGCGCTCTCCACTCCCCCTCCCCACCGACCTCGCGCACTGTCCACCCATCGGGCAGGGCGTGCCCGGGAAGCGGCTCGTCGAGCGTCCTGACCATCTTCAGCGCATGGTCGGGATCCCGCCCGAAGCCCAGGCCGGCAAGGAGCGCATCCAGCCGCGGGTCGTCTTCGGCAACCCGCGTCCACAACTCGTCCCCAGCTCGCTCCCCGTAAACCGCGCGAGTCTGGCCCGCCGCCCACTCCAGCATCTCCATCTCCAGCGAGCCCGAGCCACGAAGACGAGGATGCACCTGCATCATCACCCCATCCGGCTCCTCCAAAAGGGCAAAGCCGACCAACTCGCCGCCCTCTTCCCAGAATCGCACCTCCTGACGGGCATCGAACACCGTATTCTGGTACATCCCCCAGATCACGTCGCCGGGGTGCCAGTATGCCCCTAGCGGGGCGACGGACGTTGCCGAAGACAAGAACTCCAGCATCGCCTGGAGGTCCGCCTCGCCACCATAAGCCCGGGACCTCACAGCGGGTCCCGGTAGATACCGGAGGCACCACAGAGTTCGCCACTGCCCACGAGCCCCGTCGCAGCAGTGGATTCCCGCTTTCGCGGGAATGACGCAAGTAGAAGGTGTGAAACGCCCGCGACTCGAACACCATCCCGCCCGAATGAGTCCGGCATCAGCCCGTCCCCCCTCCCCCGCAAAGCGCTAACGAAGAAGCGAATCCTCCACCGGCTCACGCCCACCCAGCACAAAACTGACAAGCCTGCGAAGCAGGCGTGCTGACAAGCGACCGAAGGGAGCGTGCTGACAAGGCGCGAAGCGCCGTGCTGAGATGCTAATGATGCACCCAGGCTTCGGGATCGCTGGTGAGCTTCGTGATCGAGGAGGGGAGCTTTCCGTCGACGATATCGGCGAGGGTTACGGACTCGAGGACGGCGCGCAGGTTGGCGCGGACGGCGATCCAGACCTCCTGCAGGTGCTCGGCCGCGCCCTGGTACTCGACGGCCTCGGGCCACTCGCCCCTGACGTTCGCGAGGGGTCCTTCGACGGCGCGGATGATGGCGGCGAGCGAGATCTCCTCGGCCGGCAGCGCGAGCCAGTAGCCGCCTGAGGCGCCGCGCCTGGTACGGACTATCCCCGAGCGTTTGAGGTCGTGGAGTATGTTCTCCATGAACTTCTTGGGGATGCCCTGGGTCTCCGAGATCCAATCCCCCTTTATGGGGCCGGCGTCCTCGGTCGCAGCAAGGGCCAGCTCGGAGGCCGCCCTTAGAGCGTAGTCGGTCTTGGCCGAGACCTGCAAGCTACCTCACGCTCCCCGGAAGGCCGTATCCACCGGTCTCAACGTTCATCGTCGCCCTTTCTCTCGCCCTGCTCAGGCACGTAGACGAACCAGTAAGACCCTATGAGTATCCCCAGGAAGAACACCAGCGCCCCGGCGAACTGCAGGTACTCCGTCGCCATCCAACCTCCTCTTCGTTCCGGAAACGTCAGACGCCCCGCCACACAATTCTACGATAGCAGCGCCGGCTTCGCCGCCAGGCACTGGTTCGAGGTCATGGTAACTTCCGAGGAGGGCTCGTCATCGTTCCCTGGCCGGCCTTTGCGCTGGCCGCGCCAGGTACTGGACGTAGCCGCGCGGGTTGCGTTCCGCCTCTTCGCCCAGCTCGCTGGCCCGCCACTCGGCCTGCTCCAGCGTCGCGTAGCGGGCCACAACTATCTTCCCGAAGAGCGTCACCGCCACCACCTCGAAGCGTTCCTCTTCCACCCGGCTCCAGTCTTGACCCCCTTTCATTCTGCCTGCTAAGATCGCCTTTAGCAACGCTTTCCGGGAGAGGGAGTACAGGCGGCCGTATGCGCGACGGGCCATGCACCCGACTTATAGAGGAGACGAGATGCTAGAAGGACTTGTCCAGGACTTCCAACTTACCCTTCCCTATTTTCTGCGCCGGGCCGAACAGCTCTACGGGCACCGGGAGATCGTCACCCGCCTTCCCGACGAGTCTTTCCACAGACACACCTACGCCGACTTCGTCTCTCGCTCCAAGAAGCTCGCCGTGGCCCTGGGGAACCTCGGCCTGGAGCCGGGGGATAGGGTAGGCACGCTCGGGTGGAACACCTACCAGCACCTGGAGGCGTACCTCGGCGTCCCTTCGTCGGGACTCGTGTTGCACACCCTCAATCCCAGGCTGCACGAGGACGACCTGGCCTACATCGCGGGCCACGCCGACGACAGGGTCATGCTCGTCGATGAGACCCTTGTGCCCGTCTTCGAGAAGTTCAGGGCGCGCACGAACGTCGAGCATGCAGTGGTCATGACGGAGGGCGGGGATGTGCCGGACGGTATGGTCTCCTACGAGGACCTGATCGGGGACTCCGACGAGGCCGACTTCGAGTACCCCGACTTCGACGAGAACCAGGCGGCGGCGATGTGCTACACCTCGGGGACGACGGGACGTCCCAAGGGGGCCCTCTACTCCCACCGCTCGACGGTGCTCCACTCCATGATGGCGGCGATGGGCAATACGTTCGCGCTCTCCGAGGCCGACTGTGTGTTGCCCGTGGTACCCATGTTCCACGTCAACGCCTGGGGCCTGCCCTTCGCCTCCGTCCTCGTCGGGGCCAAGCTCATGATGCCTGGCCCGCATCTGGACGCCGCAAGTCTCCTCGAAGACCTGGAGCAAGAAGAGGTGACGCTCACGGCCGGTGTCCCAACCGTCTTCCTCGCCGTTCTGCAGGCTCTCGATGCGGAGCCCGAGAGGTACGACCTGTCGAAGCTGCGGGCGATGGTCATCGGCGGGTCTGCGGCGCCCAAGGGCGTCATAAAAGACTACAAGCGGCACGGGATAGAGGTCGTCCACGCCTGGGGCATGACGGAGATGAGCCCCATCGGGACCGTGGCAAACCTGACGACCGAGATGAAGAAGCTCCCCGAAGAGGAGCAGCTGGAGTACGAGGCCAAGCAGGGCTACCCCGTGCCTTTCGTGGAGATACGCGCCCGCGGCGACGAGGGCCTGATCCCGTGGGACGGGGAGTCAATGGGCGAGCTGGAAGTCCGCGGTCCCTGGGTCGCGAGTTCTTACTACGAGGCGCCAGAGGGCGACGACAAGTTTACGGACGACGGTTGGTTCAGGACGGGGGACGTCGTTACCATAGACCGTTTCGGGTTTATCAAGATCACCGACCGCAGCAAAGACCTCATAAAGAGCGGGGGGGAGTGGATCTCCTCGGTCGAGCTGGAGAACGCGCTTATGGCCCACCCTGCCGTCTCCCAGGCCTGCGTAATCGCCATACCGCACGAGAAGTGGGATGAGAGGCCCCTGGCCGCCATCGTCCTCAGGGAGGGCGAGAGCGCGACGGAGGACGAGTTGCACACCCACCTGGAAGTGGACTTCGCCAGCTTCTGGTTGCCCGACGCCTACGAGTTCGTGGAGGCCATCCCGATGACCGCGACGGGCAAGTTCCAGAAGCTGAAGCTGCGCGAGCAATTCGAAGGCTACACGTCCCCTAAGAGCTAGCGTGAAGGTCATAGGGGCCGGCTTCGGCCGGACCGGCACGATGTCGCTGAAGGTCGCGCTCGAGACCCTGGGCTTCGACCCTTGCTACCACATGACCGAGGTCTTCGCCCACCCGGAGCATGCGGGGTTCTGGATCTCCGCCTGGCGGGGAGAGCCGGCAGATTGGGATAGGGTCCTCGGAGAATATGAGGCGGCCGTGGACTGGCCGGCCTGCACTTTCTACGAGGAACTCATGGAGCGCGATCCAGGCGCGAAGGTGATCCTGAGCGTCCGTGACCCCGAGCGCTGGTACGAGAGCGTGAGGAACACCATCTACGAGTTGAGCGTGGTCATCCCCCGCCACCCCATCTACCGCATCGGCCACAAGCTCGTCAGCTTCTTCGTGTTTCGTGGGCCAGGAATCGTCGACCTGGCGAGCGAGATCATCTGGCGGGGAACCTTCGACGGCCGCTTCGAGGATAAGACCTATGCCACAGGGGTCTTCGAGCGCCACAGCGCGGAGGTCCAGCGGCGTGTTCCCGAAAACAGGCTGCTCGTCTACGATGTAAAGGCAGGTTGGGAACCCCTTTGCGAGTTCCTCGGGGTCGAAGTACCAGACGAACCATTCCCCCGCACGAACGACACGGCACAGATGCGGCGCAGGCAGCGGGGAGTGAAGGCGCTCTCCTTTGTCGCGCCCGTAGCGCTCCTCGTCTTGCTGTTTGCATTGCTCGTCCTGATTGTTAGGGGCACCGGGCGCTCCCCGCTCAACTCCCTGCCTGCGCGGAGGCTGCGAAGCTAGGCGCGGGACGTTCGACGATGGGCCAGTGCAGACCGGCGGCCACGATGGCGAGGACGATGCCGGCCCACCAGATCGGCATGAAAGAGCCGGTCTGCTCGAAGGCGAGTCCGCCGAGCCACACCCCGAGGAACGCACCGACCTGGTGGCTGAGGAAGACGATCCCGAAGAGCGTGCCAAGGTACCTCGTCCCGAACATCACGGCGACGAGCCCCGAAGTCAGCGGCACCGTCGAGAGCCACAGAACCCCGATCGCGGCCGCAAAGGCGAGCACCACCGCCGGGGTCGGAGGCAGTGAGGTAAAAAGCGCTATGACGACGGCCCTGGCAAGGTAGATCCCGGCGAGCAGGCGCCGCTTGCTGTGGCGTGCGCCGAGGACTCCCGAGCCGTATGACCCCACGATGTTGAACAGCCCTATAAGCGCCAGGGCCCACGCCGCCACAGCAGGCCCCGCGGTGTGCATGCCCCCGTGCGAGTGCCCAGCGACGGAGGTGATGTGCCCCGGCAGGTGCGTGGTAATGAACGCCACGTGGAAGCCGCACACGAAGAATCCAGCAACGAGCAGCAGGTAGCTGCCGTGCCCAAAAGCCTGCCGAACCGCGTCACGGGCGGGCAAAGCAGGCTCCTTCATACCCTGCCGGCCTACCCCGCCGCCCTTGAGGGCGGCGGCGAGCGCGGGAACGACCACCATGCAACCGGCGAGCAGCAGGAGCGCGGCCTGCCAACCGTAGTCCGCGAGGAACGCCTGACCGAGCGGGGCGAACACGAACTGCCCGAGCGAACCTGCCGCGGTCGCGAGACCCATCGCCTGCGAGCTCCTGTCAGGGGGAACAAGCCTCCCCAACGCGGCGATGACGATGGTGAACGAAGCACCGGAGAGCCCGAGGCCGACGAGTACGCCGGCCGTGAGGTTGAAGGCGAGCGGCGTCGGGCTTAGTGCCATGAGTGCGACGCCCGCGGCGTAGACAACACCACCGGCGGCGAGGATGCGGGCCGAACCGTACCGGTCGGCGACGGCCCCCGCGAACGGTTGTCCCAGGCCCCAGACGATATTCTGTATCGCTATGGCGAGGGCGAATACCTCCGGCGACCAACCGCGCCCCTCGCTAATCGGCGTGGCAAACAGGCCGAAGCTCGTCCTCAAACCGTAGGTGATGAGCGCGATCAAACACCCGCACCCCACGACGAACGCTGTAGACTTCCACCATCGCGACTTCCCGGCTACCAAACTCATGCCTCCTCAATCCGATCCAACGCTCCTCACTATGGACTCGGCGGAACGATCGGTCAATCACAGGGGAGTTGCGCCATATCTCTGAGACCTTGATCCGGGGCTCGGGTAGACTCCAGGGGAGTCTATGTCCGACTATGGAAGGGAAGGCCGTTCTGGACGAAACACCAGGGACATCGAGCCGGGTGGGATCTACGAGTAAGTCATAGACCTGTGGGCTAAGGGCATCACCTTCCTCCCGGGGCATAGGATGCGGGTGGAGATAACATCCAGCTCCCATCCCCGCTGGGAGCGCAACCTCAACACGGGCGAGAGCACACTGGAGTCCTCCCAAACCGAAGTGGCCCACCAGATCATCTTCCACGACGCTGGGCGGTGGAGCAGGGCAACCCTAACCGTAGTAGAAAGGTAGAGGGATGAACGTCTCGAAAGCGGTTCTGATCACCGGCTGTTCCTCGGGCATCGGATGGGCCACTGCCGAGCGCCTGGTGGACGTGGGCTGGAGGGTCTACGCCACGGCCCGCAATGTCGAGAAGATGGCTCCGCTCGAACGGCGTGGTTGTTACCTTCTACCCCTCGACGTGACCGATGAGGACTCCATGCGCTCGGCGGTCGACGAGATCGAAAGTCGCGAGGGGCCGTCGGGGTGCTCGTCAACAACGCCGGGTACAGCTAGTCAGGGGCCGTGGAGGCTGTGCCCATGGAGAAGGTCAGGCGGCAGTTCGAGACGAACGTCTTCGGGCTGGCGCGGATGTGCCAGCTCGTGTTGCCGGGGATGCGGCGGCAGGGGTACGGCAGGATCGTCAACGTCTCCTCCATGGGCGGAAGGCTGACGTTCCCCGGCGCCGGCTACTACCACGCGACGAAGCACGCCGTCGAGGCGCTGAGCGACGCCCTGCGCTTCGAAGTCCAGGGCTTCGGCGTTGACGTCTCCGTCATAGAGCCGGGACTCATCATGACCGGCTTCGCAGAGACCGCCGTCGGCTCGATGGACGGCTCAGACGGCGAGGACCCTTACACTGGCTTCGATGAAGCCGTCGCCAGAGTAACGGCGGAGAACTACGAGCGGGGTCTCATCTCCAGGCTGGGCGGCGGACCAGAGGCTGTCGCCGAGGCTATAGAGCATGCGCTCTCCGCCCGCAGCCCCAGGAGCCGCTACGCCGTCACGCCTTCGGCGCACCTGTTTATGCGGCTCAGGCGTCTCCTGCCCGACCGTGTTTGGGATGCCCTCTTGAGAGCAGGCCCTTATTACCAACCAGGCCGAAAGCCCCGGAGATGATCGGGCTTCCGCGCCTGTCGCCGCTAACGCGAACCTGGGCCATAGCCCAGTTCTTGGGTTGGTGTACCCGCCGGGGCTTTCTCTTCATGCACGTACCCTACCGTATATGAGCTGAGTACGTATAGAACTAGATAGGTATATGGTTAGTTTCTACTCAATACTTATCAGAATCAGATCTGAAGCCTACAATGAAGGGTGACCGAGACACCGCACCAGGGAGATGCGCATGGAACAATCGATGGACGCGCTTTCGCAGGTCATAAAGAGCGAGCGCGCCATACGTGGCTGGTCGCAAGGCGAGCTTGCCGAGAGATCCGGCGTGAGCCGCAAGACGATCTCCGACATCGAGAACGGTTCTCTGAAGCGCGCACCGCAGCTACGCACCGTTCACAAGCTGCTCTGGGTATTGCCAACGGAAGCGCCGCCGTCCGGCGCGAAGCCGCCCCAAGAAGCGTGGGAAGAGATCAAGGGATTCGTGGACCTGCTGAACAAGACGTTCGAAGGCGGCACGACTGATCTGGTAGCGACTTGCAGCGTCCTGGGCTTGCGCATCGTTCGCGTGCTGGAAGAGAACTCACCCACCGCACTGTTTCTCCATCAGGAGCAGACAGAGTACGCAATCCGCAGGGCAATCTCTCGCGACTATCTCGAGCCGAATGACGAACTCATTGAGTAGGAGCACTATATCTGCAAGCGATCTCAACCGGGGAGGTAGAAAGTGCGCATAGAGGAGAACACGTTTCTCGTAGCCGGCGGTGGCTCCGGTCTGGGAGAAGCCACAGCCCGAATGCTCGTCGCCTCGGGAGCCCGCGTCGTGGTCGCCGATCTCAAGGGCGAGGCTCCTGAAGGCGGACGCTTTGTCGAGACCGACGTCACTGACGAGAGCAGCGTGCGGGCGGCCGTGAACGCTGCTCTGGAGGTGGGAGGGCTACGCGGCGCCGTAAACTGCGCCGGGGTCGCCAGCGCGGAGAAGGTCCTCGGAAGAGAAGGGCCGCACTCTCTGGACTCGTTCACGAATGTCGTGCAGATCAACCTCATCGGCACCTTCAACGTCATCAGGTTCGCGGCCGAAGCCATGGTCAGCAGTGGACCGACCGAGAGCGGAGAGCGCGGCGTCATCGTCAACACGGCCAGCGTGGCCGCTTTCGACGGCCAGATTGGGCAGGTGGCGTACGCCGCATCCAAAGGCGGCGTCGTCGCTCTGACCCTCCCCGTCGCGCGCGAGCTCGCCGGCAGTGGCATCCGCGTCATGACCATCGCCCCCGGCATCTTCGACACCCCGATGATGGCCGGTCTGCCGGAAGCAGCCCGCGACTCGCTGGGCGAACAGGTCCCTTTCCCTTCTCGCCTCGGGAAACCCAAGGAGTACGCCGATCTCGTCAAGCACATCATTGAGAACGAGATGCTCAACGGCGAGGTCATCAGACTCGACGGGTCGATCAGGATGGCGCCTAAGTAGTCGCTCGGGAGAGTGGGGGCAGGAGATTGGTTCTCGCTCGTTCCCTACTCTTCGCGGACCTTTCGAACCACATCGAGGGCCGTCGAGTAGGCGTTCAGCGGACGGTTGTCGTCCATGGGTACGACCGTTACGTCGGCGCCCCGCCCGGCGACCACGGCGAAGGCCGGATCGTTGGTGTCCATCACCACGATGGTGGGGACGCCGGCGGCGATCGCCGCCCCCGCGAAACCGTGGTCGGCGACCACCAGGTCGACCGGTCCTGCCTGCCGCAGAACATCCCTCATAGGTTGCGGGTCATGGGTGTGGAACAGGCTGGCCCCGTCGCCGAGAGCGGCGACCGACTCCGCCCAGTCGAGGGATACTCCCCGCTCGTAGCGTCCTCGCGTCTCGACGGTTAGAACGTCTCCGCCTAGCTCCTTCGCCCACCCGGAAAGCCCGAGGTAGTAGAGGATCATTGCTCCAGGATGCCCGGTGGCGAAGATCAAGCGTCCCCCCGAGCCGGCGACGTCCTCTATCCGCTCTCCCGTTTCGACGAGCCCAGCGGCCGCGCGTGCCGGATCTATACACCCCCGGCCCGGATTCTCCTCCCTGTCTGGCGGGTTACCGATCTGGAAGGCAACGGCATCATAGGCCTCCTCGAACCCCACGTCCCACAGCAAGTCCTCCATCCCGAAAGTGTTTGACTCGTCGTGCTCGACGAGCAGCTCTATCTTGTAGAGGTTGTTCTCGGCACCGTGCGAGGTATAGTTGCCGGCTACACCGGCTTCGGAGAGCCGGTAAGCGTGCTGTTCGAGAAGCGGGTTCACGGAGCCTGAGTTTAGCAGAGCAAGCCCACCGCAAGTGAGCGCCGTGCTTGCTCTGCTGACCCTAGCAGCAACTGCTTCCGGGACGAGATGCCGACCTGCCTCGCCCTCTATTTTCGTTTCGACCAAGGTTGGTCGAGATGTATGCCGTTTGTGGGCGCAGATTGAGAACCGTTCGGTCGTAAGGGATCGGGAAGAAGGAACTCTAGTGCGACCGGGCCTCCAGGAGCTCCAGCGCGACGGAACGCGCCACTTCGAGGGGTTCGTCGCTGCGGCGTATCGCCGCCGTCGCGGCTGCGCCTTCCAGCAACAATAGTAACCGCTCCGCCAGGGACTCGGGCTCATCGAATCCAGCCTCTTTCGCCAGAGCGGCCAGATGTTCTCTAACTCCCTCCTTATGCAGCCGCGCTACGATGCGAGCCGGGTGGTCCGGGTCGGGTATCTCCGCCACGGCGTTGGCGAACGCACAGCCCCGAAAATCTTCTCCCACCAGCCATTCCTCGTAAGCTCCGAAGACCGCCAGGAGCTTCTCCCTGGGATCCGCCACCCCTTCGGTCTGCTCTTGCAGATGCACTCTCCACCCCTCATCCCGGCGACGGAGGTACTCGCCCACGAGTTCGTCTTTGCCCCCGAAGCGGTTGTAGAGGGTCCTCTTGGAGACTCCCGCCTTCGCCGAGATGGTATCCACGCCAACAGCCCTTATGCCTTCCCGATAAAAGAGATCCGAAGCCGCCTCCAGAAGCCGCTCCGCCCCAGGCCTCCTCCTGGTAGCACGCTTCGCTTCGCTCGTACTCTGTTCCATCGTCCAATCCTCGACCTTTCTCTCGTCTGACCCCTTGATTATACAGGTCTGTGTACTATACTCCATTCATAAACTACACAGGTCTGTGTAGTTTTGTATAGTGGACGCGGTAGCGTCGGCAGTATGAGGAGGTGTCCGAGTTGTCTGGGAGATTGGTCGGGATTACGAAGTGGTTCCTTGGGTTTGTGCGTGAGGTGGATCGTGGCATCGCCGTAGGACGCGGGTACGCGCCGGTCGGAAAGAAGACTAAGGGGAAACGGCGTGCTTCCCGCGTTCGTCGGGGTGCTGGTTGCGGACAGCGGACGTTGGGTGGCCGGATCCGGAACCACCGTGTTGGAAGACGGGGTGCTGGTGGGTGATCCTGAGCGCCCTGCGGACGTGGGGGGACGGGGCAAGGAGACGATCGCCTGGCTGGTGGCGCCGGGGCTGGCCTTGATCGCGGTCACCTACGGGCTCGCCCGTTTCGCTTACGGTCTCTTTCTGCCGGACATGCGCGAGGCGTTCGACCTTTCCCCCTCTTTGCTGGGGCTGATAGGCGCTGGTTCCTACCTCGGTTACTGCGTCGCGGTGATCATCTCGCTGGTCTACACGTCGAGGACGGGGCCTCGCCTAATGGCGGTTGGTGCGGGCGCGGTGGCGGTCGCGGGCATGGCTGTGGTGGCTGGCTCGCCGGTGGCGTGGGTATTGGCTCTGGGGATACTGGTTGCCGGCAGCAGTACTGGGCTCGCCTCCCCGCCGATGGGGGAGGCCGTCGCGCGTTCGATCCGGCCCAGTCTTCAGGACAGGGCCAACGCCTTCATCAACAGCGGCACCAGCGTGGGGGTCGCACTCTCTGGACCGGCGGCGCTGCTCTTGACCGGGCAGTGGAGGGTGGCGTGGACGATGTTCGCGCTCGTGGGACTCGCCGTCCTCGCGTGGAACGCCGCAGTGATGCCGCGCAAGGCCGTGCAGGAGGAAGGCGAAAGCGGCGAACCGGACGGAGATCATGCCGAGGCAGGCGAAGTTTTGGGGAGAACGCGCCTGTCCCTCTCTTACCTGATCGGTTCTCGCTTGCGCTCGCGTACTTTGCCGCTCTTCGGCGCCGCCTTCGGCGTGGGCTTCGCCAGCGCCGTTTATTGGACTTTTTCGCGCGATATCGTGGTGCAAGCGGGTGGTCTGGGCCAGACGGGATCCACCCTTCTCTGGACGGTTATCGGGATCTCCGGGCTAGCCGGTGGCGCAGCGGGCGATCTGGTGCGGCGCTTCGGGCTAACGTCCGTCCTGCGCGGCGGGCTCGTTTCGATGGCCGCCTCGATGGTGTTGCTCGCGCTCGCCTCGAGCGTGCTCCCATTGGCTTACACCAGCGCAGCACTCTTCGGTTCGACCTACATCATGCTCACCGGCGTGATCCTGATATGGTCGGTCGGTGTCTTTCGAGAGAGACCGGCCGCCGGGCTCGGAGCCGGGTTTCTCCTGATCGCCGTAGGACAGATGATCGGCTCTCCCGTAGCCGGAGCCTTGGCAGGAGCGACTAGCCCGGCGATCGCCTTCTTCTCGTTTTCTGTTGCGGCAGTGCTCACCGCTTGCGTGAACCCGCATCCCGAAGACACCGGAGCATCTGCTTCCGTCTCCGACACGCAGACATAGTCTATCCCGACAAGGATTTTGCCCACTCCAGACAGCGCACCCGTCTCGGTGAGCTTCGCCTACATATTTCGGGCCATTCTCGTCCTGCACGGCGGGGCGGTCCGTTTTTTCGGCCTTTATTCGGGTAAACGTATGACTCACGTACTGGTAAGGATGAGAGTATCACCCGACATCAGGAAGGATCAGATAACGTGGCGAATGGGCTAGACGGCAAGGTGGCAATAGTAACGGGCGCTTCTAGCAGCATAGGCGCGATGCGCCGCCGCGGTGGCGGGCATGTCGTCAACATCTCCAGCGTCGCCGGCCGCCAGACACGCCCGGGGAGCGGCGTCTACTCGGTGACGAAGTTCGCAGTCAACGCTATCTCCGAGGCCCTGCGGCAGGAGTTGATCGAGGACAAGATCCGGGTGACGATGGTGGAGCCTAGGGCCGAAGAGACGGAGCTTGCCACCCATATCACCGACGAGGAAGCCCAGCAGGGGGTTCGGGCCCTTCATCAACTCGACATCCTCCAGGCCGAGGACATAGCCTCCGCCGTGGCCTACTGCGTCACCCGGCCCGAACGGGTGAGCATCAACGAGATCCTGATCCGGCCGACCGAGCAGGTCTACTAGCGGCGGGAGACCGCCATGATGCTGGCGACGGGAGCCCTCCTCGCCCTCTTGGGGTTGGTCGGCGCGGCCTACGGCATCTACGCGCTCGTGCGAGGCGGACGGGACCAGGAAGGAGGACTGGGGCCTATCCCCGAGCGCGCCATCCACGCGGTGGCGGGCATCAGAATGCTGATCGGCGGGGCGGTGGCCATCTTCCTGGGCGTCCTGGCGATACTGGCCGCCCTCTCCGGCTGAACCCGAGCAGCAGAGGGCTCGTGGGATCGTCGGCTCAGCTCTTCTTACGGTTCCTTGCAACCCCACCTAACCAGACGACCGTCATGTCACCCTCGGGCAGACTCAGAAGCTACTGACTTATTGCCGCAAGCTTTCAGCCGGCGTTTTTTCCGGAGGCCTTGGGGCGAGCGTTAGCCTAGCGGCGGAGATCAGGGCGAGGATCAGGAGGGCGGCGACCATGGCGACGAGACCTGGCCAGCCCGCATATGAGTAGGCGAGGCCGCCGGCGGAGCCGCCGATGCTGGAGCCGAGGTAGTAGCAGAGCAGGTAGAGCGCGGAGGCCTGGGCCCTGGCGGCGAACGCCCTCTGCCCCACCCAGCCGCTGGCGATGGAATGGGCGCCGAAGAAGCCGAACGTCAGGACCGCCATTCCGGCGATGAGCGCCCCAAGGCTACTGGCCAGCGTCATGCCGACGCCGAACAGCATGATCGAGATCCCGATCCACAGCACCCTGGCGCGACCCAGGCTGTCCGCGAGACGGCCCATCCAGGCGGAACTGAAGGTGCCGACGAGATAAAGGACGAAGATCCAACCTACCACCGCCTGGCTCAACTCGTATGGCGCCCCGAGAAGGTGGTAGCCGATGTAGTTGTACAGCGCTACGAAACCGCCCATAAGCAAGGCGCCTATGGCGTAGAGTCTTAGGAGGTCCCGGTCCGTGAGGTGGCCGCCGAGCGAGGCGAGGAGGTGCCTGGCGATGAGCGGACGCGGCCTGAAGCGCGTGGAAGGGGGGAGTATGCGCCAGAAGGCGAAGCTCGCGAGCACGCACGCCAGACCCAGCGAGCCGAGCGCCACGCGCCAGGAGAAAGCGTCGGTGAGGACTCCGGACAGGATGCGTCCCGCCAGGCCGCCGATGCTGTTGCCGGCGATGTACAGGCCTACGGCAAAGCCGGCGTGCTCCGGGTGCACCTCCTCGGCCAGATAGGCCATCGCTACCGCCGGGAGGCCGGCCAGCGCCACGCCCTGCACCGCCCGCAGCACCAGTAGGGACGGGAAGCCAGGACTCAGGGCCACGAGGACCATAAGGAACGCGGACAACACCAGGGAGACGGTCATCATGGGGACGCGTCCCCATGCCTCCGAGAACGAGCCGGCCAGAATGAGGGCCACCGCGAGCGTGCCGGTCGCCAACGAGAGCGGGAGGCTCGCCACCGCCGGCGACACGCCGAACTCGGCCGAGAAAACCGGCAACAGCGGCTGCGTGCAGTACAGCATGGCGAACGTGGCCAGGCCGGCCACGAAGAGCGCGAGGTTTGCCCGCCGGAATACCGGCGTCCCCCGGCGCAGATAACCCTTACCCTCTTCCACCCCGCTCGCGTCGGGATCCACGTTCCAAAGCCTCCTCCACCGTCCGAGAATTCAACTGCCCTTTCCGAGCTCGAGCAATTCTTCTGGCATCCTGATGGGTTTGCCGGTGGCCAGGTCGATGCAGGCGTGGCGTGTGTGGCCAGTGACGAGGACTTCTGCGTCACGGAGTACTTTGTAATCAAAGAGGAGGGAGACCTTGCCGAGTTCGGCGAGGTTGGTGATCAAAGCGAGCTCGTCGTCGAAAAAAGCCGGTCTGCGGTAGTGGAGGAGCGCCTTGACGACGACGAGGCCGCGGCCCTGGCGCTCCATCTCCCTGTAAGAGTGGCCTGTGGCGCGCAACCACTCCACGCGCCCGACCTCGAAGTAGGAGAGGTAGGTGGCGTTGTTGACGTGCCCCTGCGCGTCGATCTCTGCGTAGCGGACCCGGATTTTGGTCTCGTGGACTATCTTCCCTCGAAATCCGGTTTGCGCTTCTCGCCGAAGGCGTTCATGCCTTCGCGGGCGTCTTCGGTGGCGAATAGCAAGGCGAACTGGTCGGCCTCGAACTCGAGGCCGCTTACCAGGTCGACGTCGAGGGTGCGGTTGGCGGCCGCCTTGGCGTGCCTCACGGCAAGGGGTCCGTTGGCGGAGATCTCCGCGGCCAGGTCTCTGGCCGCGTTCAACGCTTCGCCCTCGGCGACCACGCGGTTGACGAGGCCCATCTCCCTGGCCTCCCCGGCGCTTATGCGGCGTCCGGTGAAGATCAACTCTTTGGCCAGGGCGGGCCCGATCAGACGCGGCAGGCGCTGGGTACCGCCCATGCCGGGGAGTATCCCGAGGCCGACCTCGGGGAAGCCGAAGGTTGAGTTCTCGGCGGCGATCCTGATGTCGCAGGCGAGCGCGACCTCGCAGCCTCCGCCGAGCGCGTAGCCGTTCACGGCGGCTATGGTGGGGACGGGGCTCCTGTCGAGCAGGGCCATCGCTGCGTGCCCGATCTCGGAGAAGCGCTTGGCCTCCAGGGGCTCCATGATGCTCATGGCCCTTATGTCGGCCCCGGCGATAAAAGCCCGTTCCCCCGCCCCTGTGACTATAATCGCGCGCGGCCCTTCTGACTCCAGATCCAGCAACGCCTGCCCGATCTCCTCGACCACCTGTATGTCAAGGGCGTTCAGCTTCTCCTGGCGGTCGACGGTAAGAACCGCGATATCGTCTTCACGTTTTACACTGACGTAATCCATGTACCTCCCTCCGGTCGGTAGCATTTCAGCACGCTCCGGCTGACGCCTCCGCTTGTCAGCACTTCAGCATGTCAGGTTTAGCGGATGGAGACGATCCTCAAAGAGTACGTGCTCCTCTGGGATTCACTCAAGCGCATAGGAGTCTCTCCACCCACCAAATAGCTGACATGCTGACAAGCCGCCGCAGGCGGCGTGCTGACTTGCTTATGTCAAGCAGGCAGTGCCTGCTTGACATACTCTACAGCTTTCTTCGTCGGTGTTCCCGGGGTGAATACTTCGCCGACGCCGAGCTCCTTAAGTTTCGTGATGTCTTCTTTGGGGATGGTGCCGCCGACGAAGACGAGGATGTCTTCGGCCTCGTTCTCTGCGAGAAGCTCGATTATCCGGGGCACGAGCGTCATGTGGGCGCCGGAGAGGATGGAGATGCCTATGGCGTCTACGTCTTCCTGTATGGCCGCCTCGACGACCTGCTCCGGGGTCTGGTGGAGGCCCGTGTAGATAACCTCCATCCCGGCATCGCGCAGGGCGCGGGCGATGATCTTGGCCCCCCTGTCGTGCCCGTCGAGGCCAACCTTCGCTACAACCACCCTTATCGTGCGCGCCACAGTAAGACCATTCTAACCGGAGCCCGAACCTCGTGCGGCGGTGCTCATCTTCTTAGCTCGCGCAGGTTGTCCCATAGGACGTAGAGGCCGATCACGAGCACGGCGGCGACCACGAGCTGCCAGAAGAACTCGTAGAAGATGATGAGCGTGGCGACGACGGCGAGTCCTATGTTGGCGCTGCTGACCAGGTTGACGAGGCGGCCCCTGAAGCCGGCTTCCACGAACGCGAAGAAGGCGATGCTGAAGACGAGCATGGAGATGATGTGTTCCCGCTCGAACATGGCTATCCCCACGAAGCTTATGAGCATCAGGCTCACGCTTATGGCCGCCCAGGCCTCGGCCACGCGGCTCACCCTGAGCTCATCCTCAGAGGCCGGCTTGTGAGCGCGGGAGATGTGGGCGCGGGCCTGGTCGCGCTCACCGGCCCTCAGTCGGTCGGCGTACTCGGCGAGGGACTCGGATATGGCCTCGTCTGTGGCGAGTTTTCCACGCAGTCTGTCCAGCTCCCTGG
Organism: Rubrobacter sp.; assembly: GCA_035563475.1. Classification (GTDB taxonomy): domain Bacteria; phylum Actinomycetota; class Rubrobacteria; order Rubrobacterales; family Rubrobacteraceae; genus Rubrobacter_D. The sequence goes on from DATMVF010000113.1 coordinate 22,828, forward strand.
AGAGTTCGGCGACGCGCCTGGTCCCTGCCCGGTAGGGCGCGTCGAGGTGGGACCTGTCGCGCATCGCTGCGAGCTCGGCGCCGAGCTTCTTCAGCTGCCGGCTCTTGTCTTCGATCTCTGTCCTTAAGGTGCTGCACCGGGAGATGATGTCGGCCCGTTGTTCGAGGATGGCCTCCAGCGTCTCGGTCGGGGGAGCCACTTTGTCCAGCCCGGCCCATCCCACGGGGTCGTACCAGGCGCGGCTGACGCTCTTGTCGCGGTTGTACATGGGTCCTGCGGGGGCATCCTCGCCTTCGAAGGGGTCCCTCGCGTAGAGTCCCCACAGCCCGCGGTAGTCAGAGACCCAGTCTGGGGTTGGGTCCGCGATGAGCCTGGGCTCGTCCCACGACCTGTCTCCCCCCTCTCCCACGCTCAGGCCGTCTCCGCGCGCGTAGTCCACGAAAGGGATGCTGAAGTAGCCCGACCCGCCATCGTCCTCGCCATCCCCCACGTACTGGCCGAGCC
>DATMVF010000114.1:0-8392 GCA_035563475.1 Rubrobacter sp.
GAGGACGACTGGGTACGCCGCCGAGGAGGTTTTGGGCCGCAATTGCCGATTCTTGCAGCGCGAAGACCGGGACCAGTCAGCGCTCGGGGAGCTCAGGACGGCTGTCCGCGAGGGGCGGCACTGCACCGTTGTGCTCAGGAACTACCGTAAGGACGGGACACTGTTCTGGAACGAACTCAGCATCTACCCCGTTCGGGACGAAGATGGACGTTTGACCAACTTTGTCGGGGTCCAGAATGACGTTACCGAGCGCATCAGGGCCGAGGAGATTCTTTCGGAGATCCGTCGGGCCGAACGGCGCAGGATAGCCCGGGATTTGCACGACATAGTACTGCAGGACCTTTCGGGCGCACTTCAGTCGTTGAGGCTTACCCACCTGCAGGCCAAGAAATCCGGTATAAGTCTCGACTTCGAAGAGGAACTCGGGGCCCTGGGGCGTGCGAGTTCAGGCCTGCGCAGTGCCATTTACGACCTCAGGCACGAGAAGGAGCGGCCGTTCTTGGAGTCGGTCGAATCGCTGGTGGAGCTCAATCAGCAAGCCTCACACGAGCGCGAGATACGCTCAGTCGTCGAGGAGGGGTTCCCTGTAAGTCTCCCTAGAAAGCAGAGCGTGGAGTTGTTGCGCATTCTGCAGGAGGCTCTCGCGAACGTAAGGCGTCATTCTGGGGCGAAGAACGTCGAGGTGAGGCTGCGCACAGATGAGGAAGCGATCCTGATAGAGGTCACCGACGATGGACGGGGATTCGATCCTGGGTCGGCCAGGACGGGCATCGGGCTCGTGGGGATGCAAGAGCGGGTGGAGGGGTTGGGTGGGAACATCGAGCTCAGGAGCCACCCCGGTGAAGGTACCAGGGTTAGGGTGAGGGTTCCGGTGGGGGGCGGTACTCCAGATCCGCGACGTCGATGACGCCTTCCCTCACGGCGTAGATCACCGCCTGGGTTCTGTCGAAGATGTGCAACTTCCTGTAGATGTTGGAGGTGTGGTTCCTGACCGTCTTCTCCGAGATACCCAATGACTTGGCTATCTGCCTGTCGCTCATGCCCCGGGCAAGGGCTTTGATCACCTCGAACTCCCTCTCGGTCAGCGGCGGAGCAGCGAGATGCTTACTTCCCCCTGGCCTGCCGCCCTCGAAGGTCGTCAGCATCTTCTGGGCGAGGTCGGGGGCGATTATGGTGTTACCGGCGTAGACCGTGTGGATCGCACGCGAGAGATCGTCGGGTTCTGAGTCTTTTAGCAGATAGCCTTGCGCGCCTGCCTTTATGCCCTCGAAGACATGCTCGTCTTCCTCGTGGCCCGTAAGAATGACTACGGCGGTCTGAGGCAGAAGGTCTTTGATCTCGCGCGTAGCACTGATGCCATCCATTTTCGGCATGGAGATATCCATCAGGACGACGTTTGGCTCTTCCTTGCGGCAAAGCGCGACGGCCTCCTCGCCGTTGTAGGCCACGCCCACCACCTCAACGCCGGGCAACATGTCCACGATGCCGGAGATTCCCTTGGTGAAAAGCCGCTGGTCGTCCACAACCGCCACGCGAATAGTCTCTTCGCTCTCGTTGCTCAAAACCTCACACCCCTTTGCCGCTTCGAAGTCCAGTACGACTCTAACTGTATCCGCTGTTTGCCAAGCGCGTCACTGATGAACCTGTGGAGATACCGAGTGCCCTGTACTTCGAATGATCGTCTGCGATTGCAGCGTTATCGTCGGATATTTGGTCCACACCAGGCTGGGTAATTCTGAGTAGGTCACCCGACCCATTTTGCGCATGTACTATAAGGGCCAGAAGACGCGGGCCTGCCGTCTGCTCTTGTCGAGCTGCGGCCGAAAGAGAGGAAAGGTGCGATGACCCTTACGATCGGGACGGGACCGTTCGGCGACCAGGGCGACAAGACGTTCAATTTCGAGGTGCACCCCCCCGGAGACCACGTACTGTTCTTCGAAGACTCTCCGCGCCGGGTGCGGGTAATGTTCGGCGGCGAGACCGTGGCCGACAGCAGGCGGGTAAAGCTCATGCACGAGCAGGGACACCTGCCGGTCTACTACTTCCCCAGAGGGGATGTACGGATGGACCTTCTCCAGGCCACGGACCTCACGACGCACTGCCCGGCAAAGGGCGACGCTTCCTACTGGTCTGTGCGTATCGGCGACGACGTCGTGGAGAACGCCGTGTGGGGCTACCCTGAGCCGATAGACTCTGCCGGGCCGCTCGCCGATTACCTGGCGTTCTATTGGAACAAGATGGATCACTGGTACGAAGAAGACGAGGAGGTCTTTGTCCACCCCCGCGATCCCTATCACCGCGTCGACGTCCTGAAGAGCTCCAGGCACGTCAAGGTCCTCGTCGATGGGGAGATCGTGGCGGAGACGAACCGTCCCAGGATCCTCTTCGAGACCGGTCTGCCACCCCGCTACTACTTCCCCCCCGAAGACGTCTTAGAAGACGTTCTACTCCCTAGCGACAAGAGAACGGAATGCCCTTACAAGGGAGTTGCGTATTACTACTCGGTGCGGGTGGGCCCTGAGACCAGGGAAGCGATCGTCTGGCACTACCCTGACCCCATACCCGCAGCCGCCGACATAGAAGGCCACCTGTGCTTCTTTAATGAGAAGGTGGATCTGGAAGTGGACGGCGAGGCGCAGCAGCGGCCGCAGACGCAGTGGTCGTAGCGAATCAAGCCCGCGCCTAACCTTCCTGCGCCGCAGGCGCGGGGAGCTTATACTGGCCTTGCCACATCCTGGCAACCGATGCGTCTTTAGAGAATATATGCCGCCGAAAACAGGATAGAACCCTGGCGCCGGCGCCACCCTGCGCACGGGAACAGGGTGGGAGGGGCCGTAGACGTATAAGGGAAAGGGAAGATATGCTTCGGGAGACAGGCATGGCCGAGGTCAACGGCGCGCGGATCTACTACGAGGTCGCGGGAGAAGGGGAACCGCTGGTCCTGGTACACGCGGGGATCGCGGACAGCAGAATGTGGGAAGGCCAACTCCCGGCCTTCGCCGGCCGCTACAAGGTCATCCGCCACGACATGCGGGGCTTCGGGATGACCGCGATGGTGGATGGACCGTTCTCCCACCACGATGACCTGCGCGGGCTGCTCGACTCCCTGGACGTCGAGCGGGCGCACCTCGTGGGCTGCTCGATGGGTGGCGGGGCCGTGCTCGACTTCGCGCTCGAATACCCGCAGAGGGTAGGTAACCTCGTGCTCGTGGGGTCTGTCGTTGGCGGTTTCGCCCCTGACATCGACCCCCCAAGACAATGGGACGAGATCCTCGCTGCTGAAGAGGCTGGGGACCTGGAGCGGGTCTCCGAGCTGGAGGTCCAGGTCTGGGTCGACGGCCCCGGGAGATCCCCCGAAGAAGTAGACGCCTCTGTCAGGGACCTAGTCAGGGAGATGAACCTGATCGCCCTCAGAAACGAAGCCTCCGGGCTGGGCGACGAGTGGGCACCGGAACCGCCCGCGGCGGACAGGCTCCCCGACGTCCAGGCCCCGACCTTGCTGATAGTCGGAGACGAGGACCAACCGCGCACCTTCGCCGCGGCCGACCTGCTCGGGAGGGAGCTACCGAACGTGCGCAAGGTCGTCATGCACGGCACGGCACACCTGCCCAACATGGAAAGGCCCGAAGAGTTCGACCGAGTCGTGCTCGATTTCCTGAGAGATCACCGCTAAGGCCGGCAACCGGACGTCCCTACAAGCCCACTATGCCAGGGCTCACTCACCAAGGGAGGAACTTTCTGGCGGCTGGCGCGTAGTAGGTGGGCGTGTCAGGGACGAGGAGGTGGCGTATGGCCGGTGAAGACGAGCTTTTCCAGATGGAACTCAACCTGCACCCGAACGAGGCGTCAGGGCTCATGGCGATCGGGGACGAAGAGTTGCTCGGGGAGCACGGTTGGGACCTCGGGTTCTGGGCGTGCCTGGATGAGGGTGAGATCGAAGGCTGTATCGCCGCCATCGGTCACCGTCGCGGCTCCCCCGAGGAGGAGGGCTGGGAGATAGAGCGGCTGCGCGCCGAGGCTAGCGGAGCCGCGGGCAAGACGGAGGACGCCGAGGCGATCACCCGCGACGAGGGCACGGGCTACGTCTACATCCTCGGCTCCCACTTCGGCGGCAAGGACGGGCCCCTCCAGCCCAAACGCGGCTTCGTCGCCCGCTTTCGGGAGGCCGACGTCCGGCACATTACAGATCACCCCGCCATGGAGCTCGACGTCTCCCGCCGGAGCTTCGCCCTCCATCGCCTCATCAACGACGCCCTCGAGGAGAGTGGCCCCGAGCTGATCCCGCTCGGCAAGCAGTCGCACAAAGCGCTGATCGCGGCGACGATCGAACGCGGTGAGAAGGAACACAAGAAATGGGCCGGCCTCGTGCGCGAGGACGACTACCCGATCAACATAGAAGGCGCGGCCTTCAGGGAGAACGGTACTCTCCTCCTCGGCCTCCGCTTCCCCACAACGGCAGAAGGACGTCCGATCCTGGTAGAGCTGGAAGACATCGACCGTCTCTTCGACCCGGACGGCGCCCTCCCGGAAGTCCGGGGTTTCTGGACGGCCGATGCGATCGGCAAGGGCGGCGAGATGGCCGGCGTTCGCGACCTCGCCTTGCTCGAGGCGGGAGAAGGCGAAGAGCTACACCTCGTAACAGGCAACGTCGACAGCCGTGACAAACAGAGCGTCCTGATCCAGGACTACCCGGGCGGCAGGGAGACCGTGGCCACCCACTTCCGCTGCGCACTTCCCAAGGACGCCCATTCCGGTTCCCTAAAGGCCGAGTTCGTCCGCGAGTTTCCGAGCCTACCGCGCGTCGAGGGCATGGCCGTCACACCGGAAGACCGGACCTACTACGTCACGGACGAGGACGAAGGCGTGCATCTGCGCCTTACTCGACTCCTGGTGGGCTGAATCGCGTCCCCACCCCGGATGCTACAGTGAGGCGGCGTCATCCAGGATCTCGTCGGCGTGGGTCTCGGGGGAGACTTCGGGGTAGACCTTGGAGATCCTACCTTCAGAGTCGAGCAGGAAGGTGACGCGTCTGGCCATGCCCCGGTCGCCCAGGACCCCGAGAGCCTGGGAAGCGCGGCCTTCTACGTCGGTGAGTAGTGGGAAGTTCAGGCCGTACTTCTCGCGGAACTCGCGGTGAGATTCGGGCGAGTCGAGGGAGACGCCGTAGACCTGTATATCCGCCTTCGCGTAGTCGTTCATGCGGTCCCTGAAGGCGCAGGCTTCTTTCGTGCAGCCCGGGGTATCGTTCTTGGGGTAGAAGTAGAGGACGGTCTTCTGGCCCGTTAGCCCACCCGTACCGATGTGCTCCCCGCTCTCAGTCGTGAGCTCCAGGTCGGGCAGTGACTCGCCCTGCTGTGGTAGGTCTGCCATGAAACGCCTCCTTCTCGTTGATATGTGCCCGTAAGTCTACGAAGTCTTACCCGGGCTGGTGCAAAAGAAATCCATCCGGATAGCAGTACTTGCGACGTGTTGTGGACAGGCGGTGGTCCACGTTGCATAGTTATGGGTGGATGAGGTCGTCTCTGGCGGGAGAGGCGTTGCGGAAAAAAGATTCGGCAGAAAGACTCCGCGGTAGAAGGCTCCGGCGCGCCTTCTATCTCGTGTTGCTCGCGGTCCTGATCGGGTTGCTCGTCTCGTACTGGTCGTGGGTGGACGCGCAGGCGCGCGCCGTCATGGTGATCTCCTCCGTTCTCGACGCGCCGGTATTGACGCCCGCGGCCGAAGCGGTGAGCGGTGAGCCCGGTTTCGAGGACTTCCCCGTGGCCGGCAACCCCACTCTCGTCGCGAGGCCTGCGGGAGAGGGACCGTGGCCGGCCATATTCCTGGTCAACGGGACCGTGCGCGAGGGAAGGAAACTGCCCGAGGTGCGGAACCTGGCCGAGGGCTTCGCGCGGGCCGGCTACCTCGTGGTCGTGCCCGACCTGCCAGGGCTGACGGAGGGTGAGATCACCCCCGAGACCGCCCGCGAGACCGTCGAGGTCGTGCGCGAGGTCTCCGCGCGACCGGATGTCGAAGACGGAGGGGTGGCCCTGGTCGGGGTCTCGACCGGCGCCACGTTGGCCCTCCTCGCGGCGGAGAAGTCGAGCCTCGAAGGGCGGATCTCGGTCGTCGCCGGCATCGCGCCTTACTCGGACATCCGCACCGTCGTGAACATTGCGACGACCGGCCACTACCGCGGGTCCGACGGAGAGCTTATCCGCTACGAGGCAGACTCCTTCCTCCCTTACGTCATGGCCCACTCCCTCGTCGCCGCGCTGCCGCCCGGCGAAGACCGGCGTACGCTGTCGGGCGAGCTCGCGGGCATCGACCGCGAGGACCCTGACCCGCTCGATGGTCTACGCTCGCGCGGGACGGAAGACCTGGAGCCTGCGGCCGCGAGCGTAATCCGGCTGCTCGCCAACGAAGACCCGGAGCGCTTCGAGGACCTCTACGGGGAGCTGCCTGAGGGGGTGCGCGCCGATCTCAGGGAGCTCTCGCCGCTCGCCGGCACGGGACGGATAAATGTCCCGGTCGAGCTCGCCACCGGTCCCCACGACAAGTACTTCCCTCCCTCACAATCGTACGCGCTAGAGCGCATCGCGCCCGAGCGCAGGGTGACGGTAACAGGGGCGCTCGACCACGCCAAACTCGAAGCCTCACTAGGAGATATTCCGGCCTTCGCAACGTTCGACGCCTTCGTGGTCCGCTCCCTGCGCACAGCCCGCGCCCAAGAGTAACAATTCAGCACGCTCAGGCTTTTAGCCTTCGCCTGTCAGCACGCTTGGGGCCTTTCGGCCCCCGCTCTCGGCTTGTCAGTCTCTCCGCTGGAGCAAACCGTCCAATCCCGCCGGTTGTAGAATGCGCAGATGGTCCCGTCTCCTAGCCTCGCGCTCCGGAGCACTGCCACTACCCTCTTGCCGATGGTCGCCTTGATCTTGCTCCTCTCGCCGGGGGCGTGGGCCCAAGACGAGCGGGCGAAAGGCGGGATCTCCGCCGAAGCGGCAACTTGCCCGATCGGGGTTTACGTCACGTCTTTGCGAGACTTGGACCCCGTGGGCGATTCGTTCGGTATCGACTTCTGGGTCTGGAGCGTCCACCCTCAGGGGGACGGCCCTCTGGACAGCCTGGAGTTCGTAAACGCCAAGCAGATCGAAACTCGCCTGGAGCGGACGACCGAGCGGGGCGACCGGGAATGGTCCAGGTTGAAGGCCAGGGCGACCGTGCTCCACGACTGGGACGTGAGGGACTTCCCCTTCGACCGGCAGAACCTCACGTTGGACCTCGGCATCGCCGGCTCCGACGCCCCGGCGTGCGGGGTAGACCGCGCCGGCTCCGGCTACGATAAGGGCATCGCGCCGGAAGGGTGGCGGATCGCCGCCTTCGACGTCGAGCGGCATACCCGCGAGAACGCGTGGTTATGGGGTCCGCGTGACGGTGCACGATCTTCCAGGTGCCATCTTCGGGCCTGAATATGCTTGTGACGCGCAAAGTCACGGGGCTGATATCCTCACCGCCGCCAACCCTGGCCCTGTAGCGCTCCATCTCCACGATACAGGCAAGCTCGGGGGTGACGTACTTCGCCACGTTCTCGAAGCCTAAGATCTCGCCGTCCCTGTAGTTGGATGCGGAACCCTCTATGGCCCGCGCGGACCCATCCCATCCGCGCACGGGAGGGCCGAAGGGGTTGGCGAGGCTTGCGTCGTCTCGATGGGAGTAGATCTCTTTGAGGGGCTCGGGGTTGCCATTGACGAGCTCGCGCATCGCTTGTTGATAGCGCTCGATGAGTTCGTCTACATCTTCGACCGCGGCCATCTGAAGATCACCTCCATCGTGTAGAAACCCCGTCCTTCCCCAAGGACGCTCTCTGAGTACGTCCTACGCCTATTTACCGCAGCGCGTGGAGAGGCTGTATGAGAAGTAGTCCTCGGATGGTTGGGTACTCTAGCATACTGAGGGGCAAACCATCCTACAGCCGGCGCAGCGCCCCGTGCAGCAAGTCGAAGAAACCATCGCGGTCGAGATCGACGCCGACCTCGGCGTTGGGTTTTTTGCCCGTCACACCGTAGAAGTCGCAGACGGTCTCGCCGCGGGTGAGGTCGCTCTCGCACTCGATATCGACCCGCATCGGACGTGTCTTCAGCAGGCCTGGTTCGAGTACCGCCGCTACGGCGACGGGATCGTGCAGCGGCGGGTCGTCGAAGCCGAATACCCTCTCGTAGGTGGCGGCGAAAAAGTCCAGGAATCCGGCTACTATGCTTCCCACCCTACCTGTTGACCGCAACCGCTCCCTTTCGTCAGGTCCGGCGCCGGCCTGGTGTGTTATGTCGAGGCCCGACATCGTTATGGGCAGCCCTGACTCGAAGACCTCACGGGCCGCCTCGGGGTCGACGTAGATGTTGAACTCGGCGGCCGG
>DATMVF010000115.1:0-12796 GCA_035563475.1 Rubrobacter sp.
CGTAGAGTGCGGTGAGGAAGGTGTCCACATCGAGCATGAGGGGTCGGTTCCTTTCCCTTGGGGATCGGGCAGCAAGCCGACTTTAGTTCGTGGGCACCTTCCGCTCAAATTGAGCGCAGATAATTCACACCAAGCGTTTAAGAGACCCTACACTCCTTGCTCGCACCTCAACCGCAGCGAGATAGTAGGAGGGCGGGTAGCTGGCCCCGGTCTAGAAGGAGGGCAGGTAGACGTCCTGCGCCCTCACGTGAGGTCTCCCTAACACGTGATGGACGCAGCATACTCCCCTAAGAAGAACCGGCACAATCTCTTGTCCTGGTGCGTCCAAGAAATGGGTATAAATGCCTACGTTTCGAGCCCTCCAGCTAAGAGCCAGCTAAGAGCCGTGTATCGAATGCGATCGTTACTCTATTGGACGCGTCCACGTGGACGCCTTGCGGCCCGTGGGCAAGGAGGAATCTAGAAACCCAATAGCCCCTCTACGGAAATTGCGAGGATTGCGGCGATGAGTCCCACCGCGCCGCCCAGACGGCGATCTGGGCCCTCGAACGCAACCCCAACTTGCTCAGGATGTTGCGGACGTGGTTGTGGACCGTTCGCTCTGAGAGGTGGAGCTGTGAGGAGATCTGGCGGTTGGTGAGCCCACGCCCCACCAAGAGCGCCACCTCCCGCTCGCGCTCGGTGCGGGATCGTCGGGCGCTTCGACAAGAGACGACATGCGTGAAGTGAGAGCCGTGGGCGGGGCCGGCTCCCTTGTGCCCAAAGCGTACTCTATGGCTTCATCGGGCGTCATCGCCCTCCCCTCCGTCCAAGCCCTTTCCCAGGTGCCCTCATCGCCAAGCATGTTGCGTGCGGCGCTCACCCGACCTTCGTAGTCGTAGCCGTACAGGTCCCAGTGCGAAAGGGTGGCGCCGATTTCTTCGCGTAGGGCTTTCGCGGCCCCCCACAGCCTTCCCGCGAAAGCTGGTTCTCCTCGCGCGGCGTCTGCCCCTGCCAAGCCCAAGAGGGCGTAAGCGACGGCCGACTTCTCTCCTGGGCCACGCAGCAGGCGCAGGGTCCTTTCGAACAGCAGCGCCGCTTGTTCGTGATCGTCCTTTGCCAGCTCGGGGAGCCCCAAGCCTACGTGGCACATGACGATGCCCCGCTTGTCCCCCAGCTCTCGGTAGACGGCGAGGCCCTCTGTGCCAAGCGCACCGGATCGCTCGTAATCGCCCTCGAACAACGCGGCCGCCGCCAGGAAGGTGGTCAACCAAGCAAGCACCCACCGGTCGAGAGGCTCTCCCCGCAACGCTTCGGCTTCCTCGCGTAGTGGGGTCGCACCCTCCATATCGCCCCGGTGTAGCAGCGCTGCCCCCAATTTGGTAATCGAGGTGGCGACGCCCCGTCTATCCTCCAGCTCTCTAAACAGCGTGAGGGCTTCCTCGAGCAGGGCGATCGTTCTGTCGGACTCGCCCTGCCAGAGCGCTATCCAGCCTGCTTCGTAGAGGGCCTTTGCCAGAGCGGGTTTGGATCCCGCCCTACCCCTTTTGAGACCCTTTTCCAACGACCCGAGCCCTTCACCCGGACCGTACACGGCCCAGAAATAACCCAGCGCGCCCGCCAGCCTTAAACCCAGCCCGGTGCTGTGCTCCCTCGATTCTCTCCTATCCGACGGGTCAAGCGCCCAAGCGAGGGCACCTCGCAGATGGGCGTGCTCCCTCTCCAGCCTCCTCAGCCACGCCTCCTGGTTCGGCCCCGACATCTGGGGCTCGGCCTCTTCGGCCAGGGCGAGAAAGTAGTCGGCGTGGCGCCCCTGGACGGTCTCTTCTTCGCCGCTCTCCCTCAACATCTGGCGGGCGTACTGGCGCACGGGCTCAAGCATCGTGTAGCGCATAGCGCCATGCTCGCCCTCCTCGAGGGCTACCAACGACTTGTCCACCAGCAGCGAGAGAGGATCCAAGACCTCACCCTCCCCAACGCCCGATCCTAGTGCTTCGGCAGCCTCCAGTGTCCAGCCGCCCGCGAACACCGAAAGGCGACCGAACAAGACCCGCTCGGTCTCGGAGAGCAAGGCGTGGCTCCAGTCCAAGGTCGCCCTGAGCGTCCGGTGGCGAAGATCCGCGCTCCGAAAGCCCGTTGTCAAGAGCCCCAGGGAGTCCCCAAGCCTCTCCTCGATCTGCTCCACGGAGAGCGTCGCCGTCCTTGCGGCCGCAAGCTCTATGGCCAGCGGGATGCCCTCCAGCCTCCGGCAGACGCCCACCACCGTCTGGACGCTCCTCCCGGAGGACACAATCTCCTCCTTCCGCCAATGCGCCCTGTCGAGGAACAGCCGCGTCACCGCCAAGCGCGCCAACCCTCCCTCGGCAAGCAGTGTGGGATCCTCGGGCTCGGGCACGGGAAGCGAGGGCACCCGCCGCACCACCTCTCCGGGCACGCGCAGCGGCTCGCGGCTGGTGGCCAGGATGCGCAGCTTCGGGCAGGCATCAAGCAACTCATTCGTAAAGCGCGCCACGGCCTCGATCAGGTGCTCACAGTTGTCCACAACGAGCAGAAGATGCTTCGCCCGCAGCTCCTGAACTAGCGTGGCGCCAAGCGGGCGACCCGGCTGCTCTCGCACCCCGAGCGTCCCTGCCACCACCTGCGCCACTAACTCGGGCTCTCCGAGCCCAGCCAGTTGCACGAGCCAAACTCCATCCGGGTAGGCTCCCACGAGGTCACTTGCAACCTCCTGAGCTAGCCGCGTCTTGCCCGTCTCTCCTGCCCCCGTGAGCGTCAAGAGCCGCGTCATCGCTAGCTCACGCTTGAGCTCTACCCTCTCACGCTCGCGATCTACGAAGCTGGTCCTAGTGGCTGGCAGGTTGTGCCGACCAACGCTCGGATGTGCCTCCGACGTCGAACCTCCCAATGCCACAGACGAGCGCGGCAACCTGCCGACCGCTATCTCGTCGCGGAGGCGGCGGCTAGCCTGGTGGGGTTTCCTGCCGAAGCCACCAGATAGGGCCTTCTCGAGCCGCTCGTACTGCAGTAAAGCCTCTTGAGGGCGCCCAGCCAAGGCGTACAGGCACATTAGTCCCGCGTGTGCCTCTTCCTTAGGTGGCTCTTGGGCAACTACGGTCCGCAACGCCTCAATAGCGGGCTCGTACTCAGCACGCTCCTAGTGCAGCGCAGCCAGTTCAACAAGCAAATCGAGGTAGGTCCCGCGTAGCTCCTCTCGCCACTGCTCGGCCCACCCCTCAAAGCGATCTTCGGGCAGCAACTCACCGGCGTACAGCTCGATCGCCGCCCGGTAGGCAGCAGGTTCGCGGGCACGTCGAGCGCCCGCCGAGGCCTCCCCGAAGGCCTCCACGTCCACCCACAGCGGTGCCTCGGGACACAGCGCAAGCTGTTCTGCCCGCAGGAGGAGGTATCGAGTAGCGCCAGCTGGTTCGCCGGCAGGCTCTAGGGTTCGACGAGCATGGTGGAGTATCTGGTGGAGGTTGTTGGTGGCCGCTTTGACGTCCAGCTCCGGCCATAAGAGGTCCGTCACCCACTTCCGATGCAGTTTGTGCCCCGGCGCGAGGGCCAGCAGTTTGACGAGTGCCGGCGCCTTCCTCCGCCGCCACCTCTCCTCGCCGATGGTCCGCGAGCCCACCGATAGCCGGAAGCCTCCGAGCAACCATACGCGTACGGCTTCGGGTCCCCTCCCCGAGCGCTCCTCGCGTCGCGTTGGTGCTCTAGAGCTGAAAGATGCCACCTCCCGCTCTCACCTAGTGTGGATACTTTCCCAAGCTTGTCGCTTTACTCACCTACTCGGCCAGTATCCAAGCACAATGCGATGAATCCTCAATGAATCCGGAATGGAGGCCAGAAAAGCGGGCACCAGATGACCCATAGTCTCCGGTCCTCGATGGCTGTGCATACCGGTGGCTCCTCAAGCGATACGACCATGACGGAGGCCCGACGACATACTCTGGCTCGCCCTTGATCGCCATGACTCTGTCAGGCTCAGACGAGGGGTACGTGCGAAGGCAAGAGTTCGCATTCTGCGATCTCGACGGAGGGAGCCTCTACACGATCTACGAAGACGCCTGCGAGCCCGGCGAGCCTGAGGAATGTTTGCGGTTCTGATGAGCCCGGACTTTGTGGTGGGGTTTGTGGCGTGGGTAGGTTCTGGCTGACTGACAAGCCGCCCGCAGGACGGCGAGCTGACTTGCTGATAGCTATTTTGCTGCACTTTTCTACGTGCTTTTCGTGTTGAAGTTGCGTAAAATACACTTTCAGTGCTCTCGGCGATCTATATCAAGGGGTTCAAGACCTTCGCCAGGCCGGTCAGGATGCCGCTGGAAGGGGGCATCACTTCGATCGTCGGTCCGAACGGTTCGGGGAAGAGCAACATCACCGACGCCGTGCTCTTCGCGATCGGGGAGCAGAGTCCCGGGGTGTTGCGGGCCGGGGCGATGAGCGAGTTGATCTTCTCCGGCTCGGAGACGCTTTCGGGTGCGAGCGCCGCCGAAGTAACCCTCGTGCTGGACAACGAAGACGGCCGGATCTCGCTCCCTTACGGGGAGGTCTCGATCTCGCGCCGGATCTCCCGCAGTGGGGAGACGGAGTACAGGATCAACGGCTCCCGCGCCCGTCTTGCGGACGTACGGGCCGTCGCCGGCGAGGCGGGACTAGGTCGCCACAGCATACTGCGCCAGGGCGCCGTGGACGCCATAGTCGCCGGTGGGGCGGCCGCGTGCCGGCTCGCACTGGAAGAGGCCGCTGGGCTCGGGGTCTACAGGAGGCGACGCTTCTCGGCCAGCCGCCGTCTGGAGAAGGCAGACATCCAGCTGGAACGAAGCCGCCAGTTGGAAGCCGAGCTCGAAGTCCAGTTGCGCAGAATAGAAAGGGAGGCCGCCGCCGCCCGAGCGTACCGGGAGATCGAATCCCGCTACCGCGAACTCTCGCTGGCGCACCTCTACCGGATCGCAACCAGGGGGTTGGACGGGCTCAGAGGAAGGTTCGAGGAAGCCAGGACGCAGGTCGAGGATCTGGCTGCGCGCGAACGTGACGTTCGCGAAGAAGAGGCAGGGATCGAAAGCCGCCTGCAGCGGCTCGAGGAGGGGCTCGGAAAGACCGAACAGCGACTCGAAGACTTGGAGGATAGCGCAGAGGAATTGCGGGTGGAGGCCCTGCGCTCGGACAGGACTCTGCTGCGACTGGAGGCGGCCCGGGGACGCGAGGGGGAGACGCGGCTCGCCGTCTCCCGCCTGGAAGACGAGTTACGCCGGGTGTCCCAAACTCTGGCCGTTCTCGAAGATAGGTCCAGAGACCTGGAGGCCGAGTTATCGGAGAGGCGAGAAGAGTCAGACCGCTTACAGAAGGTCGTTGCGAGATCCAGCGCGAAGAGCGCGTCTGCCGAGCGTGAGAGGGCCAGGCTGGCCAGGGAACTGGAGGGATTGCGCACGCGCCTCGCCGGGCTTGGGTCCCACGGTGTACAGCCCGTGATGTCCGAAGAGGACCTCTCGCACCTTGGGGCCGTGATCTCGGAACTCGAAGAGGCGGAAGACCAAGCGACGATGGGTCATCTTCGCGGGCTGCGCGACGAGGTTACCGGCATGGTCGCGCGGGTCGATGTGAACGCCGAGGAGGTCAGCCGCAGGCGCGGGGCCCTCGCCGCCGCTGTGGGGAGGGCCGAATCCCGGGTACGCGCCTTGAAGGAGACGGCCCAGGACGGAGCGAGCACGCGGCTCTACGAGGTGATCCGGGCGCGTCCTGGCTACGAGGTCGCCGTGGAAGCGGCCCTCGGAGAGTACGGGGCCGGGGTGCTCGCGGAGAACCTCGACGAGGGGATGAAGCTTCTGTCGGACGCCGAGCCGGTGGCCGTACGCCTCGACGCGAGGGCCATGGAATCCAACGGGGGCTTACCCGGAAAACCCCTGATCGAATGCGTAGAGGTAAGAGACGCGCGCTACGACGAAGCGGTACGGCGCCTCCTGACCGGCATCTTCGTCGTGGAGCGTCCCGGTGACGGGGCGAACGCCAACGGGTACGTGGCCGTTACGAAGGACGGTTTTCGCCTCACGAGAACGGGCGTGAGCCTGCGGCCCGGCCCCGGTAACTTCGCCCGCGAGGCGCGTCTCGCCGCCTGGTTGAAACACCTCGAAGCTCTGGAGAACGGGCCCGGCGAGACCCTCTACGACCTGAGGGAGACCGTCTCGGATGTTTCGAATCGCCTGGAGAACCTCGCCGGAACCGTAGGCAAGGTGACGGGTCTCGCCGACCGGACGGCGCGCGCCCGGGCCCTGCTCTCACGGGACGCAAAACGCCGGAAGACCGCAGGGGAGAGTTCCAGGAGATCATTCCTGGAGCGGCAAGAGTCGCTCTCTACCCTCTCCGACGATGCTGCTCGCACGGAGAATGCGCTTGCGGAAGCCGAGAAGGATGCGGAGCGTTCGAGGGAGGAACTGGCCGCCGCCACCGCCGCCGCCGAGTCGGCCGCCGCGGCGACCGCCGACTCGGACCGGAGGCTGTCGGAGTTGCGCGCTACCCTGGCCTCCGGCCAAAGTCGCAGGGAGGCGGTCTCGCGCAGGCTGGATCGCTCAGCGAACACTAAAGACGAAGGAGCAGGCAACGCTGAGGCGTTAGCCGCAAAGGCGGCGAAGGCGGCTACACAGCTCGTTACGACCGTCCGCCGGCGCAGGCATGCATTGCGGCGCCTCCGGGGAGAGTCCGCCGAGGCGCACCGGCGGGTCTCTGCAGAGCGCACGACGCTCTCGCGCAGGACCGTGGATCTCGCGGGCAAGCTGGCCACCGCCCGGGCCCACGCCGAACGCCTCGCCGAAGAGGTGTCCAGGGCCGAATCCGCGGCGGCCGAAGCCGGCGAGGAGATACGGGCGGAGTGGGGCGCCACCTTAGACGCGGCCCGCCAGGAGGCCGAGAAGCACGAGGAGAGCACCGACGCAGAACGCCAAACGCTCGCCCGAAAACTGAAGCGCTTTGGGGACGTAAACCTTCTCGCCCTTTCCCAGGAGGAGGGACTGCGCGAACGCCACCGTTTCGTCTCGGCCCAGAGGGCCGACGCGGAGGATGCGGCCAACGAACTCAACCGCATAATACGATCGGTTGACGGGGAGATAGAGTCGCGTTTCTCGGAGACCTTCGGGAGGGTAAGGGATGCGTTCGGGGAGATGGTGCCGCGGATGATGGAAGGATCTTCTGGGGTCCTGGATCTCTCCGATGAGGGGGTGGAGATCGGGTTGCGGCTGGGAAGGAAGGGCTGGAGGCCGTTGCGCGTCCTGTCCGGGGGCGAGCGGGCTTTGCTCGCGCTGTCTTTCCTGTTCAGCGTGTTTCTAAGCCGGCCAGGCGGGGATTCGGGGGCTTTCTGCGTGCTCGATGAGGCTGAGGCGGCGCTCGACGATCTCAACCTGGCCCGCTTTCTCACTGTGGTAGACTCTCACCGGGCTAACGGCCAGTATCTGCTGGTCACCCATCAGAAACGAACGATGGCCGCGGCGGATGTGCTCTACGGGGTGATTCAGGATGCCTCCGGGGCCACCACTGTTGTGTCGAAGCGTTTGCAGGGAGAGTAAGAAGTCGCCTATGGCGCGCTCGTGGCGAAGTTTTTTCAGACGAAACACAGATGAAGAACAAGAGAACGGCCCGGCGGTAGCCGGCGAACCGGAAGATTCCACCGAAGATGTCGAAGAAGGTAACGGCCGCCTCGATGCGGATCTCGAATCGCTCGTAGAGGTACCTCCGGCCGAGGAGGTGCAGGCCGAGAGGAAGGAGCCTACTCCCGAAGACGTTTGGGAGATCGAGGAGACCGAACCCGAGGAATCGTTGCCCGAGCCCGGCGCGGTCGATGAGGCACCAGAGGCGATCGCCGAGCGGCAGGAGTCTGGCGGGTGGTTTGGCAGGCTGAGGCAGGGTCTCAGCCGCAGCCGCGCGTCGTTCGTCGGACAGCTCAACGCGGCTGTTGCGGAGTTCAGGGACGTCGAAGACGAGGAGTTCTGGGAGAGAGTCGAGGAGATTTTGATCTCCTCCGACGTAGGGGTACCGACTACGGCGAAGCTCGTCGCTGAGCTCGAGCAGGAGGCGCTGGAGAGGAACATCAAGAGCGGTGCCGAGTTGCGGGAGCTCATGATCGAGCACGCCACACGTATGCTCGAAGGGCCCGTCGAACTCGACGTCTCGCACGAGCCCACGGTGATCCTGATGGTCGGCGTGAACGGGACGGGCAAGACGACGACCATAGGCAAGCTCTCGCGTTTCTTGCCGGGGACCAAGATGTTCGCCGCAGGGGACACGTTCAGGGCCGCTGCTATCGAGCAGCTCCAGCAGTGGGGCGAGAGGACGGACACTCCCGTGATCGCGCGCGAGCGCGGCGCCGACGCCGCCGCCGTCGCCCACGAAGCGGTGCATGCCGCCAGGCGCGATGGTACCGACGTGCTGCTCATCGACACGGCGGGCAGGCTTCATACCAAGGTCAACCTTATGGCCGAGCTGGATAAAGTACAGAGGGTCGTACAGCGTCAGCTTCCGGGGGCGCCGCACGAGGTGTTGATGACCGTCGACGCGACCACGGGTCAGAACGGGTTGCGGCAGGCCCAGATGTTCAAAGAGGTCGCCGGACTCACCGGGATAATCCTCACCAAGCTCGACGGGACGGCCAAGGGCGGCATCGCCCTCGCCATAGCCAACGAGATCGGGGTGCCGATCAAGCTGATCTCGGTCGGTGAGAGGGTCGAGGACCTCCACCCGTTCGACGCGCGCGAGTTCGCAGAAGCATTGTTTGGAGATCTTTAGATGTTCGATACGTTAGGCGAAAGGCTCAACAAAGCCCTCGACGGGGTCCGCGGTAGCGGCAACCTCACCGAGGACCAGGTAAAGAAGGTTACGCGTGAGATCCGGCTGGCCCTCCTCGAGGCCGACGTGAACTACGGCGTCGTCAAGGAGTTCGTCTCCAACGTCCGCGAGCGGGCCACGGGGGCCGAGGTCTCGAAGGCCCTCAGCCCCGGCCAGCAGGTCGTCAAGATAGTCGACGAGGAGCTTGCGAACCTGATGGGAGGCACAGCTCACAAGCTCTCCTTCGCCTCCAGGCCGCCCACGGTCGTGATGCTCGCTGGTCTGAATGGACACGGCAAGACGACGGCGGCCGGCAAACTCGCGCTGTTCGTACGCAAGCTCGGGAAGAACCCTTATCTGGTCGCCTGCGACACTTACAGGCCGGCCGCGATCGAGCAGCTGCAGCAGATCGGGCGCGAGCTCTCTGTTCCCGTGTACACAGAGGGCACGGGTCCGAAGCCGGAGGAGATCGCCGAGCGCGGCATCAGGGAGGCCAGAGACGGCGGGTACGACTTCGTGATCGTCGACACCGCGGGCCGGCAGGTAGTCGACATGGAGATGATGGAGGAGATCCGGCGCGTCAGGAAGGCCTCGAGGCCGCACTCCGTCCTCCTGGTGCTCGACGTCGTGACCGGCCAGAACGCCGTCGAAGTGGCGCAGGCCTTCCAGGAGTACGCCGACTTCGACGGGATGGTCCTGACCAAGCTCGACGGCGACGCCCGCGGTGGGGTCGCGCTCTCTGTGGTCTCCGTGACGGGTCGGCCCGTCAAGTTCGCCTCAGAGGGCGAGAAGATGGCCGAGTTCGATTACTTCTACCCGGACAGGATGGCCGGCCGCATCCTCGGGATGGGTGACGTCCTTACGCTCATCGAGAAGGCCGAACAGCAGATGGACCGTACCGAGGCCGAGGCGCAGGGCAAGAAGCTCATGAGCGGCAAGTTCACTTTCGAAGACTTCTTGCAGCAGATGCAGATGATAAAGAAGATGGGTCCGCTATCTGGGCTGCTCGGTATGATCCCTGGCCTGGGAAAGCAACTCAGGGACGTGGAGATCGACGACAGGCAGCTCGGCAGGGTCGAAGCCATGATAACCTCGATGACCGTCCAGGAGCGCAGGAACCCCAAGTTGTTGCAGAACCCGAGCCGGGCGCGTAGGATTGCGCGGGGCTCTGGCGCGACCCAGCAGGACGTCCAGAAGCTCGTCAAGCAGTTCAAGGAGATGCAGAAGATGATGGCCCAGATGGGCAAGGGCGGCGGATTGCCGCGCATACCGGGTCTGTCGGGGCGTAGATAGAGTTCGAGAGGAGATGGCATGGCGGTAAAGATTAGACTCGCGAGACACGGCTCCAAAGGCAACCCCTTCTACAGGATAGTGGTGGCCGACTCCAGGAGCCCTCGCGACGGCCGGTTTATAGAGCGGATCGGGACCTACGACCCGCAGCAGGAACCTTCCGATATCAAGGTCGACGAAGAGAAGGCCAGGGAGTGGCTCGGCAAGGGGGCGCAGCCTACCGACCAGGTGCGCAACCTGCTGAAGATCTCCGGGGTCCTCTAGGTGGCGCAGCTAGAGAACCTGTTGCTCGTCCTGGCCCGCGCACTCGTGGACGAACCGGATAAGGTCGAGGTCTCGGGGACCGAGTCGGACTCGAGGGTGGATCTCGAACTGCGGGTGGCGCCCGAGGACATGGGGCGTGTGATCGGCCGCCAGGGACGGACGATACGGGCGATCCGCACGGTAGTAAAAGCCGCATCCGTGAAGGCCGGAAAGCGGGTCACCGTGGAGGTCCCGGACTAGAGACCGTGGAGGATCTCTCCGATCCCGTGGCGATCGGAGTCGTGGTCACACCGCACGGGGTCCGCGGCACGCTGAGGGTTCGTGCCCTCGGTCCGGGCAAGCACCTCAGGGAAGGCAAGGAGCCGTTAGTCGCAGGCGTAAGACGACGCATCTCTTCCGCCAGGCGAACCCCAAAAGGTTTCTTGCTCAACCTGGAAGGCGTAGAGAGCAGGACCGACGCGCAACGCCTGAGAGGCGAACAGCTCTTGCTCGACCGCGGAGAACTCGACGCGACCGAGGAGGGGGAATTCTACGTGGCCGACCTCCTCGGCCTTACGGCCGTGAGCGACGCAGGGGAAGTCCTCGGAACGGTGACCGATACCTTCGAGACCGCCGCCCACGAAGTGCTCGTGGTTCGTTACGACAGAGCCGGGCAGGAACTCTATCTGCCTTTTACCCTGGAGCACGTGCCCCGGGTGGATCTGCAGACGGGGCGGATCGTGGCCCGTCCGCCGGAAGGCTAAGAGTTGAGAAGCATAGATGTCTTCTGTGTCTTCCCCGATGCGGTCGACGCAGCCTTGGGAGTAGGGGTCGTCGGCAGGGCCATAGAGAACGGAATCGTCGGCTACCGCAGCTTCGACCTGCGCGCCTACTCTCCGGATGGCCGCATCGATGACATGCCGTACGGTGGCGGCGCCGGGATGGTCGTCAGGGTCGATGTCGTGGCCAGGGCCCTCGAGGAGGTCTACGGGGTTCCTGCGAGGGAGGTGAGAACGGGGCGGCGGGTCGTCCTTACGGAGCCGGCAGGACGGAGGTTGACACAGGGCTACGTCGATGAGGTGGCTTCCGGACCGGATCTTACGGTCATCTGCGGACGCTACGGCGGTATAGACGAGCGGGTTTGGAGCACCCTCGCCACGGAGGCCGTATCGCTGGGTGATTTCGTGTTGTCCGGGGGTGAGATCGTGGCCGCCGCGCTGGCCGATGCGGCGATCCGGCGTCTACACGGCGTCCTCGGCAACGCCGAAAGCCTCGTGGGAGAGTCGTTCTCGGCCGAGGATGTGGTCGGCCCTCCTACCTATACGCGGCCTGCCAGCTGGGATGGAGAGCAGGTGCCTGGCGTGCTATTATCGGGCGATCACGCAAAGATCCGCGCCTGGCGCGAGCACGAGGCGCGAGAGCGTACACGCGCAAGGACGACCGGGAAGTGGTCGCCCTGACCCTCCGGAGAAAGTCCATGAGAGGAGAAGAAGATGATAACGAGCGATAATTTGCAGCAGCAGGACGTCACGTTCAAGCCGGGAGATACTGTACGGGTCCACTACCGTGTTATCGAGGGCAACAGGGAGCGTGTGCAGGTCTTCGAGGGCCTGTGTATCTCGCGCAAGGGCAGCGGGATTCACGAGACATTTACGGTCAGGAAGAACTCCTTCGGGGTCAACGTGGAGAGGATCTTCCCGCTCCACTCCCCGAAGATCGCCAAGATCGAAGTCGCCTCTCGTGGCGCCGTAAGACGGGCGAAGCTTTACTACATCCGCGACAAGGTGGGCAAGAAAGCCAGGGTCAAGAAGGCCAAGTAAGCAGGCCAGAGCGTTGTCGGGGACTCATTCCACCGGCCCTCCGCCAGGGGAGAGTTCTCTCTACGCTTTCGACGCGGCATGGGTGCTGGGTCGCCGCGGGCCACTGGCCGGTGCCGATGAGGCAGGACGTGGGGCACTGGCGGGACCACTGGTGGCCGCGGCCGTCGTTCTGGGTGACGCCGAGGTCGCCGGGATCAACGACTCCAAACTTCTGAGGCCATCTGTGCGGGAGGAGATCTTCGGCGCGCTGCTCCGCAGGGCCGAGTCCGTCTCGGTAGTAGCCTTCCCGGCCTGGTGGATCGATCGCCACGGCATCGGCCTGGCGAACCGCGAAGCCCTGAGAAGGGCTCTCGACTCGCTGAAATCCTGCGCCGGGAGCAGCCTCGCGGACGGCAACCTGGCGCTCGGCCCTGACGTGGAGTGCCTGCCGAGGGCCGACAGCAAGAGCGCGGCGGTCGCGGCTGCGAGCGTGGTGGCCAAGGTCCTCCGGGACGACGCAATGCGTGCCCTCTCTGAGACCCACACCGGCTACGGGTTCGGACGCAACAGCGGGTACGGGACGCCCGAGCACCGGCTCGCCCTCTCCGAACTCGGACACTGCCGGGTTCATCGTCTCAGTTACGTCGGAGTCGGAGCCTGAAAGACAAATCCCCCGG
>DATMVF010000116.1:0-14989 GCA_035563475.1 Rubrobacter sp.
TCCTCGTCCTCAGGCAACCGGACCACGGGCGCATCGTCCGGCACCTCGCGGCGCACCACGGCATCGAAGTGCTTCTCGGCGGCGGCCGCGTCACCCTCCCCGTGGAACTTGCTCACCAGTGAGCGCGCCAGCTCGCGTTTCTGCCCAACGGGCTCGCCCTCGAGTATAGGCCTGTCGAGAAGCAAAGAGTAATAGTCGTGCATCAAAGAGTCGGGGATGCTCATGACCTTCCCGAACATCTCGCCCGGCGGGTCAGTTACGCCTATATAGTTGCCGACGGACTTGCTCATCTTGATCTTGCCGTCGGTGCCGACCAGGAGCGGGGTCGTAACGACACACTGGGGTCGCTTCCCGTAGTACTCCATCACCTGCCGACCCATGAGCAAATTGTAGAGCTGGTCCGTGCCGCCGAGCTCGACGTCGGCTTCGATCGCCACGGAATCATAGGCCTGCATCAGCGGATAGAGTAGCTCGGTCAACGTGATCTGGTCGTTCGCGGCGTAGCGCTTGCTGAAGTCGTCGCGCTCCAAAATGCGGGCCAGGGTCGTCGCCCTGGTCAGCCTTATAATATCCGCCATCGTCAGCGGCGCGAGCCACTCCGAGTTGTGGCGGACCTCGGTCCGATCGCGGTCGAGGATGATATACGCCTGCTCGAGGTAGGTCCGCGTGTTCTCCTCGATCTGCCCCGGCGAGAGGATAGGACGCGTCTTCGAACGCCCGGAAGGATCGCCGACGCGCGCCGTATAGTCCCCGATAACCAGTACCGCAGTGTGCCCCAAATCCTGGAAGGCACGGAGCTCCGTCAGTACCACAGCGAAGCCGAGATGTATGTCAGGGGCCGTGGGGTCGATGCCAAGTTTTACCCGCAAACTCTCGCCACCAGAGAGGCGGCGGTCGAGCTCCTCCCGTGGGATCACATCTACGGCGTTCCTGTAGATCGTTTGGTGCTCTGGTGTAGCCTTCATTAACAGATCTCAACCTTCTCGTAATAAGAATGTAACTTGCGTCACCCTAGTGTAGTATACCGGCCCCATGTCCGGCACCCACCAGAAGAGAACGAGGCGGACCAAGGACGTGCGCCGGCCGGTACGTCTACCCGAGGGCCGCAGGGAAACTCCCCGCAGGAGCATGGTCTCGAAGATTCTGCGGGGCACGGGCATCTTTCTTCTGTGCGTGCTGGCCTCGGTGATGGCCTTCGCGGGTGGCGGGTATTTGGGGCTGATAGAGGGCGTGCGGGAGCTCGACGAGCCGCGGACCTACGAGACCCATCCCACCTACATCTACTCGGCACCCTTAAGCGGCAACGAGGACTCGCGGCGGGTGATCGGGACCATATTCGAGGGCCAGAACCGCAAGACGGCCTCGTTATCGGAGATGCCACCGTACCTGCTCGACGCCGTGGTCGCCAAAGAAGACGAGCGTTTCAGGGAGCACGGCGGCGTCGACCTCTGGGGGATCATGCGCGCGCTCTGGGTCGACATCAGGGCCGGGGAGGCGGTCGAGGGTGCCAGCACCATCACACAGCAGTACGTAAAAAACGCCTACCTCTCGCACGACCGTTCGATCTCCAGGAAGGTAAAAGAGGCCCTTATCGCCATAGAGGTGGAGCGCAAACAGGACTCGAAGGACCAGATCATCGCCGACTACCTGAATACCGTCTACTTCGGTAACAATGCCTACGGGGTCGAGGCGGCCGCCGAAACCTACTTCGACAAGTCGGTCGAGGATCTGAGCATCGCGGAGTCAGCGACCCTGGTCGGGCTCCTGTGGTCTCCGTCGACCCTGGGAGAGGACCGCGATGGGGCGCAGCATCAGCGGGACCTCGTGCTGATGAAGATGTTCGATACGGGCTATGTTCCGAGCCGGGAATACAACCGGGCCCTCGAGGAGCCACTGCCCGGGGCTTGGCCAGCCAACGCGCCAACCAAGTCGGGGTTCACAGGGCCTGAGCTCACCCGCGACTTCGCGCAGTACACGCGTGACGAGCTCATACGGCGTTACGGTGTGAATACCGTTCTCGAAGGCGACCTCAGCGTCTACACGACCATAGACCTGGAGGAACAACTAGCCGCTCGCGAGGTCGCCTACGGGCCTTCCGGGTACCTCCCCGATGCTGACGACCCCGACCTCGCCCTCGTCTCCATAGAGCCAGAGACGGGCCGGATAAGGACCATGGTCGGCGACAGGAACGAGAACTCCCAATTCAATCTCGTTACCCAGGGCAGGCGCCAGCCTGGCAGTTCCTTCAAGCCGTTCGCCCTCATCGCGGCCCTGGAGCAAGGCATCGATCCCGATACCAAATACGACTCGGAGGAGAAAGAGTACGAGGTCGACGTCGGCACGGGCAAACCGGAGACGTGGAGGGTACAGAACTACGACGGAATCGAGCGGGGGGAGATCAGCCTGCAAGAGGCCCTCTGGCAGTCGGACAACACGGTGTTCGCGGACCTGGCGATGAACGCCGGTGGCCGGGGTCTGAAAGACGGCCCGGAGGAGATCGCGGACGTCGCAAAGAGATGCGGGATCACCACGCGTCTCCCCGTACATCCCAGGCCTTCCATCGTGCTCGGCGCGTACGAGGTCTCCCCCCTCGACATGGCATCGGCCTACGCGACTATTGCGAATCACGGACGCAGGGTGGAACCGATAGCGATCACCGAGGTAGTCAGCCACGAGGACGACAACGATGAGAAGGTACTCTATGTGGCGCCCGAGCATCCCGAGGGGGAGCAGGTTATAGCCGAGGACGTCGCCAACGAGGCGATCGGGATCATGGTGGGAGACGTCACAGAAGGTATTGCGAAGGACGCTTCACTAGGAGACCGTCCGGTCGCCGGCAAGACGGGTACGAGCGAGAACTTCTTCGACGCCTGGTTTATAGGTTTCACTCCCGAGGTGGTTACCGGAACGTGGATGGGCTACGCAGAAGGCGGACAGACCCTCGAATACATCCTCGACTACGCCCGCAAACTACATGGACTCTCAGGCGGAATCAACCCGGCCGAGATCTGGAAGACGTATACGCAAACGGTCTTGAGCGGTGAACCCATCGAAAAGCTCGACGGCGTCGTGATACCGGAAAGAGCCGACTCCAGCGCGGACCCCAAACCCCACGAAAAGAATGATTCCGGTGCCACCCGTAGACGCGCGGCCGCGAGTCCGGAAGCCCGAAGGGTCGTCCCAGAACCCCGTCGCGTAACGGCGGCGAGCGCCTCCGCATCCAGTGTTTCCCCGTCGAGAGCCGGAGGGCCGCGGCCCAAGCGCGCCGGAGCCACCCGCTACAGCTCCGCATCTTCCAGCGCTAGCGCCGCCCCGAGATAGCTTTCGGTGGTACGGAGACGAATTTGTCGCCCTCGACCAGATAACGCCACGGAAGGTCTGTCCCGCGTGTAATGCCGATCCTGGTGGTCTCGATGATGCCCTCGGGCGGCGCGTCTCCCTCCGAGATAGTCAGGCTACCCGAGGTGAGATCTTGCCCGTCGTAAGACAGATCTACTCCCAGTGCCTGGGTCAGGCGGCCAGGACCGTTGCACAGGTCACGCCCGCGACCCCGACGCCGCTCCATCAGATCCTCGCCGTCGGAGGGACGTAACGCCCTGATCAAGACGGCGCTCCCCACGCCCTCGGGCTCGCAGACGACGTTGAGCAGGTTGTGCGTGCCGTAGGAGAGGTATACGTAGGCGATGCCGGGCGGACCGAAGATATTACGGTTGCGCATCGTCGGCCCTTTGTAAGCGTGGCATGCAGGGTCCTCGGGACGGTACGCTTCCGTCTCCACGATCACGCCCGCCGCACGTCCTTCGGGGGAGTCGTGCGAGAGGACGCAGCCGAGGAGGTCGACCGCGACCTGCCTGGGATCCCTGTCGTAGAAAGCGCCCTTCAGAACATCTTGGGAGATGCCTGCTCTCCCGTAAGGTCTGTTATACGGCGGGAGAGTTCGTCGAGGTCGAGCCCGGCCTCGGAGCGAATGGAAGATTTCAGCAAAGGACGGACCTGCCCGATCTGGAGTTGCAACTCGCGGAGGAGCTCCGCCGCCCCGCTCTCGGCGCCGACCATGTCCCTGAGGATCGTGCCCTCCGTCCGTCCGGCGACGAGTGGCTCGGGCAGACCGTCGACGTAGACGAGCGTGCGGCGTCCGCTCCCGCGGTCCTCTTCGATCGGGACGAGGGCCACGATGTTGTCGGCCCTCACGTATTTTCCGAACCCGAGGGTGACGATACGGTCCGCTATAACCTTCATCTCGATCCTATCTCCATCGTACAGACCCTTATAACATCCCCGCCGGCTCCGGGCGACCCGTCGCGCCGACAAAGACCACCAAAGTCTACCGGACGGCGCAGACCGAAAGCTCTCCCGAGACGGAGAACGTGTGGGCAGTAGCAAACCGGGCGTGGCGCATCCCCGCCAAACCCGGTATATTCATGGCCGTGCGGCTTGACGACAGAGCCAGAACGCTGGAAGGTAGGAGGATCGAGCTTCGCCGCCACGCCCGCGAGAACTATCACCTCTACGCGGAGTGGTACGGGGACCCGGAGATCTGGCACCTGACGAGTTGGGCGCCTTCGCCCCTGAGCCGGTCGGCGGTGGAGAGGTTGTTCGAGGACAGGGAGCTCTCCAGGACAGACGACTCTTTCGCCATCCACATCAAGTATGAGGATGAGCCCATAGGTGTGATCAGCCTCGCGAATAAGAGCGAGGCCAATGAGTCGGCGGACCTCTCGGTGATCGTTGGTCACCGGGACGACCGCCACCAGGGGTATGGGACGGAGGCCATCGATCGGCTGCTGCGCTACGCCTTCGAGGAGCTCGGGCTAAACCGCATCGGCCTTAGCGTCTTCGACTTCAACGAGGAGGCCATCTCGGCCTACGAGAAACTAGGATTCGTGGAAGAGGGACGCATCCGCCAGGCCATAAAGCGCCACTCCGGTTTTCACGACGCCATCCTCATGAGCATCCTGAAGTCGGAGTGGAACCCTAACTCCTGACGCGTGCATCGAACGCTTCTTCGAGGTTGCCGAGGATACGCCCGACCTCGGCGTCCACCTCTTCGTCCGTGAGGGTCTTCTCACCCTGAAACGTGAGGCCGAAGGCCACACTCTTTCGTCCTACTGGAACGGGACTTCCCGTGTAAACGTCGAAGACGCGTACCTCGGTCAGCAAGGGACGTGGCGAGTCCTGAATCAGGCGCACCATGTCGCCCACCGGTACCCGCTCGTCGACGAGGACGGCCAGGTCCCTGGCGACGGCAGGGACGTTTACGAAAGGCTCGAATCGGGGTTCTGGTTCCGGATTGCAAAACGCCGAGTCCAACTCCAGGGCGGAGACGGACCAACCTCGCAATCCGAACCTTCCTGCAACGTCGGGATGTAGCTCCCCGACCCATCCAGCCACTTTCTCACCGACCAACACCTCTGCCGAGCGTCCAGGATGCAGATACTCTCTCGCCGCCGGCGCGAAACGTGCGCCAGGCACCAGACGCACGACCAGACCCTTCGCCTCGAAGAAGCCGGCTTCGACCTCTGGCACGTTCCAACCGGCAGGGCGCACGGTGCCGGCGAGAACGATCCCGATTCTGCCTTCCTCCCTCACACCCATGAGGCCGCTGGCGTCGTGCGCGCCCGCCTCGCCCGTCATGCGGAACCGCAGCGCGGCCTCCCGCAAGTCGCCTTGCGGAACGTCGGCGAAAAACACGCTCCCTAGCTCGAACAGCGCCCCGCCTCGCGCCCCGAACGCCCTGTTACGGGCCGTTGCGTCGAGTAGTCCAGGCAACATACTGGTCCGCAGAAAGCCGGCCTCGGCGCTAAGGGGATTCTCTAACCTGACGGCCCCATCTTCCAGGCCGAGGTCATCCCTCCAGCGCTCCGGGCCGAACGGGTAGGTAATAGCCTCCGAGAGTCCGAGGTCCGCGAGCAGACGCCTGATCAGACGCGTCTTCAGCTGCGCGGCCGTCAGCGCCCCGGCTTGCGGCACGGCGGGCAGCCTCTCCGGCACCCGGTCGAGCCCGATGAGCCGGCCGACCTCCTCGACGAGATCTGCCTCACGACGTAGATCCCTCCTGAAGGTGGGAACGGTGGCCCACAACCTTCCGTCTTCCCGCTCCACCTCGCACCCCAGGGCCTCCAGACGTTCGGCCGCCTCATCCGCCCGCACGGGCATGCCGAGAAGGAGCTCGGCCCGCCCTAGCCGCATAGGTACACGCCAGGGCTCCACTGGCTCGGGGTAGTGGCTGAGGGTGTCATCGGCGGGCGTTCCACCTGGAGCTTGCGTGAGCAGGCCACTCACCCGGTCCATCGCGTACGCCACCATGTTCGGATCGAGGCCGCGTTCGAAGCGGCCTGAGGCATCGGTGCGCAAACCAAGTTTTTGGGAAGTCTGGAGAATATTGCGCCCTTCGAAGTTGGCGACCTCTATCAGGGCGTCCGTGGTCTCCTCCCCTACTTCTGCGTCCTCGGCGCCCATAATCCCTGCGATCACGAGCCCGCGCTCTTCGTCGGCGATCACGAGCGTCTCCCCATCGAGGGAGCGCGTGGAGCCATCGAGAAGTGTGATCTTCTCCTGGGGCCTGCCGCGCCTGACGACGATGCCTTCACGCACCCTGGCGGCGTCGAAGGCGTGGATGGGCTGGCCTGTCTCCAGCATGACGTAGTTGGTCGAGTCCACGATGGCGTTTATGGGCCGCATGCCGGCGGCGTGGATCCTGCGCCTCATCCACAGCGGCGCCTCCTGCCCGGGTCGGAGCCCGGAGATGCGCCTGAGATCGTATCGCGGACACAGATCCTCGGCCTCGACCCTGAGCCCGAAATCGTGGGTCGGCTTCCCGCCTGCTTCGAAAGTTGGTTCAGGCACTCTGTAGTCCGTCCCAAGGATGGCGGCCAGCTCCCTGGCCACCCCGATCATGCCCCAAAGATCCGGCCTGTTGGGGGTAACGTCGATGTCCAAAACGGTCTCGCCGACGGGGAAGTAATCGGCGACAGGACGGCCAACCTCGTAGGAATCGTCGAGCAGCAGGATCCCACCATGATCGGCCGAGATTCCGAGCTCGCGCTCGCTCATCATCATCCCGTAAGACCCGAGGCCGCGCAGCTTCGCCTCCCTGAGCTTCGTCCCGTCGGACATAACGCTGCCTGGAAGCACGACGGACACCCGGGCGCCGGGGTAAGGGTTCGGTGCGCCGGCCACGATCTGCACCTCCCTGCCCCCCAGGTCGACCTTGGCGACAA
This sequence comes from Rubrobacter sp., assembly GCA_035563475.1. Classification (GTDB taxonomy): domain Bacteria; phylum Actinomycetota; class Rubrobacteria; order Rubrobacterales; family Rubrobacteraceae; genus Rubrobacter_D. The sequence continues at coordinate 7,221 of DATMVF010000116.1, forward strand.
AGAGCCTGTCGGCGTTGGGATGCGGCCCGAACTCGATCACCTCGCCCACCACTACCTCGCCGTCCATCACACCGAGGCGGTAGACGCCGTCGATCTCCTGGCTTCGGAGGGAGAAGAGATCTACGAGATCTTCGGCGGAGAGGTCGAAATCGACGTACTCGTGTAGCCAGCTTAGCGGAACGCGCAAGTTGAACCCCTTCTAGAACTGACGCAGAAAGCGTAGGTCGCCCTCGAAGAACAGGCGAAGATCCGGGACCCCGTACTTGACCATCGCCATCCTGTCGGGGCCCATCCCGAAAGCGTAGCCGGTGTACTCTTCGGGGTCGTAGCCGACCTCTTCGAGCACGCCTGGGTCAACCATCCCGGCCCCTAGCATCTCCAGCCAACCAGCGCCTTTGCAGACCTTGCAGTTCGAGTCCCTGCCGCCACAGGCAAAGCAGCTCATGTCCATTTCCACGCTCGGCTCGGTGAACTGGAAGTAGCTCGGACGAAGCCTGATCTCGACGTCGTCCCCGAAGACGTGACGGGCCATCGCGGCGAGCGTCCCCTTCAGGTGGCCAAGCGTGAGGCCCCTGTCCACGGCTAGACCTTCAACCTGGTGAAACATAGGCGTATGCGTCGGATCAGAGTCGCGCCTGTAAGTGCGCCCCGGACACACTACATAGACAGGCGGCTCCTGCGCCAGCATCGTCCTGATCTGCATCGGCGACGTCTGCGTACGCAAAACCAGCCCGTCATCCACGAAGAACGTGTCCTGCATGGTACGTGCAGGATGCCCCGGCGGTATCCCCAGGGCGGTGAAGTTGTAGTAATCGGTCTCCACCTCGGGTCCTTCGGCCACACGATAGCCCAGGCCGACGAAGAAGTCGACGACGTCGTCGATCACTATCTGGGATGGATGCAGGTGACCCCTCTGGAACGGGACACCGGGCAGCGTGACGTCGACGGCTTCGGCCCGCAGACGCTCTTCCCTTTCGCGAGCCGCGACCTCTTGGGTCCTGGAGCCGAGAGCCGCCTCGATCTCGAGCGAGGCGAGATTGGAGGACCTGCCAACCTCCTTACGCTCCTCGGGCAGGAGGCTACCTATGCTCTTCTTGATCTCCGTAAGCTCCGCCGAGCGTCCGAGAAATCGTACGCGGACGTCTTCGAGATCGGCCGTGGAAGCACTGGAGGAGACGGCCGAGAGCGCCTCGGTCTTCAATTGCTCGATACGCTCGCTCACCGTCATAGTGGGCGATTATGGTAGCACACGCGAATACGCCTCGTAGAGCAGGATCGACGCCGCCACAGACGCGTTCAACGAGGGCGCCAGCGACGGTATACCAACCTCCATCTCGCAGGCCCCTACGATTTCTTCGGGCAGCCCGGAACCCTCGGCGCCGATACAGATCACGAGCCTGCCACGGGGCAGAGACTCTGGCGTGTCCTTTGCCTCCGGAACCGCCGCGACGAGACCGAAACCGGCTGAGCCCGCTTCGTTCAGAAAGCCGAGGGACTCTAGCTCTCGCGCCACAGGGGTGTGGAAGATGGACCCCATCGTCGCCCTGACCGTCTTGGGATTGTAGAGGTCTGCGCAGCCCCTGGAGAGGGCGACGCCGGCACCGAAGGCGTGGGCCGAGCGGATGGCCGTGCCGACGTTCCCCGGGTCCTGAATTCTATGCAACAGCACGACCCGCCGCACAGAGGCCAGCAGTTCGGTTGCGGTTGCGTCCAGATATGGAAAGACCCCGACCGGTCCTGACGGGGTCGTGAGCGCCGAAACACGACGCAACTGCTCTGCGCTATCAAAGACCTGTATTGGTGCTGTGGGAGCCTCTTTAAGAATGGCACCCCCCTCAGCAAGGAACAGGCGTTCGGCCTCGCGGTGTTTCTTGGTCTTGAGCCTTGCAGCCCGTTTCAGGGAGATCGCCGGGGTATCCGGCATCCCTTGCTTACGCGTCTCCCTTGGCGGCCTTCGCGACGTCGCCGACGGTGATGCGCCCCCCCTGTCCCGTACCCTCCACGCTGGAGAGGTCCACGTTCAGCTCCTCGGCCTTGCGACTGGCGGCATCGGTAGCCTCGATCTCATCCTCCGAGGTTTTTACCTCTTCCGTCTCTTCGACTTGCTCTGCAGGTGCCTCTGGCGCGCGGACGGTGGATGAGACGGGCTGTTCCGGCTCGGTGCTCCGCTCAACCTCCACCCGCCGGGCGACCGGTTTTCCGTCCAGGGCGTTCTTCGCCTGGGCCACGATGGCGCCGAAGATCTCGGGCTCCGTGGCTGCCAGGTCGGCCAGGACCTTGCGGTCGAGATCCACCTCGGCCAGCCTTAGACCGTGGATGAGCTTTGAGTAAGACAGGTCGTGCTCGCGGGCGCCGGCGTTGATGCGCTGGATCCAGAGCGCCCTGAAGTCCCTCTTGCGTTGCTTGCGGCCCTCGTAGGCGTAGACGCCGCTCTTCCAGACCTGCTCCTTGGCCCGCTTGTACGAGGTGTGCTTGGTCCCTCGGTAGCCCTTCGCCTGTTCGAGAACCTTGCGACGCTTCTTGCGGGCGTGGACGCTGCGTGCGGTGCGTGCCATGCTACCTCTCCCCCAGAAGCCGCTTGAGCTTCTTCTCGTCCGAGCGGGTAAGGTCGGTCTCCGTGTTGAGCCGCCGCTTCTGCTTCCTGCTCTTCTTCTCCAGCATGTGGTTGTGGCCGGCACGCCAGCGCTTGAGCCTGCCTTTCTTGCGCACCTCGAAGCGCCCGGCAGCACCCTTGTGGGTCTTCATCTTCGGCATGTGTCCTCCGCGTTTCGTCTGCTATCTCTACCTGCGAAGAGGCTGGCGGCACGCGAGAAAGAGCCGTTTCGCCTCCGTCATTCGCCAGGCTAGTGTATCAAATCGTTGCTTATCTGCGAGCCGCCCTCTCCCTGCGTCCGCTGGTCTGGGAGGCCTCCGCCTGGGACGATTCCTTCTTCGGGGCCATTACCATCACCATGTTGCGCCCGTCGAGGTTGGGCTGGCTCTCTATGCGTCCCAGGCCGTCGAGGTCGCTGGCGAGCCTCCTCAGGAGCCTCTCACCGAGCTCGGGATGCTGCACCTCGCGTCCGCGGAACATGATCGTAACCTTCACCTTGTCGCCGCCGCGAAGAAAGCGCTCGACGTGACCGCGCTTGGTATTGAAATCGTGGTCGCCTATCTTGGGCCTGAGCTTTATCTCCCGCACGTTGACGTTGACCTGCTTTTTGCGGGCCGCTTTGCGGGCCTGCTCTTTCTGGTATTTGAACTTGCCGTAGTCCATCATGCGGACCACGGGGGGATTGGCGTTCGGGGCTACCTCCACGAGGTCGAGGTCGGCCCTCTCACCGTAGTCCATGGCCTCGCGGATGTGCTTGATGCCAAGCTGTTCGCCGTCTGCCGAGATCAAACGCACCTCGCGCGCCCGGATCTGACCGTTTATTCGGGGCTCTTCTTCAGTCGCTACTGCGCACCACTCCTCTCGAATACGAGCTTTCGGGGCCGTTAGTCCACCACGGACGATAGATTTGCTCGTGCGCCGGACGGACGCGGACCCCAACTACATGATTGATTATACCGCGGTGCCTGACCTCGTGTCTATATGAGCTGTCAGCGGTCAGCCTTCAGCTGTCAGCTCTTTGTGCTTGCTGTCGGCTGGTAGCTGTCGGCGCAGTTCGCAGAGGGTCATTGACCCTCTGCGAATCGCCCTAGGTGCGCGAGCGGACCTCCCCGAGGACCGCCTCTGCAAAGCCATCCAGCGCCATCTCCTCCTGTTGCTTCTCCCCGCGCTTGCGCACGTTGACGCTACCCTGTTCGGCCTCCCTGTCTCCTACTATGAGGAGGTAGGGGATCTTCTGCCTGGAGTTGTCCCTGATTTTCTTTTGCATGCTGTTCTGCGAGTCGTCCACCTCGACCCGGAGATCCCTCTCTGCGAGCTGCTTCTTGACCTCTCGGGCGTAGCCCAGGTGCCTGTCGGCGACTGGGATGACTACGGCCTGCACCGGGGAGAGCCAGACGGGGAAGGCGCCCGCGTAGTGCTCGATGAGGACGGCCATGAACCTCTCTGTGGAACCGGTGACGGCCCTGTGCAAGAGCACGGGCGTGTGCGCCTTACCGTCTTCGCCGATGTACTCGCAACCCAGCCTGGCCGGCTGGATGAAGTCGACCTGGATCGTGGAGAGCTGCCACTCGCGACCCAGCACGTCTTTGGCTACAAAGTCGGCCTTCGGCCCGTAGAATGCCGCCTCTCCGGCCTCCTCGTCGTAGGCGATGGCGGCGGTATCGAGCGCCTCGCGCAACTCCTTCTCGGCCCGCGACCACTTGGCGTCGTCAGCCACGTACTTGGCAACGTCTTGGTCGCGCAAAGAGAGCTGCACACGGTATTCGTCAAAACCGTAAGTGTCGAGGACCTCGCGTACGATCTCCAGCGCCCTGGCGAACTCCTCCTGGATCTGATCCTCCGTGCAGAATACGTGCGCATCGTCCTGGGTCAGGCTACGCACCCGGGTGAGTCCCGTGAGCTCCCCGCTCTTCTCGTAGCGGTACAGCGTCGCGAACTCCGCATACCTGAGCGGGAGATCTCGGTAGGAGTGAGCCCGGGAGTTGTAGAGCGTCATGTGGCTCGGGCAATTCATGGGCTTGAGCCTGTAACGCGTCTCACCGTCGATCATCGGGGGGAACATCGACTCCCTGTAGTGCTCCAGATGTCCCGACTTCGCGAACAGTCCCTCGTTGACCAGGTGCCCCGTCCACACGTGCTCGTAGCCGTGGCGCGTCTGGACCTCGCGCACGTAGTCTTCCATGAGGTGCCGCATCATCTCCCCTTTCGGCAAGAAGAGCGGGATGCCGGCTCCGGTATCGGGCGAGAAAGCGAACAGTTCGAGGTCCTTGCCGATCTTGCGGTGGTCCCTGGCTCTTGCCTCCTCCAGCCGCCTGAGGTAAGCCTTGAGCTCCTTCTCCGTCGGCCACGCCGTACCGTAGACGCGGGTGAGCATGGGATTCTTCTCGTCGCCGCGCCAGTAGGCCCCGGCTATGTTCTGCAGCTTGAAGGCGCCGAGCCTGCCCGTGCTAGGGACGTGAGGACCGCTACAAAGGTCGAAGAAATCCCCCTGCTTGTAGACCGAGATCTCACCGTCTTCCAGGCCCTCGATGATCTCCGTCTTGTAGGGGTTGTCCACGTACAGGTCCTCGGCCTCGGCCTTGGAGACCTCCTCGCGCTGGATCGGAAGGTCCCGCGCGACGATCTCACGCATCCGCTCCTCGATGCGCGGCAGATCCTCCTCCGTGAGACGCCCGGCCACCTCGATATCGTAGAAGAAGCCATTCTCTATCGGCGGACCTATGGTCAGCTTGCTCCCCGGGTAGAGCTCTACGATAGCCTGCGCCATCGCGTGCGCGGTCGAATGCCTGAGCACTTCGAGGCCCTCGTATGAATCGATCGTAACGACCTCGAAATCTCCCCCACCGTTCAGCGGTGCATCGAGGTCGATGAGCTGCCCATCCAGCTTCGCGACCACCGCATCGCGGGCGAGGCGTTTACCTATCTTCTCGACGACTTCCCGGGCCTTCTCACCCGGCTCTATCTCCAGTTGTCTGCCGTCGGGTAGCTTGACGGAGGCCATTTTTGTGCACCTTTCTCAGCAAGGGTGGGTAAGGGAAACCGTAAGAATAACTAGATAGTTCGACGCACGGCACCGGCGAGGATCGCGCAGCGTGGTGGGTGATAGTGATTTCGAACCACCGACCTCTTCCGCGCCAGAGATGTGTAGTGCGTTTCCATACTTGTTCTAAGTTTACACAATCCTGGCTGATTGCGAGAGGCCTATCTCTGGAACTACTTTCCATCCCACCACTAACGACCGGTTGCCCACGTAACCGCCTAGAATAGGATGCATCGGCACTACCTGGTGGAGTAGAGCTCTCTTGTGACTTTACCGGGGCTCGTAGAATCGGCCCGATGCTGGGGCCAAATAGCAGCGTTTCGGACCTATGTCAGTCTTCTCCCGGACTCTTTGAACGGCCGGGGTATTGCGCCCCGGCCCCAGGATAATCTCGGCTGAAATGCGAACCTGAGAGGTCCTCGAGGACCTTACGGGACCTGCGGAGCCCTCCTGCCTACTTCACCTCTTCCTTTCACAGTCCACAACCCGGTCTTTGGAGTCGACGTAGGCCGTGTCTGTACCCCTGCCGCAATTGACCAGGTCCCTGAAGCCACCCTCACTATAGATAATGTCGTTGCCCCGTCCGCCGTATTGCTGATCGTTGTCGTCACCACCGCGAATCTTGTCGGGGCCGGCATAGCCAAGCAGCACGTCGTCGCCACTCAGACCGTTGATGTGGTCATTGAACTTGGTGCCTACGATCTTCTCGCCATTCTCGGTGCCGACATAGGTTTTGGCCAGGGCTACCCCGCTGACCACGACCAGCGCCACGGTCATCGCCGCAAGCAATAATGCCGTTCTCCTCACCGCATTTCCTCCTTCCTGTGGCCAGGGCTCATCTATTCCGTAGCCACCACTCGTTTGTAGATCCAGAATGCACCTTCGTCCTCAACAATCGTCAAGAGAGGATAATGGTACGCCCTGAATCCCGGCTTTCTCAGACTCGGCGCGCATCTTACCAAATGCGGGGCGCACAGTGCATAGGCCGATCGGCACATCTTGCACACCGACATATCAGCGAGCAACCCCTCTTCCCGAATGCGCTTCCCTACGAGGCGTGGGAACGGGAAGACCGGAGGCTTTCGTTTTCGATCGATCTGCAGGATCAACCTTACACCCCGATCCGGTAATGAGAGGCCATCGAGTGAGCTGGGCGCCTTCGCTTCATCGTTTTAGCTCCCTATAGGCCGCATTGATCCATTTCATCCTCTCCTCATCGCCTGCCCTATCTGGATGATGAACCCTTGCGAGCCTTCGGTAAGCCGCGCTGATCTCCTTCTGTGAGGCACCCAGTCCTACTCCTAGAGCACTGTGCGCCCATAGGGGACCGGCGGACTCCGCTTCGTGTTTGGGAGGTTCGTCTTCTGGCTCGGGTGGTGCCTCTTCCGGCTCCGCATTGGGCAGCCGCACACCGTAGCGCTCGGAGAACGCGGCGAAGGGGTCTGCCGATTCGTGTTTCTTGAAGAACCTCATCTCACCCTATGATATCCCTACGTCCATGATGATCCATGATCTAGGCCTCTGACTCCAGGCGTTCCCGGGCGGAAAGCTCCGGGACACGGGCCATTCCGCGGCCATCTCCGCCGCGTTGTTCGGACGGATGCACCGCGTGCGGGCGACATAGAACCCAGGGTGGCTGGCAGCGCATCGGTTATTGCGGAGGCGCCCCCTTCTCAGCCGGGTATCATCCGCCCGAATATCTTCCCTTCGAAGGCGAACTCCTCTTCTCTGAGCGCACGAGTAAAGTTGGGCACCACCTCTTTGGCAGGCTTCCCCCGTGCATCGGATGGATCCATTGAGGGTCGAGCTTCTCGAGGCGGTCCACGACCCTTAGCACTGGTTCCTCAGCAGCGAAGATGCCGGACTCGCGATAGCCCTGGCACATCTCCCCGCCCAGATCCTCCCGCACGATCGGCGGTTGATCGCCCCATTGCATATAGAGGTCTGCGGGAAAGAGGCTGCCCGACGTCTCCTCGAAGACCATCATCGAGTCCCAGTGGTGAACGTGGGGGGTTTCGATAAAGCGCAGCCTATGCTCCCCGAGGTCTACGCTCTCGCCATCCTTGAAGCCCTGCACGGGGCCGGTGTAGTCCCACTGCGTCAGGTTGAGCAACGCTCCTGCATCGCTGCAGGCCA
>DATMVF010000117.1:0-2361 GCA_035563475.1 Rubrobacter sp.
GGACGTTGGGTGAGGGCGACCTGGTATCCGGGTTCCGTGTGATCTCCACGCCAGGCCACAGTCCAGGCCATGTCTCGCTGCTACGCGATGCGGACGGCCTGCTGTTCACGGCCGATGCCTTCGGGTGTCTGCCGCGCAAGCTAAGGGTCGGTGTGATCACAGCGCTCTGCACCGACCCGCCGATGGCGAAGCGCTCGGCACAGAAGCTCCTGCGAGAGGACTTCGCGACGGTGATATTGGCGCACGGCCCGGTCATGAGGACGGATGGGAGAGAGAAGCTACAGAGAGCGATAGACAGATGCCGCTATTAGCGCGAACGCGGACATCATAATGCCATCGTCGGCTCGGTCCACAACGGCCTGGAACCTCTATCTCTGTGGCACGGTAGCGTGGCCCGACGAGGTCGTCTTCGGCGCGTCCGGTCATAACTGCGCATTCTAGGTGCTCGGGGACCATGCCAGAGCCTTAACGACTTCGGGACGATAATCTCCGGCATACAAAGGATGCTACGCAGGATCTCCCAGGAAGATTGGGTGGACCGGGTCGAGTGGATGCGAATGGCGTAGAGCAGTTGGCAAGCTCTCCGGCGCCGATCGCGTTGCCCGCAGCTTACAACATTGACTCGGGGTGGCGGGAAAGGGTATAAGTTCCGTTACCGGCAGGGGAACGGAAGGGAGGGCGCATGCTGCAGCGGATCGTTGCGCGCCTGGGTCACGATACTGTGGAGCCCGGTGCGGACACCGAGCGGACGATGGGTTTCGGGAACACCATCATGGTCTGGCTCGCGGCGAACATGGTGGTCACGACCCTGCTCACGGGGACCCTGTTCGTGCCCGGCATCCTGTATTTGCAGGCGATCCTGATCATACTTCTCGGGACCCTGCTCGGGGTTGGCGTGCTGTCGCTCGTGGGGTGCATAGGCACGCGCACGGGGTTGCCGACGATGGTCCTGACACGGGCCTCTTTCGGCATCAGGGGAGGAACCTTCCCGGCGCTCTTGAACCTTGCCGTCCTCATGGGGTGGAGCTGGGTGCAGGCGCTCCTGGCCGGCATAGCCGTGAACTCCGCGGTCGACTCGCTCACGGGCTTCTCCAACGTCGTCCTGTTCACCGTCTTGTGCCAGAGTCTCGTGGTCTTGCTGGCGCTCTTCGGGCATCAGGGCATAGAGCGGGTCGAGCCGTTTATCGCGGTCGTAATGATCGGGCTCGCCCTCTTCGTGTTCTACACGGCCTTCAGCGCCTTCGGGGTCGGCGAGTTCGCTTCCATCCCCGCCGACCCCTCGACCGGTATGACGGCGGCCATAGCGTTCGACGTGGTGGTGGCGACGGCCATCTCCTGGACGGTCCTCTCCGCGGACTTCAACCGCAACGCCACGTCGCAACTCGGGGGCATCGGCGGGACGGTGATCGGCTACACCGCCTCGACTTCACTGGCGATGACTTTGGGCGTGACCGCCGCCGCCTACGCCCAGCTGAAGGGCGGGGCCGCGCAGGGGTTCGACGCGGCGGTCCTGGTGGAGAACTTCGGGATACCGGCCGCCATCGTGGTCTTCCTCTCCGTCATGGCTACGAACACGCTGGTGGTGTACGGCATGATCATGTCCTACCTCAACCTCAGGCCCCAGAGCGGCTTTCTGGGGCCCGCGCTCGTTATCGGCCTGATCTCCATACTCGGCGCCACCTGGCAGGGCGTCCTGAATTACTTTCTGGACTTCTTGCTGCTGATCGGTACGTTCTTCGTGCCGGTCTTCGCCATAATGCTCGCGGATTACTACATCCTGCGCCGCGGCGAGTACTCGGTTCGGGACGTCCTAGAGAGGCGCGGCGGCCGTTACTGGTTCACGGGCGGGTTCAATCTGCCTGCGTGGGCGGCGTACGTTGTAGGAGCGGGGCTCGCGTTGTACTGGACCAGGATCAGCCCCCTCTCCTTCGGTGCGACCGTCCCCGTCTTTGCTCTGACTTTCGTCCTCTACCTGATCCTCCGCTTCGCCGCAGACCGCACGAAGGGGAGGGCCGCCGAAACCGACCGGGTGCCGGGTTAGGCCCGTGCTCCAGAGGATCGGCCGCATCGTCGACCTCTCCCGCCGGATGGACGCACAGACCCAGGTCTATCCCGGCGACCCTCACGTTCGCCTGGAGCCCGCGACGACCCTGGCGGCGGATGGAGTCAACGTCCTTGCCGTCCACCTGGGGAGCCACTCCGGCACCCACGCCGACGCCCCCTACCACTTCGTCGAGGGCGGCGCGCGCATAGACCAGCTAGACCCGCGACTGATCGTCGGCCCCGCTGTAGTAATGGACGTGCGGGGCAAGGGGGCGAGGGAGAGGATCACGGTGGAGGACCTAAGGCCCTACGAGGGCC
>DATMVF010000118.1:0-22628 GCA_035563475.1 Rubrobacter sp.
GATGTGGCCCAGGCATGCCTCTTCCTCGCGACGCTCCCGCCCCGCGCCTACGTCCCCGAGCTGACGATGGTCCCGACCGCGATGCAGGCCCTCGGCAAGACCTCGACGGCGACGCCACCGGTCTCATGGGATGATGAGTAGGACGAAGACCCGACAAGGAGATCCGCCATGACTTCAAATAACGGCCGGCCGGAGCGCAGGTTTCGCTCGCGCGACTGGTTCGATGATCCCCATCGCAGGGACCAGAGCGCGCTGTATCTGGAGCGCTTTATGAACTACGGGATCACACCGGACGAGTTGCGCTCCGGCAGGCCCGTGGTCGGCATCGCCCAGAGCGGAAGCGACCTCTCGCCCTGCAACAGGCACCACCTGGAGCTCGCCGGTCGTGTGCGCGACGGGATACGCGACGGTGGGGGCATCCCGATGGAGTTTCCCGTGCACCCCATCAACGAGAACTGCCGCAGGCCGACCGCCGCGCTGGACCGCAACCTCTCCTATCTGGGTCTCGTCGAGATCCTCTACGGTTACTTTATCGACGCCGTGGTGCTCACGACGGGCTGCGACAAGACGACGCCGGCTGCGATAATGGCCGCCTCGACCGTGGACATCCCCGCCATCGTGCTCTCCGGCGGTCCTATGCTCGACGGTTACTTCGAGGGGGAACTCGTAGGTTCGGGCACGGCCATCTGGAAGAGCCGGCGCCGTCTGGCCGCGGGCCAGATCGACGAGGATCAGTTCTTCGAGACCGCCCTGGCCTCAGCCCCGTCTGCGGGTCACTGCAACACCATGGGCACGGCTTCGACGATGAACGCCCTGGCCGAGGTGCTAGGTCTCTCGCTACCCGGGTGCGCTGCCATCCCCGCGCCGTATCGCGAGCGCGGCCAGATGGCCTACGACACAGGGAGGCGCATCGCCGAGATGGCCTACGAGGACTTGCGCCCTTCGAAGATCCTGACGCGCGAGTCTTTCTTGAACGCTATCGTCGCGACCACCGCAATAGGTGGATCTACCAATGCCCAGCCGCATATCATGGCCATGGCGCGCCACGCCGGGGTAGAGATCAAACCCTCCGATTGGGAACACGGCTACGACGTGCCCTTGCTCGTCAACATGCAGCCGGCGGGCGAGTACCTGGGAGAGAGGTTCCACCGCGCTGGCGGCGTGCCTGCCGTGTTGGGCGAACTTCTGCAGGCCGGCAAGATCGATGGCGGGACGAGGTCCGTCACCGGCAGGTCGCTGGCCGAGAGCGTCGCAGGATGCGAGAGCAAGGACCGGGAGATGATCGCGGCCCACGACGAACCGCTTCAGGAGAAGGCGGGTTTCAGGGTCCTCTCCGGCAACCTCTTCGACTTCGCCATCATCAAGACCTGTGTGATCTCGGACGAGTTCCGCGAGCGCTACCTGGGGGACCCAGCCAACAAAGACGTGTTCCAGGGCCGCGCGGTCGTCTTCGACGGCTCCGACGACTACCACGAGCGCATCAACGATCCCGACCTCGACATCGACGAGACCTCTATCCTGGTGATCCGGGGCGCAGGACCCGTCGGGTGGCCCGGCTCGGCCGAGGTAGTAAACATGCAACCCCCCGACTCGCTCCTCAAGCGTGGGATCAACACCCTGCCCACCATCGGAGACGGCAGGCAGTCCGGCACCTCGGACAGCCCCTCCATCCTGAACGCCGCGCCTGAGAGCGCCGCAGGCGGCGGCCTGGCCTGGGTGCGGACGGGGGATACCATCCGCATCGATCTGGGTACCGGACGCTGCGATATGCTGGTCTCCGACGGGGAGATAGAACGCCGCAAACGGGAGGAAGGCATACCCGACTATCCCGAGAGCCAGACGCCCTGGCAGGAGATCTACCGCGCCTCCGTGGATCAACTCGACGGCGGTGGGGTGCTCGAGAGCGCCCTGAAGTACAGGGGCATCGCCACAAAGACACCACGCCACAACCACTGATGGGGTTCTAAGGGAGGGGTGGATGCAACGCGCCGGTTTCATAGGACTCGGGGCGATGGGCGCCGCCCACAGGCTATATGAGGAAGGATCCTCGCTCGGCGGGGAGGACGATTCCGGCGTCGTGCGTGTCTTCGAGACAACGAACGAAGCAGGAGATTCTCTTCGGATCTAGTTCATTTGTACGATTTACGTCCTGCGCTTTCTCCGTTAGGGTGGTGCTCGGACGGTTTGTAGGGCAGAAGACAACACGGAGGTGTAGCGATGGAGAGGGTGATGCTCGTAGAAGACCACTCGGCCTTCGCGCAGGCCTTCGAACTCGTTCTCGGACAGGTGGAGGGCACGGAGGTTATCCTGGCCCGCACACTGGAGGAAGGCAGGGCTCTGCTAAGGGGCGGCGGGTCATTCGACGTGGTGCTACTCGACCTGACACTCCCCGACGGGGAAGGGACGGAGCTCATGGCCGAGATCAGGCGCCGCCATCCGGAGGCGCCCATCGCCGTCCTCAGCGCCAGGGACGACGTCGATGAGGCCGCCTCGAACGCCGGGGCCGATGTCGCAATACACAAGAACACACCCCTACCCGACATAATCTCTTCCCTCAAACAGCTTGCAGGATAAGGGAGCCTTTTCGCGCTGTGGCTACCTGCAAGCGGGATGATTGCTACGAGAGTATCGTCGCCGGTATACTGATAAACGTCCCAGATACAGGCAACCAGCCGGGTGGCTGAGACGCAAAGCTACAGGCCGCTCCCAACAGGAGGCGGCCGTGCCGCCGAAAGGATAATGCTAGTGAGATCATCCTGTTCTCCCTGTACTAGATCGGAGACGGTTCGCTCTGATAGGGGGATTCCAGGCGGGCTGCTCTTGACAATGTTGCTCTGTGCCCTGTTGGCCTTCGTCGCGGCTGTTCTGGCTTTCTCCGCCAACTCTGCGCGGGGCGCCGCAACGCTCCCGCCCAACTTCGCGCGCTCGCAGGTCGTCGGTGGCCTGGCGAGTCCCACGGCCATGGAGTTCGCCCCAGACGGTCGGCTGTTCGTGGCCGAACAACGCGGCACGCTGCGGGTGGTAAAGGCAGGCGGAAATCTGGCGACATTCCTGGATATCTCTGGCGGGGTTGACTCGGCGGGGGAACGCGGCCTGCTAGGAATCGCTTTCGACCCTGCTTTCTCCAGCAACCACTACCTCTATCTCTACTACACGCAGAAGGCGACAGGCACCACCCCGGCCCACAACCGGGTGATCCGCCTCAGAGCCCGCGGTGATAGGGCCGTCGCAGGCAGTATGAAGCTCATCCTCCGGCTGGACAACCTGAGCAGTGCCACAAACCACAACGGAGGGGCCATACACTTCGGCGAGGACGGCAAGCTCTACGTAGCCGTGGGTGACAACGCCAAGAGCGACAACGCGCAGACCCTTAGCAACCTGAAAGGGAAGATGCTGCGCATCAACAAGGACGGCACGATTCCCCCCTACAACCCCTTCTACAAGCGGGCTACAGGGAGAAACCGCGCCATCTGGGCGCTGGGGCTTCGCAACCCCTTCAGCTTTGCCATCCAGCCCCGCACGGGAAAGATGTTGATCAACGATGTCGGTGAACAGAGGTGGGAGGAGATCGATCGGGGGGCTGCGGGAGCGAACTACGGGTGGCCTCGATACGAAGGCCCCGAGTCGGACCCAAAGTACCGCAATCCTGTGTTTGCCTACAGACAAGGAAGCACGAAGACCACAGGTTGCGCCATAACCGGCGGCGCCTTCTACAATCCGGCCACCAAGCGATTCCCTAGAGGTTACGTCGGCGACTACTTTTTTGCGGACTACTGCAGCGGGTGGATAAGGAAGCTCGATGCTACTACAGGAGACGTCAGCGGGTTCGCCACCGGGCTAGGCAACCCCGTCGCCCTCGAGGTGAGCAAGGGCGGTGGCCTCTACTACCTGGACAGGGGCGCGGGTTCGGTCGGAAAGATCCGCTACACAGGCACCTAGGCGCTAAACCGTTCGTCAAAGGGACCGAACCGGCAGCGTACCGGCTTTCTAATCCACAGCGAACCTCCCACGTCCCGTGTTGTTTTCCCCGCCCGGAACCAGTATGTTGTCTGGGGCATCGCTTGCAGAAGAACCCTTACAGGGAGGTAACGGTCGGATGGCCTTCTCGGAAGAGGTCGCGTGGGTGACGGGGAGCAGCACGGGGATCGGACGGGCCGTAGCCGTGGTGCTCGCCGGGCAGGGACGCCGGGTGGTCGTCCACTACAACACGAGCGAGGATGAGGCGCGGGAGGTGGTCGAGAAGATCGAAGCTTCGGGCGGGGAGGCTTCGATCGTCGGGGGCGACGTCTCCGACGCTGCCGAGGTCGGGCGGATGGTCGGGGAGATAGAGGACCGTTTCGGGCGGCTCGACGTACTGGTGAACAACGCGGGGTCGCTGATCGAACGCAGAAGCCTATCCGAGATGACCGATGACCTCTGGGACCGTGTAATGGACGTAAATCTGAAGAGCGTCTATTTGGTCTCGCGGGCGGTGTTGCCGATCATGAGGCGGCAGGGGAGAGGCAGGATCATCAACATGACCTCGATCGCTGCCCGCAACGGCGGCGGTCCTGGCTCCATCGCCTACGCCACGGCCAAAGGCGGCGTAAGCACCCTGACCCGCGCGATGGCCAAGGAACTCGTCTCCGAGAACATCCTCGTAAACGGGGTCGCACCTGGCGTAATTACCACCCCTTTCCACGACCGCTTCACGCCCCCCGACGTCCGCGAGAACTTGACGAACGCCATTCCGATGGGACGAGAGGGCACCCCCGAGGAGACGGCCGGGGTCGTTGCTTTCCTCGCTTCTCCGGCCGCGGACTACCTGGTAGGCGAGATCATCGAGGTCAACGGCGGCCAGTTGATGAGCTAGCCACAGCAAGGAACCCGAGCGCGACATGCGAAGCTGCGTAGCGACCTCTAACCGTTCGGAGCCTCTAGCGCATCTATGTGCTCCCACAGTTCGGCCGGTATCGGATGGGTGGCGAGGTCCAGCGTTTGTCTCACCCTCTCGGGGCGACTCATGCCGACGATGGTCGAGACTATGCGGGGGTCTCTTAGTGAGAACTGCAAGGCTGCGGCTGCCAGGGGAACATCGAACTCGCGGCAGGCATCCTGCATGGCGCGCACCTGTTCGACCATCTCTTTCGGCGCCTCACTGTACTCGTAGCGGGCGTAGGCGTCGGGGCCCTTGGCGAGGATGCCGCTGCCGTACGGGGCGGCGTTGAGCGCTGCTACTCCGCGTTCTGCGGCGACGTCGAAGAGAGGGTCTGCGGTACGGTTTACGAGCGTGTAGCGGTTGTGGGTGATGACGGCCTCGAAGAGATCCGTCTCGACGAACCGGATCATGAGGTCTATCGGCCCCCCCGCGACGCCGAGGTGTTGGATCACTCCTTCTTCCTTGAGGCCCGTCAGTACCTCGACCGGACCTCCGTCGGACATCATATGATCGAAACTCTCGTGCTCCGGGTCGTGCAGGTAGACCAGCTGGAGGCTCTCCATGCCAAGCAGCCGCAGGGACCGCTCGACGGAGCGGCGCATCTGATCTCCGGAGAAGTCCCCGGTCCTGAGATCCCGATCCGCCTTGGTGGCAAGCACGACGTCTTTGGGAGGGCCGCCCGTCTCTTCGAACACCTCGCCTATCCGGCGTTCGCTCTCCCCGTCGCCGTACGAAGCGGCCGTGTCGAGGAAGTTGATCTGACTCTCCAAAACAGCCCTCAGCGTCTCGCTGGCCCGCTCTTCGTCTACCGAATAATCGAAGGTCTCTGGCATGTCTCCGAGCGGCGCGCATCCGACGCACAACGGCGAGACCGAGAGTCCTGTACCACCCAGAGCCCTCCTCGACGAAGGGTCAACCGCACTGTTCTCCACTATTCCTCCCGTCCGGGCGCTACAAGCCCTCTGCCGCCCGACGCGCCGCTGCCTCTGTGTCCTCCAGCGCCTGCTCCACACTCTTGTTACCCAGAAGCGCTTCCCTGATACCCTGCCAGATGGCATCCTCGACCGCAGGATAGTTCGCGTGCTTGGGTGGGATGAGCGCGGCCTCCTGCGCCCGCTCCAGCAGGTTCCAACGCCGTTCGGCGAACGGGCCGGCTCCGGACCGGACGTCCTGCAAAGAGTCACTCCTTGCGGGAAGGGTACCCAGGCCGGCCTCGTAAGCCTGCGACTCGCGCGAGGTCAGGAAGCGAAGGAGCTCGACGGCGGCCGGACGGTCGCTGACGGTGGCAGGGATGGCGAAGGTGTGCGAGCTCGAGTATATGTGACGTCCGGCTGGACCCTCTGGGTAGAGCGCCACGTCGAAGCGGTCTACTACGGCGCTCTGGTCGGGATCCAGGTACGTGTAGAAACCGCCGGGCCAGTCGGTGCTCATTACGGCTCTGCCTCCACGAAAGCAAGCGGCTACCTCATCGTAATGCCAGTCCGGGGTCTCAGGGGGCGCTGCCCTCTCGTAGAGGTCTTTGAGTAGACCGAGCGCCCAACGGCCAGCCTCGTCGTCCAGGCGCGGAACTGGCGGACCTTCATCCTCGAACATCCTGCCTCCGGCCATCGCGTGTAGCTCGAAGAAGTGGCCGAAGAGTCCTGACTCCTTGCCGGGGAAGGCGAAGCCGTAGAGGTTGTCGGACCTCAGCCGCGTCGCTATCTCCAGCAGGTCCTCCCACGAGGAGGGTTTGTCCTCCATGTAGTCGGTGCGGTACAGGAGGAGCTTCACGTCCAGGTTGCGCGGGACGCCGTAGAGGCTCCCGTCCATCCGAGCCAGCTCTAACGTGCGGGGAGTGAAGGGTTCCAGTTCGCCATCGTCCAGGTCGTCGTCGAGCGAGGTTAGCCACTGTCTCTGGCTCGGGGCGTATTTGGTGTGCGTCGAGATCAGGTCGTAGGAGGCGCCGCCTGATGCAAACTCGGCTTCGATCTGCTCGTTGAGGTCGGGGTGTGTGGGGGCGACTACCGTCTCGACCCTCAGGCCCTCGCGCTCCTCGAACTCCGCAAGACGCGTGTACAGCGGATCGTACATCGGTCCCCCAACCAGCAGAGCCTTCAAACTCTTACTCATCTGAAGATCACTCCTAGGCGGGCTGCGACGGCCTCGCCGAGCTTTCTGTGCTCGGGGGCGTCGAGGTGGATGCCGTCCACGTCGCTGGAGACGATGACCTGGGAGGCGTCGAAGAACTCGCACCCGTGCTGCTCGGCGAAGCGCTCGTAGTGCCCGCTGAATTGCCTGGATTTCTCCTCCGCTCCCTCGAACATCTGCGCCATGTCGGTGAGCGTCGCGACTACGGGAGGGGAGATCAAGAGTACGATGGGAGCGCCGCCATCAGGCCCGCACCCGCTCCTCAACATCATGTCGGCCAGGCTTGCTGCCCCCTGCGCGATGTCCGAGGCCGAGCTGCCGAAGCGCGCCTTGAGGTCGTTGGTGCCGAGCATGAGCGTAACGAGATCAAGGGGACGGTGCGACTCCAGACACGCCATCAGGTACGTTCTGCCGTTCTTGTGATCCCCCTCGATGGGATCGTCCCTCACCGTCGTCCTGCCCGGCAAGCCCTCCTCGATCACACGGTATTCCTCACCAAGCCTCTTCCTGAGCACCCCAGGCCAGCGCACGTCCTCCGGAAACCGCTCTCTCGTCTCAGGGTCAGAGCCCCACGTGTTCGAGTCCCCGTAACACAGTATCGTTCTCACAGATTCCCCTCTCGCTCGGAAGACACGAACTCATTGTTGGCGTGATCCACAGGCCGGGTCAACAGCAGACCATCCGGAGATACGGACAAAGGACGGATGTTTGATGCCCAAAGTCGTCATGATATCCCTGGAACCGTCCACTCTAGTCGAATAGGTCCTACGTATCTGTTGACTTGCGCAACCCGTTCGGGTAATGTCGGATGCAGAGGGCGAGGAAAGCTGAGTGGGGCGGGGAAGGGAGCATAGGGATGGTTACCGGTCATCGGGTAGCTGGTGAACGGGAGGAGCCTCTCTCCGCGGTTCTCGTGGAGAGGGCGATGAATCGCAGGGACTTCTTGCGGATGAGCGGCGCCTGTCTCGCCGGGGTCGGCTTGCTCGGCGTGGGGGCTTGCGGAGGGGGCGGCACCTCAGGGACGTTGCGCTGGTCGATGTGGTCTGACACACCTGAGGAGACCAGGGTTTGGAAAGACCTCGCCAGGGACGTACACGAGAAGTACCCGGATATAACGGTCAAGCTAGAGACCGTCACCTTCGCGGACTACTGGGACAAGCTCACCACGCAGATAGCCAGCGAGAATGAGGCGGACATCGTCGCCATGCAGAGTCTCAGGATGCCGGGCTACGCCGCGCGCGGCGCTTTGCAACCGCTGATGCCTTTTATCGAGGACGACTCGGACTTCGATGTAGATGACTTCTTCGGACCCATCAGGCAGGGTCTATCCGTTAACGACGAATTGTACGCCCTCGGGTACGACATAGGCCCGATCATCCTCTACTACAACAAGGATCTCTTCGGCAAGGCCAAAGTAGAGCCGCCACCGGCCGAGACACCCATGAGCTGGGAGGAGTTCAGGGAGAAGGCCGAGCAGCTGACTAACCCTGGCGCCAGGGAGTACGGATTCGTCGAGCAGCCCGTCTTCGACTTCATGGTCCCCTGGCTATGGTCGGGCGGGGGAGGCTACATGAACGCAGCACAGACAGAGTGCACGCTCGATACCCCTGAGTCCATAGGGGCCATGGAGTTCGTTATCGGTATGATCACGGACAAAATAGCCGCGCCTGTAACCGACCTCGCGAACCCGAGCTTCGCGGTCGAGGAATTCTTCGGCGGGAAGATCGGGATGCACGTCGACGGTCCCTGGCAGTTCATAAACATAAGGGAGAACTCCGATTTCGAGTGGGACGTTGCGCCGATGCCGGCGGGACCGGCGGGGAGCGTGACGTGGGCCGCAGGTTCTGGATTCGGCATCTCCAACACCACAGAGAACGCCGACGCGGCGTGGACGGCATTAAAGACCATAACAAGCACGGAGTCGCTGGAGAAACTCGTCAAGGCCGGACGCGGCTACCCGGCCCGCGAGTCGGCGGTATCGACCTTCGAGAAGCCCCCCCCGCAGAACGTCGACGTCGTCCAGAAGATACTCGTCAGCGACATCGGCGAGACCAGGCCTTTCGTGACTACCACGACCTGGCAGGAGACGACGGTCATGCTCACGCGCGACTTCAGCCCCGTGTTCCTGGGCAAGCAGAGCGTCGACGCGGTCGTAAGCAAGGTCAAACCGCAATTCGACAAGCTCCTAAAGGAGCACCAGGAGATCCTCGAGCAGCAGTCGTAGCGGGAGGGGGTTGTGTGGCTGGCACGGCGCAAACCGGGCGGGGGCCGGAGAAAGTTCCCTGGAAGAACCGCGAACATGAAGGACTGGCGGCCGGCCTCTTCCTGCTGCCGAACCTGATCGGGTTCCTCATCTTCACGGCCATACCCGTCGGAGCCGCTTTCGTCCTCGCGTTCTACGATTACGATCTGCTGCTCGGGGCCAGTTGGGCGGGCCTGGAGAACTTCCGCGAGCTGTTCACCGTCGACAGGGTCTTCCGGGCGGCGCTCTTCAACACGGTCTACTTCACGGCTGTCAGCGTACCGCTCTCAGTCGTGCTGGGGCTCGCGACCGCGATCCTCGTCAACCAGGCGCTGCGCGGAGTTGTGATCTTCAGGTCCATCTTCCTGCTGCCCTATGTCACGGTGACCGTGGCGCTCTCACTGGTTTGGAAGTGGCTCTACCTGCCGGACATAGGGTTGATCAACTCCGTGCTCGGCGCGGTCGGCATCGACGGTCCGGCGTGGCTCACGAGCCAGACCTGGGCCATGCCTGCGCTCATCCTGATGAGCGTCTGGAAGGGGTTCGGGTACAACATGGTGATCTTCCTGGCCGGCCTGCAGGGCATACCGGACCACCTCTACGACGCGGCCAAGGTCGACGGGGCGACGGCGTGGCGCAGGTTTCTAAACGTGACCCTGCCGCTGCTCTCGCCGACCACCTTCTTCGTCGTGGTCATCTCCGTGATCTCCTCTTTCCAGGTCTTCGACCAGGCCCTGATAATGACGAACGGGGGTCCAGGAACCGCGACTACCACCCTCGTCCTCTACATCTACCAGAAGGGTTTCCAATCCTTCGACATGGGCTATGCCGCGGCCGTCGCCCTGGTCCTGTTTGCGGTGATCTTCGTCTTCACGGTCGTCCAGTTCCTGTTCCAGCGACGCTGGGTCACCTACGAATAGGGGTAACGAGCGCATGAGTGCCTTCGACTCTATCGGCGCGGCTCTCAAAGGTAGGGCAGGCGTGTCCCCTGGCGGGAAGCCTTACTGGCCCATACTCATCTATGCGACCCTGATGGCGATGGCTTTTCTGACGCTGGTTCCGATCATCTGGATGGTACTGACCGCGTTCAAGTCGGCACCCGAGGTCGCGGCCAACCCGCCGACCTGGTGGCCCAGGGAGTGGCATCCCGAGAACTTCGCGGCGGCCTGGAACTTCGCCCCCTTCGGCAGGTACCTTATAAATAGCCTCGTAATGGTCGGGGGCATCACCATCCTCCAGACGGTGACCTCGGCCCTTGCCGCCTACGCCTTCGCCCGCCTGCGATTCAGGGGGCGAGATCTGCTCTTCCTCCTGTACCTGGGTACGCTCATGATCCCACCCCAGGTTACGGTCATACCGCAGTTCATCCTCATAAAGGAACTCGACTGGGTGGATACTTACCAGGGCCTCATAGTCCCCCAGGCGTTCACCGCGTTCGGGGTCTTCCTTTTGCGGCAGTTCTTCCTCACCATCCCGTACGAGCTAGAAGACGCCGCCCGCATCGACGGCGCGAGCCGCTTCGGTTGTTTCTGGCGCATCATCCTTCCACTCTCGGGACCGGCGCTCGCCACGCTCGCCGTCTTCGCCTTTCTGTTCCACTGGAACAACCTGCTGTGGCCGCTGATAGTCTCCAACTCCGACGCGACGATCCCTGTCGTCGTCGGCCTGAGGAACTTCCAGGGCCAGTACGGGACCGAGTGGAACCTGCTCATGGCCGCCGCCGCCATAGCCACCATCCCGACCGTTATCGTGTACCTGTTCGCCCAGCGCTGGTTCGTCCGGGGAATAACCATGTCCGGTTTCGGCGGCAGGTAGCACATATAGTCACAGATAAGGAGGAGCAGTGAAGCAGGAGCTAGGTCGAACTACCGCCGCCGACACAGAGTGGTTTACGCGCGACCGCTTCGGCCTGTTTATCCACTGGGGGATCTACGCCCTCCCCGCCCGCCACGAATGGGTCAAACAGCGCGAGAGGATTCGCGACGAGGGCTACCAGAAGTACTTCGACCACTTCTACCCCGACCTCTACGACCCCGAAAAGTGGGCCAGAGAGGCGAGGAACGCTGGCATGAGGTACTTCGTCGTCACGACCAAGCACCACGACGGCTTCTGCCTCTGGGATACGGATCTCACCGATTACAAGGCGACCAACACGCTCTGGGGCGAGGACCTCATCGCTCCGATGGTCGAGGCGTTCCGCGCCGAGGGCATGAAGGTAGGCTTCTACCACTCCCTCATAGACTGGCACCATCCCGAGTTCCCGGTCGACGGGCTGCACTCCAGGCGAGATGACACAGAGTACATCGAGGCCAATAGGGACCGCGACATCTCGCGCTACCGCGAGTACCTGCACGGTCAGACCCGTGAGCTCCTGACACGCTTCGGCCGGGTCGACGTCATGTGGTTCGACTTCTCCTACTCGGACCGGGTCTGGGGCGGCAAGGGCAAGGAGGACTGGGGCTCAGTAGAACTTATGGAGATGGTACGCGGGCTCCAGCCAGGCATAATCGTCAACGACCGGCTGGAGATCGGGGGCGACCTGAAAACCCCCGAGCAATACCAGCCGAGGAGCTGGCCCGAGGTCGAAGGAGAGCGGACCCTCTGGGAGGCGTGCCAGACCCTGAACGGTTCGTGGGGCTATGACCGCGACAACCTGGACTGGAAGCCTACTGATATGCTCGTCAGGATGCTCGTTGATACCGTCTCCAAGGGCGGCAACCTGCTCCTCAACGTCGGGCCGAACGCCCGCGGCGAGCTCGAGTCTCGGGCCGTGGAAAGACTACGCGGCCTCGGGGAGTGGATGCGGTTGCACGAGCGCTCCGTAAGGGGTTGCACGGCGAGCGACCTGACCCCGCCCCCCGACTGCCGGTACACGGAGAATGGTAACAGACTCTACCTGCACCTCTTCGGCTGGCCCTTCAAACACGTCCATCTCGAAGGGCTGGCTGGGAGGGTGGAGTACGCGCAACTCCTCAACGACGCCTCGGAGATAAAGATGAAGGTCATAGACCCTGCCCAGCGGGCCCAGAACACGACCGTGGGCGGTATCCCGGAGGGTACGCTGACCCTGGAGCTACCGGTGCAGAGGCCGCCCGTCGAGGTGCCCGTCGTCGAACTATTCTTGAAGGGATGATCGGTGTGGGCAGACTCCGGCTCAGGCAGGTCCACCTCGATTTCCACACTTCGGCAGAGTGCGAGGGTGTCGGTGCTGATTTCGACCCCGAGGTCTTCGCACAGACGGTAAGGATGGGGCGAGTAGACTCCATGACGGTCTTCGCCAAGTGCCACCACGGCTTCTCTTACTACGCGACGGAGGTAGGCACGAGACACCCCAACCTAGCCCTCCCGGATCTCATGGGCGCCCAGATAGAGGCGCTGCACGGGATCGGGGTGCTGGCCCCGATCTACGTCAGCATCATGTGGGATGACCTGGCCGGCGAGAAGGAGCCCGGCTGGGTGATAGCCCGCAGGGACGGGAGCCTCATGATCCGTCCCCCCCTCTCCAACGAGTCGCCCCTGGCGGGGGGATGGGGATGGACCACGCTGGACGTCTCCACTGGATACGGTGACTACCTCGTGGCGCAGACCGAAGAGATCTGTGACCGCTACGACGTAGACGGCTTCTTCTTCGATATTTGCTTCCCGGTTCCGAACTACTCTCCGTGGGGACAGGCAAAGATGCGCGAGGCCGGAGTCAGCCTCGACGACGAGCAGGCGGTGCTGCGTTTTGCCGAGTGGAAGTTGCACGGTTTCCTCGAAAGGCTGAGCGAGGCGGTCCGTGCCAAGGTCCCGGGGGCCACGATCTTCTACAACGGCACCGTCACCCCGCGGATGGCAGAGACGCTCCCCTACCAGACCCACTTCGAGATAGAGAGCCTTCCCACCTCCTCGGGGCTCTGGGGGTACCTGCACTACCCCGTCATGGCGCGGCAGGCCCGCACCTACGGGGTCGACTTCCTCGGGATGACGGGGCGCTTCCACAAGGCCTGGGCCGACTTCGGCGGCCTGAAGACCAGCGACCAGCTCGACTACGAGTGCGGCACCATCCTCGCCGCTGGGGGTGAGATCTCCGTCGGAGACCAGCTCCACCCAAGAGGCGTCCTCGACCCCGCCGTATACCGCCTGCTCGAGCATTCCTTCGGCAAAGTGGAGAGACTCGAGCCTTTCCTGCATGGGGCGAAGCCCACAGCCGAAGTGGCGATCCTGTCAAGGTACGAGCCCTCCGCCCTCGGGAGTGTCCCCACGAACGCGCACGTCGCCGAAGTAGAAGGAGCCGCGCAACTCTTCCTAGAAGCGGCGATCCAGTTCGACATAATAGACCCCTCGCACGGCTCCTTCCTGAACTACGCGGCCATCGTGCTTCCCGACGGGATAAGCCTGTACGAGGACCTTCGCGCGAAGCTGGAAAGTTATACGTCCGCCGGCGGCAAACTTATCCTGGGCGGCACGGCCGCCCTCGACGAGGAGACGGGCCAGTTCGGCCTCGAGAGCATCCCTGTCGCCTACGAGGGGCGGGCCCCGACGGTACCAAGCTACCTTCGGCTCGACGAGGCGCTTGCTGGCGAGAGCGAGCTGGCCACAGACTACGACTACGTGTTCTATGACAGGGCGCACCTGGTTCGTCCGCTCGAAGGCGCCAAGGTGCGCGGGGAGCTACGCAGCGCGCTCTTCGACAGGACGTGGGAACACTTCACGAGCCACGCCCAGGCGCCGGTCGGCGAGTCGTTGGACTCTGCGCTCGTGGTAGAGAGCGAGGGCGTTCTATACTTCGCGACGCCGCTCTTTGCGGCCTACCGCGACCACGACTACTGGGTCTACAGGGAGGTCGCTTTACACGCGATCCGCGATTTCCTGCCCCGGCCAAAGCTGAAGCTCTCCGGACCCGGATGGGTGGAGGCTACGCTGCATGAGCAGCCTGCGGACGGCGACCATCCGGAGCGGCGGATCGTGCACCTCGTCGCCTACCATCCCCGCCGCACCACGCAGCCCGTACAACACGTGGACCAGTCGTGGCCTACCTCGGGGCTGGGTATCGAAATCTTGACGGATGGGAGCACGGTCGGGCGGGCATATCTCGCGCCGGAGAACGAACCTCTCGAAGTCGAAGTGGTGGACGGCTACGCGCGGATAGCGCTGCCGCCGGTCGGGACGCACGCCGTGGTCGTGCTGGAGTAAAGCATTGGCCCTGACCGACGACGCCATCACGAGCATAAAGCAGATGATCCTCTCTGGCCAGGTCGGGCCGGGCGAGAAGCTCCCGAGGGAGAAGGAGCTCGCGACCAGGCTAGGACTCTCGCGCAGCTCCTTGCGGGAGGCCATACGCGCCCTCATCCTGGCTGGCATCCTCAAGACTCGCCAGGGCGACGGAACCTACGTCACGAGCCTGGAACCCCACCAGCTCCTTGAGACTATGAGCCTGGCCGTAGATTTCATGCAGAACCACACCCTCGTGGAGCTATTCGAGGTGCGGCGTATGATCGAACCGGCCGCCACCGCACTGGCCACAAGCCGCATCACCCCAGAAGCCCTAGAGCGTCTGGAAGAGACCCTCCGGCGCATGGACTCGGCAGTGAGCGTCGAGGAACTGGTCGAGGCCGACGATGACTTCCACCGGACGATCGCTAGCGCTACGGGCAACGCAGCCCTGGCCGCCCTACTCCAGAACCTCTACGGCAGGACCCTGCGGGCACGTATCTGGCGCGGCCTCGCCGAGGAAGGTGCCTTGGACCGTACCAGGATCTCCCACCGCTCTATCTACGGTGCGATCTCTAATAGGGATGCAGAGCTCGCGCGTTCCGCCGCCACCATGCACATAGCCGAAGTCGAAGCCTGGTTCCGCAGCCTGCCGAAGTTCACTCCTTCGAACGACGAGCGGACCGGGACACGCGAAACACCGTCTCGATAGAAGGCGCAGAACAACATCCCTAGAGTTCGGTCGAGATTGAAACGTGTTGCACTATTCGGTACAGGGGTTGTATCCTAATACCATGGTGTTAGGTTAGTGTAAGCTGGCAACTCGAAGGCGAGCAAGGGAAGGAGACTTGTGGCGCAGAGACAGGAAAGGACGGGGATCGATTCCACCGTATTCTGGATAGCAGCCATCATTTCGGCTGTGTTCGTCCTGTGGGGTATTCTCTTTACGGACAATCTGGCTGCGGTCTTCGATGCGGTGCTGTGGAGCTTCCTGGTTCCCAACTTCGGTTGGGTGTTCATACTGTCATCGTTCGGCTTCCTGGCCTTTTCACTGTATCTGGCTTTCAGCCGGTACGGCAAGATCCGGCTTGGCGGGCAGGACGAGGAGCCGGAGTTCAGCACCGTGTCGTGGGTGGCGATGATGTTCAGCGCGGGGATGGGCATAGGCCTGATGTTCTTCGGCGTGGCCGAGCCTCTCTCCCACATGAGCTCGCCTCCCGGTGGTACGGCGGAGGCCGGGACCAGGGGGGCCGCCCAGGTGGCGATGGAGTACTCCTACTTCCACTGGGCGTTCCACCCGTGGGCGATCTACGCGGTGATGGGGCTGGCCCTCGCCTACTTCGTCTTTCGCAAGGGTATGCCCAACCTTATCAGTACGGCGTTCTATCCGCTTCTGGGCGACAGGGTCTACGGCCCGCTAGGTAAGACCATAGACATCCTGGCCATCTTCGCCACGCTGTTCGGATCGGCGACCTCGCTCGGGTTGGGCGCCCTGCAGATCAACCAGGGCCTGAACGCCATGTTCGGTTTCGGGGGAAGGGAAGCAGTGGGGCTGGCGATAGTGGTCATAGCCATCCTGACGGCGGGCTTCATACTCTCGGCCATCTCGGGGGTGCATAAAGGCATCCAGTGGATCGCCAACACCAACATGGTCCTGGCGGTGTTCCTGCTGGTGTTCGTGTTCCTCCTGGGGCCGACGGTGTTCATCCTCAACACCTTCGTCGAGTCGCTCGGCGGCTACCTGGCCAACCTCATCCCGATGAGCTTCCGCACGGCGGCCTTCAGCGACGGAGCGTTCGTCTCCGGCTGGACCGTGTTCTACTGGGCGTGGTGGATCTCTTGGGCCCCCTTCGTGGGCACCTTCATCGCCCGCATCTCCCGCGGTCGTACCATCCGCGAGTTCGTCTTCGGCGTGATCCTGGCCCCCAGCGTGGTCAGCTTCATCTGGTTCGCCATTCTCGGCGGAACGGCCATCAACCTGCAGCTTACCGGCGCGGCGGACATCGCCGAGACCGCCGCGAACAACCAGCCGGCAGCGCTGTTCCTCCTCCTGGAGCAGTTCCCGCTGTTCTGGCTGATGGCCGGCATAACGATAATCCTGGTGGCGCTGTTCTTCGTCAGCGGGGCCGACGCGGCCTCCATGGTGATGGGGATGCTCTCCTCGAAGGGCAACCTGCATCCGCAGTCGTGGAACATGGTCGTCTGGGGCGTCTTCACCGGGGCGGCGGCGGCGATCTGCCTGCTGTCAGGCGCGATTCAGGGCTCGGTGGACGCCGCGCTCTTATCCCTGCAGGCCGTGGCGATCGCGTCAGCGGCACCGTTCGTGCTCATCCTGATCGGGCTGTGCTTCTCCATCCTCAAAGCGCTGCGCGAGGAGCGGGTGCCCGGCGTGACACCAGGACTCGAGGCGCCCGAGCCTGGCAGGGCCATGTCCCGTCAACCTGGCACCACGGCGCCGCAACAGATGGCGACAGAGAGACCCGAAGAGCAGCGCGGGCCCCGCGATTAGAAAGCCTCTGGGGATCTAGACAACTCTCGAGACACAGCCTGGGCGGGTGGCCAAAGCCACCCGCCCATCATATCGGAGTGGCCAAACACTAAAGGAGGGAAGATGGGCAGGACACGCAACCCGTTTCGGGGGCTCATGGACCACATGAGCGAGATGGCCAGGATGCGGGAGTACGCCGAGGGCGGTGGACAGGAAGACCAGAGAAGGACCCACGCGACCGCCTGGATCCCCACGGCCGACATCTTCGCCAAGGGCGAAGATCTCGTGATACGTTGCGAGCTCGCCGGTGTGGAACAGGGGGATGTGGAGGTCTCTCTCTCCGGCGGCGTTCTGACCATCGACGGGGAACGCAAGGGCGAACCTGAAGACGTGAGTTACTACGCCAGAGAGCGCTACTACGGGCACTTCCGTCGGACGATGAACCTGCCCGAAGGCATAAACAGCAACATGATCAGCGCCGATTTCCAGAACGGCTTGCTGGAGGTTACCGTGCAGGGCGGAGCAGATCATCCGGAACCCGAGCGCATACAAATAGAGAGCCGCACCAGCTAGCGCGGGAGGAGGAAGGGTCGACCCTTCCTCCTCCCGCGCTAGTCAGCATTTCAGCACGCTCCGGCTGACGCCTCCGCTTATCAGCACTTCAGCTCGGCGCCTGCGCCGCCGGTTGGCAAGTCAGCCAAGGCTCGCATGCAACAAGCTGAAATGCTGACTAGGCTGACAAGCGAAGGCCTTAAAGGCCTGAGCGTGCTGACTTGCTTCTTGACTCCCGCACCGGCCTGTGTTAGTTGTGCCGTATACAGGAAAACGATTCGTCATGCGCAACAAGACTCGGATACGTCCTTTTGGGTTCTTGGGTCTTCTGGGACTTTGGGCGGCGGTAGCGTGACTTGGAGTGATGTATGGAGAGTAGTGCGGGGTGTGTGATCATCGGGGCCGGCATCGTTGGCTGCAGCGTGGCCGAGCATCTGAGCCGGCTCGGCTGGCGGGATGTGGTGGTCTTGGATCAGGGGCCGCTCTTCGAGGCTGGCGGGTCCACCTCCCACGCTCCCGGGCTCATGTTCCAGACCAACCCGTCCAAGACGATGACCGACCTGGCCAGATACAGCGTCGGGCGCTACATGGAGCTCGAGCTGGATGGCGAGCCGTGTGGCTACCAGGTAGGCGGCATAGAGGTCGCCGAGACCCAGGAGAGGTGGCGGGATCTCCAGCGCAAGCACGGGCTGGCGACCTCGTGGGGCCTCGAATCCGGGCTGATTTCGCCCCAGGAGTGCGCGGAGCTGGTACCGGTTCTGGATTCGAACACGATCAGGGGCGGCTTCTACGTCCCCACGGATGGCATAGCCAAGGCCGTCAGGGCTTGCGAAGCGATGGCCGGGCTGGCCGGAGAGCGCGGCCTAAAGTTCTACGGCGAGACCGAGGTCACCGGCATCGAAGTCAAGGATGGTCGTGTGAGATCCGTCGAGACGGACAGGGGTCGTGTGGAGACCGAGCTCGTCGTGAGTTGCGCGGGGATGTGGGGGCCCAGGATCGGGCGGATGGTCGGCATGAGGGTACCGCTCGTGCCGATGCAGCACCAGTACGCGTGGACCACGCCGCTGGAGGAGCTTGCTGGGGAGGCGCGCGAGGTCGTCCATCCTATCCTGCGCCACCAGGACTTCTCGATGTACTTCCGCCACAGAGGGAACCATTACGGTATCGGGACCTACAAGCACAGGCCCATGCCCGTCTCCGCCGACGAAATAAGGAGGGATTACAGGGGCGAAGGTGAGTTTCCCTCGGTCTGGGAGTTTACGCCAGAGGACTTCGAGTCCTCCTGGCAAGAGGCCCGCAAGATGCTTCCCGCCCTGGAGAGGGTGGAGATCGACCGGCCGATGAACGGGCTGTTCTCCTTCACACCCGACGGCGGGCCTTTGCTCGGCGAGTCGAAGGAGGCCAAAGGGTTCTGGATCGCCGAGGCGGTCTGGATCACCCACGCCATCGGCGTTGGCAAGGTGATGGCCGAGTGGATCACCGAAGGCGTACCGAGTATGGACATCAGCGGCGCCGACGTGCACCGCTTCGAGCCCTACGCCCTCAGCCCTTCCTATATCCTGGCCCGCAGCGCGCAGTCGTTCCGGGAGGTCTACGACATCATCCACCCCCAGCAACCGATGGAGGAGCCGCGCCCCCTGCGGGCCAGTCCTTTCTACCCGCGCCAGCAGGCGCTGGGCGCCTACTTCCTCGAAGCTTCGGGCTGGGAGCGGCCGCAATGGTTTGAGGCCAACGAGTCGTTACTCGACGGGCATGAGGTTTCGGACCGCGGAGAGTGGGCCGGAAGGTACTGGTCGAAGGTCGTCGCCGCCGAAGCCCTGGCCACCCGCGAGCGCGTGGCGCTCTACGACATGACCTCCCTGAAGAAGGCCGAGGTGGCAGGACCCGGCGCCCTGGATTTCCTGCAAGGTCTCACCACGGGACAGCTCGACAAGCCTGCCGGCAAGGTGACGTACACACTCATGCTCGACAGCGATGCGGGGATCCGGAGCGACGTGACCGTAGCCCGGCTCGGCGAGGACCACTTCCAGCTAGGCCTCAACGGCCCGCGTGACATAGAGTGGATG
The DNA here is from genome assembly GCA_035563475.1 of Rubrobacter sp. Lineage (GTDB taxonomy): Bacteria > Actinomycetota > Rubrobacteria > Rubrobacterales > Rubrobacteraceae > Rubrobacter_D. The sequence continues at coordinate 19,587 of DATMVF010000118.1, forward strand.
GAGCGCCACCTGCCGCAAGACGGCTCCGTACACGTACGGGATATCACGCCGGGGACCTGTTGTATCGGGGTGTGGGGTCCCGCCGCCCGAGATGTGGTACAGAGTCTCTCCGAGGACGACTTCTCGAACGAGGCTTTCGGGTTCTTCAACGCAAGGCGGGCTTATCTGCGTGAGGTGCCCGTTACGGCGCTAAGGCTCTCCTATGTAGGAGAGTTGGGATGGGAGATCTACACCTCCGCGGACCTGGGGTTGAGGTTGTGGGACCTGTTGTGGGAGGCCGGACGGCCCTACGGTATCCTCGCCAGCGGACGCGGCGCCTTCAACGCGCTGCGCGTGGAGAAGGGTTACCGCGCCTGGGGCACCGACATGACCACCGAGCACGACCCCTACGAGGCGGGCCTCGGATTCGCCGTCAAGGAGGATAAAGGCGACTTCGTCGGCCGTGAGGCGCTACTAGAGCGCAAGGAAGCCGGACCGCGCCGGAGGCTGGTGTGCCTGGTGCTCGACGATCCGAGCGTGGTGGTCATGGGCAGTGAGCCGGTCTGGGCCGACACGGCGGTAGGCTACGTGACCAGCGCCGACTTCGGGTACTCGCTCGGACAGAGCATCGCCTACGCCTGGGTCCCGCCCGAGCACGCCGGGGTGGGGACGAGGCTGGAGATCGAGTACTTCGGTGTGCGCCACCGGGCGACGGTCACCGAGGAGCCGCTCTTCGATCCGGCGATGAAGAGGATGAGGGCATGATAGAAGGTTACGGACCGAATACCGAAAGGAGAAATGTTCGATGAACGACAATGTCAATCCCGACCCTGGCATTCTGCAGTACACGAGGATATTCAAGTCCCCGTACTTCTACGGTTCGCGCAGGCATGGAGTCCAGAAGTACAGCGTCTACAACCATCACTACCACCCGCGCTACTACAGGGACCCGGTCGAGGAATACTGGCAGCTCCTCGAAGGCGTTACCCTTTGGGACGTCGGGGGGGCCGAAAGGCAGGTCGAGATCACGGGCCCCGACGCCTTCGAGTTCACCAACACGCTAACCCCCCGCAATCTCAATAAGTGCGCCGTAGGGCAGTGCAAGTACGCCTTCATCACCAACGCCGAGGGCGGCATAATCAACGACCCCGTGCTGCTGCGCCTCGACGAGAACCACTTCTGGCTCTCCCTGGCCGACAGCGACGTGCTCTTGTGGGCGCAGGGGCTCGCCTACAACATGGGGCTGAACGTCGAGATAAAGGAGCCCGACGTCGGCCCGATGCAGGTGCAGGGACCGAAGTCCAGGGAGGTGATGACCGACCTCTTCGGCGAGGAGATACTCGAGGTGCCATACTACTATATGGTGCACAGGGAGCTCGACGGAATGGAGCTCGTGATCTCCCGCACCGGATACTCCGGGGAGCTGGGATACGAACTCTACCTGAAGAACGCGAGCCGCGACGGGCTCAAGCTCTGGGACCGGGTGCTGCAGGCCGGCGAGCCGTACGGGATCTCCCCGATCGGCCCGTGCCACATCCGCAGGATCGAGGGCGGCATCCTGGCCCTTGGCTGCGATATGTGGTACGACACCAACCCCTACGAAGTTGGATACGGCTACAAATGGATGGTCGAGTTGGAGCAGGAGCAGCACTTCGTCGGAAGGGAAGCGCTGAAGAAGGTAAGCGAAGAAGGCGTTAGCCGAAAACTGGTCGGTGTCGAGCTGGGGGGTAGCAACGTCGGCTCGTACAACGACGGCTCCATGATCGACTACTTCCCGGTCCACACACACGGCGAGAGGATCGGCAAGGTCACCTCGGCCTGCTACTCGCCGCGCCTGGAGAAGAACATCGGTTTCGCCATGGTGCCCGTCGAGTACAGCGAGATAGGGATCGAGCTCGAGGTCGAGCGGCCAGAGGAGACGGTCTCCGCCACCGTGGCCGACCGCGTCTTCTTCAAACCGGAGCATGCCGAGCAGACTCTGGACGCCACCGGCTCCTCCAAGGGGGCCTGAGAAGGGCGAAGTGGGCCGTGGGGAAGAACGTGTCGACGGAGCAGAAAACCGAACTGCGACAGCGGGCGAACCGGAGATTGGCAGAGTTTCTGCGGCATCCCGGCTACGAGGTGATACCCCTCCGGGGGACTGAAGAAGCGGTAGTCGAACACGTCCCAAAGGACATAGCACTCACGGTTACGGCATCGCCTGGCAAGGGAACCTGGGCAACGATAGAGCTCGCCGAGCGGTTGGCGGGACACGGCTTCGGTGTCGCGCCCCACCTCTCGGCGCGGCTCATCAGGGACAGGTCGGAGCTGGGCGAGATCCTGCACAGGCTGCGCGATGCCAAAATAAGGAATGCCTTCGTCGTCGCTGGTGACATCGATGAGCCCGCAGGGGAGTTCGAAGGCGCGGCCGGGCTTCTGAGGGCGATGAATGAGATCGGGCACGACCTCGACGAGGTCGGCATCACGGGCTACCCGGAGAGCCACCCCAAGATCAGCGACGAGATGACGATCCAGGCCATGTACGATAAGGCGCCCTACGCAACCTACATCATCAGCCAGATCTGCTTCGACCCCGAGGTAACCTCGGACTGGGCCAGGCGGGTGTGGTCGCGGGGTGTAAAGCTGCCGATCCGTATCGGTATGCCAGGCTCCGTGAACCGCCAGAAGCTAGTGCGGATCTCCACCAGCATCGGCCTCGGCGAGTCGGCGCGTTTCTTGAACAGACAGCGTAACTGGCTGCTCAAGATGTTCCTACCCGGTGGCTACAGCCCCGACCGTCTGATCGAAGGCCTGAAGCCCGGATTCGCAGACCCCGAAAGCAACATCCAGGGCCTCCACATCTATACATTCAACGAGGTGGAGACGACCGAGGCGTGGCGGCGCGAGATGCTGGAGCGCGCCGAAACATCCGCCTGACCGAAGAGGATAGCCTTGTCACCAGAAAACCCCACGTCGGAGTATCTGGATCTCCCACTGAACGAATTCCTCGAACTCGTGGCCTCGGGCAGCCCGGCTCCCGGCGGAGGCTCAGTGGCCGCCGTGGCCGTGGCCCTCGCCGCAGGG
>DATMVF010000119.1:0-6574 GCA_035563475.1 Rubrobacter sp.
ATGTAAGCAGCCCGGCCGTCGCCGCGCGGCTGCTTCTCGCGCTCGATGCGCTCACCATGGCAGGGGTGCTCGCCTTCGCGCTGGCCGGCAACTTCGCGTTCGCGCTTGGGACGTTCTGGTTCGCCACCCTGGTCCGAAGCGTCGCAGAGCCAGTCTACCTGACCTGGATCAACGAGGGCCTGGACCCCAGCGTCCGGGCCACCGTGATCTCGATGAGCAGCCAGTCAGGCGCCCTTGGCGAAGCCTCGGCCGGACCCGTGATCGGGGCCATAGGCAACATCTTCGGCGTCAGGCCGGCCCTGACCGTCGCGGCCCTCATCCTCTCCCCGACCCTCCTGCTCTACGTACGAGCCATGAGAAGCGGGGTAGTCGATCCCAGAGCCAAAGACGCAGGAGAAGGATAGTAGGGGTGCCGATAGGAACGGAACCCGGACTAACGACCTTACCGCGGCTTGTTTAAGTAGCGAACGCTGCATGAAGTCTCGACCTGCACTAGGATTTGTCAGTTAGCACCTATCTTAGTGCAAGACCGCAACACCGGGCCACAGCAGCACGAGACCCGATAGGGAAGGCCAAAATGTACTGGATCTACGACATATCTCATTGGGCGGGAGCCCTCCTGTTTGCCGTTGTCTTTGTGGGCTTCACCTGTCTGGGCACCGTCCTCATCCGTCCCTGGGTCCGCCAGACCGCCGCCGACCAAGCCGGTTGGAACACGTTGATAGGCGCCGTCTACGCTGCCTACGTAGTGTTCTACGGCATCACGCTCGCCCTGATCGCCGTCTCCGCCTATCAGGGCTACGTAGCCGCCAATCAGACCGTCGGGCGGGAGGCAGCAGCCCTCGGTACGCTCTACCGGGACGTCTCCAGCTACCCGGAGCCGATCCGCGGAGAACTCCAGGCCATGCTCCGCGATTTCACCCGGTATGTGATCGAAGAAGCCTGGCCGGCCCAGCGGCGGGGGATCATCCCCGAGGGAGGAACCGCGCGGACCACCGCGTTTCAGAATAGGCTCCTGTCCTTCCAGCCACAGACGCGATCCGAAGCGATCCTGCACGCCGAGACCATCGAGCAGTTCGGCGTCTTCGTCGATTATCGTCGCCAGCGGCTGCACAGCGTGTTGGCGGGGCTGCCCGATGCGTTGTGGTTCGTCGTCGGCGTCGGTGCGATGCTAAATGCGGTGCTGACTTGGCTGTTCGACGTCAACCGGCTGAAGGTGCACCTGATCCTAGCCGGCATTCTGTCCCTGTTTGTCGCTCTGGTGGTCTACCTGGTCGTGGCGATGGATAACCCGTTCCGGGGAGAACTCAGCGTATATCCCGAGGCATTCCAGGTCGTGCAAAGGAGCCTGATGGAGCCAGGTCGGTAGCCGGTCCCCGAGCACCTGCGGACGGTCCGCTCCCGGGCCGACGAGTAGTTCGCGCAGTTGATGAGGTCACTTGCTGGGTTGCGGCCGGATGGTTTGGTCACTGTGGATAGGATTTTGAGGTGCAGCACGCGGAGCCCGTGTCGGAGGCGAGCTCCTAGTTCTGGCCTTCGGGACTCCTTGCCGTGCCGCCCCGCGAGTACCGCACGATGCGCTAGCTGCCTGTCCCGCTGGCGCCATGGTGGGCCAGGCCGATAGCGGCGAAAGGCCGACGAGGCGGCGGTGCTCGATGAGCTGCGCGCGCCACCCTGAACTTCTCAGCCGAGGAACGGTGGGTGCATCTGCCAGATCTGCCGGCAGGCAGCGTGATTCATTCGACCTTGATCGCGAGGGAGTCACGGATCCGGCGAAGAGCTCCTCCTTCGTGGCCACGAAGGCGTAGTCGTCGAACTCAGCGGACGAGCAAGTTGCCACCGCCTTACCGAGTAGCCGGCCAGGGAGATCCCTTACTCCCCGTAATGGAGGAGAATTCTTTCAATTCCGATGAAAATTATCGGGTTTTTGTTGACGTACGGTTGTTCGGCGCTTAGTATCCGGCGCATGGAGTTACACGGTACGCAGGGTCATGCGAAGGGCCGAATGTCTTTGGTCCCTCGCGCGGGCGCGCGGCGATGTAGCATGTGCGCTTGATCTCAGCCCTTGACTTTCCATTACACGACTTACACTGGAGGATCGCGCGATGCACGAATCCCTGCGTTCGAAGCATAACGACAGAATATTACCTGGTCCGGGGGCGCTCGAGCGGGAGTCCGATCTGCTGGAGGGCGCAGACCCGCGGGAGGTAATCGCGTGGGCCGTGGAGACTTACGGTGAGGGCCTGGCCCTCTCGGCCTCGTTCGGCGGGGGCGAGGGGATGGCGCTGCTGGACATGATCTCCAAGGTCACCGACAAGGTCACCGTACTCACCATCGACACGGGCTTTATCTTCAAGGAGACTGCCGAGTTCCGCGAGGAAGTCATGCGACGCTACAAACTGCCCGTCGAGGTCCTGAAGCCCGAACTCACGATCGAGGAGCAGGTCGAGCGCTTCGGCGAGCAGATGCGCACCTGCACCCCGAACCTGTGCTGCCAGATCCGCAAGATAGAACCCCTCCAGAAGGCGCTGAACCGCTACGACGCCTGGATGACGGGCATTCGCAGGGAGCAGACCCTGCAGAGGGCGGGCACGAAGGTCGTGGCCTGGGAGGAGCGCTACCAGGCCGCCAAGATAGCGCCCATGCCCGACTGGACGGAAGAGCAGGTATGGGACTACGTGAGGGCTCACGACGTGCCTGTCAACCCGCTCCTGCACCAGGGTTACAAGAGCATCGGTTGCGAGCCGCAGACGAGGCCCGTGCACCACGACGAGGATCCCAGGGCCGGCCGGTGGGCCGGAACCGACAAAACGGAGTGCGGCATCCACTTCGAAGGCGGCAAGATCAGCCGCGCGGGTGCCTGAATCTCAGAGATCCCTCTCCAAAAGCGCAGGTTCTATAGCATGAAATTCCTCAGGGAAGACCAGACCTTGAACAAGGTCGAGAAGATCAAGCAGGAGCGCCATCCCCTAGAGGTGTATGGGGCCATCATAAACACTTACTCCAAGGACCTCTCTGCCATGGACGCCGTCCCTGGCGAGGTCGAGCGGTTGAAGTGGGTCGGTATCTACCCGCAGAAGCAGGGCGGCGACGCGTTCATGATGCGAATCAAGATCCCTGGCGGCGTCCTGACGCCGGAGCAGACCAGGGTCATAGGCAAGGTAGCGGCCGACTTCGCGCGGGGCCCCGTGCCCAACCCGCATTTCGGGAACAACTTCCTCGATCTGACCACGCGCCAGGACGTGCAGATGCACTGGATCAAGATGGAGAACGTGCCCGAGATCTGGCGCCGCCTGGAGGAGGCCGGCATCACGACCGTGCAGGCCTGCGGCGACTCGGCCCGCAACGTACTCTGTTGCCCCGTCTCGGGACTCGGTCATGAAGAGGCCATAGACGCCTACCCTGTGGCCCAGGCCATCTCCGCCTTCTTTACCGGCAACCGCGAGTACGCAAACCTGCCGAGGAAGTTCAAGATGAGCGTCACGGGATGCCTGGAGGACTGCGCGCAGGCCGAGATCAACGACGTGGGCATGCTCCCCGCCCGCCTGGAAGACGGCACGCTGGGCTTCAACCTTCGCGTCGGCGGCGGCCTCTCGGACGGCCCGAGGATGGCCTCGGATATCGATGTCTTCGTCAGGCCCGAAGATGCGGTGGAGATCACCCGCGGCATAGCCCAGGTCTTCGGCGAGCTCGGGGACAGGGAGAACCGCTGGACCGCGAGAATGCGCTACCTGGTCCAGGAGCTCGGTCCGGAGGCCTTCCGCGAAGAGCTTGCAAAGCGCGTTTCCGTCGCACTCACACCCGCCGGAGAGGACCTGACGAAGAGATACCGTGGCGACCACATCGGGGTCCACCCCCAAAAACGCGGGGGCGATGGTGCGCGTAACGTGGATGGTCGTAGGGGCGGGTTTCAAACCCGCCCCTACACCGAAACCCGCCCGCACGTTTACGTCGGTCTAAACGTACCCGTCGGAAGGATGAGCGGCGAGCAGTTCGAGGAGGCGGGGAGGCTTGCCGGGGAGTACGGGGATGGGGTCCGCCTCGCTACGGACCAGAACTTGATCATTACTGGTGTCCCCGAGGATCGTCTCGACGATTTGCTGGCCGAGCCCCTTCTGGCACGGTACTCCCCGAAGCCCGGGGCGTTCGAGCGTGGCGTTGTGGCCTGTACGGGGAGTGAGTTCTGCCGCTTCGGCATCGTCGAGACCAAGGTCAGGGCCTTAGAGTGGGCCCGCGAGATGGACGAGAGGGTCGGGGATCCTGGCCAGGATGCGGTGAGGATGCACTTCTCGGGCTGCTCGGCCTCCTGCGCCCAGCCCCAGATCGGGGACATAGGCTTCCGGGGCGAGACCGCCAAGACGCGGGACGCGATCGTGGAGGGCGTGGACATAGGGCTCGGCGGCTCCCTTGGCAAGGATGCCGCGTTTATCGACTGGGTGGAGGGCGCGAAGCCGGCCGGGGAAGTCCCCGATGCCCTGGTTGCCGTCTTTGAACAGTTCGAGGAGGAGCGGCGAGAGGGCGAGCGCTTCCACGAGTGGGCCAGGCGCAAGCGTAACGCCGAGTTGCGAGAGGCGCTGCGCAAGCCGGTCGGAGCTGGTCGATAGTGGCCGGCTTCGACATCAGGGAGATGATGAACGACATCGACGAGGCCCCTGGCAAGGTCTGGTTCTGGGACCTGGAGAAGGCGGTGATCGACGCCGACCGTTGTGTGCAGTGCGGCGTGTGCGTCGCGGCCTGCCCGACCGACTCCATCGGCATCGGCGAGGACGACCTTCCGGAGCTCGTCAAGATGTGCACCGGCTGCTCTTTGTGCTGGGACTTCTGCCCCCGCGGCGGCCTGCAGTACGAGTCGACCTGGAAGATCACCGGCGGCTCTAATGGTAAGAGCATCGAGGGCATGGGACGCGTCGAGGAGAGCTACACGGCCCGCGTCAGGAAGAGGATAGACGGCGTGCAGGACGGTGGCTTCGTCAGCGCGCTTCTGATCTCGCTTCTCGAGTCCGGCGAGATAGACGGCGCTCTCTTGGCGCGCGAGAGCGCGACCGAACGCTGGAAGGGCGAGGCTTTTCTCGCGACTACGCCCGAAGAGGTGCGCGCTTGCGCGGGGAGCTTCTACAACCAGACGCTCGCGCTGGGGCACGTCGACTTCGATGGCCACGACCTGCCACCGAACCCCAGGATAGCGGTCGTGGGGACCCCATGTGAGATCGAGGGCATCAAGGCGATGCAGGCGAGGCCATGGACGTGGGGCGGCTCGAAGGTCGAGGCCATAACGCTAACCATAGCCCTGCTCTGCACCAAGAGCTTCAACTACGAGAAGTTGATGCTAGAGGAGATCAGGGACAAGAGGAACGTCGACCTGGATAGCGTAGGACGGGTTGACGTCATAAGGGGGAAGATGATCGTCCAGGATCTCGAAGGCGCGACGATCTTCGAGGAGCCCATAAGGGACTTCCACGGTGCGGCCCTCAAGGGTTGCGACGAGTGCGCGGACTTCATGGGTCATGCCGCCGACATCTCAGTGGGGAGCGTCGGGAGCGCGGACGGTTATTCCAGCGTGATACTCCGCAGCGAAGAAGGCCTGGCCGCCTTCGACAGCGTCAGGGATAGATTAGAGCTTCGGCCCCTTGACAAGCCGCAGGCATTGGATAAGCTAGACGGCTTGGACAAGAGGGTGGCCTTGAATAGTCTCAAGCGGGCCTTCGACCCGGACGCCCCGCTGTTTATAGACTACGAGGAACATCTGAACGACTACGCCGGGACAGACCGCGCCCCGGTGGAGCACGAAGCGGTGAGGTACTAGTTGGAAGGCGATGTAAAGAGGCTCTCTGTGCCGGATGAGCCAACAGAGCTAAAGGCAGAAACCCGTGCCCTACTCGAAGATTCGCCCGAGGAGGGTGGCCGTGTTATCGCCGACGCCGCCTTTGTCTCGGACCTCCTCTGGGAAGAATGGGGGGCCGACCTCGAAGGAGCCGGCATGGACTACGGGCGGTTTCTGGAGATCTCGCGCTCTTACGCGGGCGAATTCAGGTTCTGGGTCGTCGGCGAACGTCCCTGGGAACACTGCGCGGCCGGCCTCGCCGGTCGCCTGTTGCGTAGACTCCCTGCCGGGCAGGTCACTAATCTCGTGGAGGTAAACGGATGAACGTCAGCACCGAATACACTACCATCGCCCCGCACGGCGGCGAGCTCGTCGACCGCAGGGCGCCCGAGGAGCAACGCGGAGAGCTACTCAACAGGGCCGAGGGCTTCGCCAGGGTAACCCTGGCTCCCAGGGCTCTCTCTGATCTGGAGATGCTCTCCACCGGCGTCTTCTCTCCCCTCCCTGGCTTTATGGTCAGCGAGGACTACGAGAGCGTCGTCGAGACGATGCACCTGAAGGACGGCCTGGCCTGGAGCCTGCCGATCACACTCCCCGCGAGCGAGGAAGAGGCGAACGGCATAAGGGTTGGCGAGGAGATCTCCCTCACCGACGAGGCAGGACGCGTTCTTGCCACCATGATCGTCGAGGACCGTTACTCCTACGACAAGGAGCACGAGGCCAGGGAGGTCTACGGTACGACGAACCCCGAAC
>DATMVF010000120.1:0-5024 GCA_035563475.1 Rubrobacter sp.
AGAGATGGTGATGCCTGGAGACAACACGGTAATGAACGTGGAGTTGATCAGTCCCATCGCGATGGACGAGGGGTTGAACTTTGCCATCAGGGAGGGTGGCAGGACGGTTGGGGCAGGCGTCGTAACGGAGATCGTGGAGTAACGAACCGTTGGTGCACAGGGACGGTGAGGTCGCCGTCCCTGTGATTTGGAGGTAAGTTGTGCGACAATTGGTAACGCTGGCTTGCGAGGAGTGCAAGCGCCGGAACTACCACAGCAGGAAGAACCGGCGGAACACCCCGGATCGCATCCAGCTACAGAAGTATTGCCCGTGGTGCCGCCATCATACGGCGCACCGGGAGACCAGGTAAGGATCGTCAGACAGAGGGCAGTAGCTCAGTTGGTAGAGCAGCGGTCTCCAAAACCGCAGGTCGGGGGTTCGAGTCCCTCCTGCCCTGCTTCGAGAGGCAAAGCCATGCGAGGACACAATGGGTAAGAAGCGCGGATCCGCGGGGTCGGGCAAGAAGCAGCCGCAGAGCAAGGGTGGCGGCTTTCTTGCTGGACCGAGGAGGTTTACCAGGGACGTGCGGAGCGAGCTCAGGCGGGTCAGCTGGCCCGACCGTGACCAGCTCAGGCAGAGCACGGCCGTGGTGCTCATCATCGTCATCGTGCTGGCGCTCTATATAGCTGCGGTGGACGTCGTGTTCCAGAGTCTGGTGCGCCTGGTCTTCTTATAGATCTCCCTTTAGGCATTAGGAGCGTTTCGTTGTGAAGAAGTGGTACGTCGTAAATACATACTCGGGGCACGAGAACAAGGTGCGCACGACGCTGGAGCGCAGGATCGACTCGATGGGCCTGGAGCGGAACTTCGGTGAGATCCGCATCCCGACCGAGAGCGTCATCGAGATCAAGGACGGCAAGAAGGTCCCCACGATCCAGCGCCAGTTCCCCGGCTACGTCCTCGTCAACATGGACATGAACGACACGACCTGGCAGCTCGTTCGCCAGACGCCGGGGGTGACCCAGATCGTGGGCGCCGGGGAGAAGCCGCTCGCGCTCAGCCGGGCCGAGGTGGAGAGGCTCTTGCATCCTGGCGAGGTCGAGACGCGCGAGAAGGTCAAGACGACGGTCGACTACCAGATCGGGGAGACGGTCAAGGTCATAGGGGGACCGCTCTCGGACTTCACGGGTTCGATCTCGGACATCAACGTGGACCAGTCGAGGTTGAAGGTGCTCGTCTCCATCTTCGGGCGTGAGACGCCCGTAGAACTCTCCTTCAACCAGGTAGCGAAGCTCTAAGGAGAGGATTTATATGGGTAGAGGACGCGGGCGCCGCGTAGCGCGCAAATTGAAGTTGCAGATCACGGGCGGACAGGCGAACCCGGCTCCGCCGGTAGGCCCTGCCCTGGGCCAGGCGCAGGTGAACATCGGCGAGTTCGTGCGGCAGTTCAACGACGCCACGCGCGACCAGATGGGCCAGATCGTCCCCGTGGAGATTACGGTCTACGAGGACCGCTCTTTCACCTTCATAACCAAGACCTCTCCGGCGGCGTTCTTGCTGAAGCAGGCCGCAGGACTCGACAAGGGCAGCGGCGAGCCAAACAGGATGAAGGTCGGAACGGTGACGAGAGCCCAGGTCGAGGAGATAGCACGCACAAAGATGCCCGACCTCAACGCCGCGGATATCAAGGGCGCGTCGAAGATCGTCGAGGGCACAGCGAGGAGCATGGGGATTACTGTCGATGGGTAGAAAGCTGCTGGAACAGAAGTCGAGGATAGATCCGGAACAGCGCTACACGCCGCGCGAGGCACTGGAGCTACTGAAAGACCTCGAAGGCGCGAAATTCGACGAGAGCGTCGAGGCCCACGTCCACCTGAACGTGGACCCCAGGCGCGCCGACCAGATGGTACGGGGCACGCTGATGCTGCCGAACGGCACGGGCAAGTCACGCAGGGTCGCGGTCTTCGCCGAGGGCGAGAAGGCCAGGGAGGCCGAGGAGTCGGGGGCCGACGTGGTCGGCTCTGACGACCTCGCGGCCCGCATCAAGAACGAGGGCTTTATGGACTTCGACGTGGCCGTCGCAACCCCGGACCAGATGAGGGCCGTGGGCCAGCTCGGTCCCGTTCTCGGTCCGCGCGGGCTCATGCCGAACCCGAAGAGCGGCACGGTGACGCAGGACGTCGGCAGGGCCGTCGAGGAGATCAAACGCGGCAAGATCGAGTACCGCGTGGACCGCTATGGCATCATCCACGGCGTGATAGGCAAGAAGTCCTTCGATCTGGATAGCCTGGTCGAGAACTACTTCGCGCTGCGCGAGGAGCTGCAGCGGGCCCGTCCCGCCCCCGTAAAGGGTCGCTACTTCAAGTCCGTCGCCCTCTCCACGACGATGGGACCCTCCGTGAAGGTTGACCCCGCGGTGGAGAGAGATTAGTATCACGCACGGACTTTAGTCACTAGAGCAAACCAGAGACAGCCGGGGTCCGAGAGGACTTAATTATCCGGCCGAGGTTGCGGAAAGCTTTCGAGGGAACCAAGAGCCCCGAGCGCCTCTGCGGCCTCGGGGTTCTTTAATCGTAGAGGAGTCGGATTGAACAGGGAAGAGAAAGTGCGGGTGATCGAGAGCCTCACCGCGAAGCTGCGGGCCGGCTCCGCGGTGCTCGTCGACTACCAGGGCATGAACGTTGCCAGGAGCACCGACCTCCGTCGCCGCAGCCGCGAGTCCGGCGTGGAGTTCGTGGTCGCGAAGAACACCCTCACCAAGAGGGCCGCGGACGAGGCCGGGGTCGAGGGGCTCTCGGAGTTCCTCGTCGGGCCGACGGCCCTTGCCTTCTCGGAAGATCCGGTCGCCAGCGCGAAGCTGATGGCCGAGTTCGCCGATCAGGTGGAGTCTTTCGCGCTCAAGGGCGGGCTCCTGGAAGGCGGACGCGTGCTCGACGAGGCCGAGGTCGTGGCGTTGAGCAGACTGCCGGGCCGCGAGCAACTGCTCGCGCAGATAGTCGGCGGCATCTCCTCGCCGCTCACGGGGCTGGTCACGGTGCTCAACAACACCATCCAGGGTCTGGTCGTGGCGCTCGGCCAGATCGCCGAGCAGAAGCAGAGCGCCGAAGAGTCGTAAGTAAACAGAGTTAGGAGGACTAGAGAGATGGCGGTCAACAAAGAAGAACTGATGGAGTCGATCGAGAACATGACCGTTCTCGAGCTCTCGGAGCTGGTGAAGGCCCTCGAAGAGCGCTTCGGCGTCTCCGCCACGGCCGTGGCTGCGGCCCCCGCCGCCGGAGCGGCCGGCGACGGCGCCGCAGCCGCCGAAGAGGAGCAGACCGAGTTCGACGTCGTGCTCCAGGGCCCGGGCGAGAAAAAGATCCAGGTCATTAAGGTCGTGAGGGCCGCCACAGGCCTCGGCCTGAAGGAGGCCAAAGCCCTCGTCGACGAGGCCCCCAACCCCGTCAAGGAGGCCCTCAGCCGCGAGGACGCCGACGCCCTCAAGGCCCAGCTCGAAGAGGCCGGCGCCGCTGTGGAACTGAAGTAGGGCTCGCCCTACTTCAGTTCCACGCTGGTCAGCACGGCGCCTGAAAGAAGCCGTGTCAGCACGCGCCCTGTCGGGCGCTTGTCAGCATTTCAGCTTGCTAATGTGAAAGGCCTAGCTGACTAGCTGACAAGGCGGCGCAGCCGCCGTGCTGAAGTGCTGACTAGCTCCGTTCGTGGCATGCCACGAACGGTTGTGCTACACTCCACGCGCCGGTCACAGGTCGGCCACAAATTATCTGCGATTCTGCCTTGACTCGCACGGGTATTCGGGGTAAGATACTCGTTTGCGTGTTCGGCCATTCTTCAACGACCCATGCGGAGGAGAGCTAACTTGGTGAGCCCTGTCGTGCGCCGGAAACGGCACCCGTATGCTCGGTTACAGTCCACAGAAGTTCAGTTGCCGGATCTCGTGGAGATCCAACTGAATTCGTTCCAAAAGTTTCTAGATGTAGGTATCCAGAAGACCTTTACGGAGATCTCCCCTATAGAGGACTACACGGGCTCTTACGCAGTGGAGTTCGGGGAGCATCGTTTCGAGGAGCCGCCCGTCTCCGTCGAAGAGTGTATGTCCAAGGACAAGACCTACGCTGCTCCGCTTTTCGTGAAGGTCCGCTTCATCGTCAAGGAGACCGCAGAGGTCCGCGAGCAGGACGTCTTCATGGGCGACTTCCCGCTCATGACCGACTCGGGTACCTTCGTCATAAACGGCACCGAGCGGGTGGTGGTCACTCAGCTGGTCAGGTCGCCTGGAGCCTACATAATGGAGCCCAAGGACCCCACCAAGCAGGTTTTGACGGCGAGCCTGATGCCGGCTCGGGGGTCGTGGCTTGAGTTTGAGGTGGAGGCCAAGGGCTACGTCTCGGTTCGGATAGACCGCAAGAGGAAGCTGCCCGTAAGCGTGCTGTTGAAGGCGCTTGGGATGGGCGGACCAGAGGAGATCCTCTCCCGCTTTGAGGACTCCTGGCTCATACGCAACACCCTGCAGAGAGACGACACCCCTTCCAGGGAAGAGGCTCTTTTGGAGGTCTTCAGGCGCCAGAGGCCGGGCGAGCCGGTCAACATCGAGAATGCCCAGAACCTGGTGGACGGTCTGTTCTTCGACGCCAAGCGTTACGATCTATCGGAGGTGGGGCGCTACAAGGTCGACAAGAAGCTCAAGCTCGATGTGCCGCTCGATACGCACACGCTGACGATCGAGGACATCGAGGCCCTCCTCAAGCGCCTCATCGAGACCTCCGAGGAGGTTGCCGAGGAGGAGGAGTTTGGCAGGGTCAACTACGAGAGGATCCGCCACAAGCTCGACGAGTACGAGCACTTCGGCAACCGGCGCCTAAGGACCGTGGGGGAGCTGGTTCAGGAGGCCTTTAGGATCGGGATGTACCGCATGGAGCGGGTGGTGCGCGAGCGGATGACCACCCAGGACGAGGATTCCATAACGCCCCAGAGCGTGGTTAACGTAAAGCCTGTGAGCAGCGCCATAAAGGAGTTTTTCGGCTCCTCCCAGCTCTCCCAGTTCATG
>DATMVF010000121.1:0-4827 GCA_035563475.1 Rubrobacter sp.
AGCGCTCGGGCGAGAAGACGTCCTCGGGAGGTTGCAGCACTACTACGAGGACCGCCGAGACGGCGGCCTGGTTGACCAGCATCGTTCCCCCACCGAAGAAGACCGCGGCCGCCATCGCGAGGAGCACGACGACCGCAATCTGGAGCGTGCCGTTCCCTATTACGAGCACGAGGAGGTCGGCCACCATGAGCCCGACGGCGACCCCGAAGACGAGCTCGACGGCGCGCCTGTTCCTCTGGCCGAGCGTTACGCTGAGGCAGATGACGGCGGCTATGGGGGCGAAGAAAGGCTGTTCGTGCCCGACGAGCACCTCGGCCACGAAGTAGGCCAGGCTCGCGGCGACGGCCGCCTGCAAGACGGACCACACGTTGGTCTTGAGACGGTCGTACCCCGCGGAGAGACCCTCACCGACCCTGGAAAACAAACGTCCTTCCCTCACGCCGCCCGCAGGAACTCCGTGAACTATACACCCTCCCGAGGAGGCCCTACGCGCCGGCAGATTGTGCGCCAGCACATAAAGGGAGGATCATCGAGTCATATAATCTCAGGAGTTCGAAGTCGAGGAGGTTGTCATGGGCCGCAGGCGAATAGAACCGGGTCAGGGACAGGAGTCCGTCTGGGATTACCCGCGTCCGCCGAGGCTCGAGGACGTGGACAAGAAGGTCAAGGTCGTATTCGGCGGCGTCACGCTCGCCTACACTACGCGGGCAAAGCGCGTCCTCGAGACCAGCCACCCCCCCGTGTACTACATCCCGCCCGAGGACGTGAGGCTGGAACATCTGGAGCCCTCGGTCGAAAGCTCGCATTGCGAGTGGAAGGGACGCGCCAGTTACTACGACGTGACCACAGAAGAACGGACGGAGAGGCGGGCGGCGTGGTTCTATCCCGACCCGACGCCTCCTTTCGTCGATCTCGAAGACCACGTCGCCTTCTACCCTTCCAGGATGGACGGGTGCTGGGTCGGGGGGCAGAAGGTCGAGGCGCAAGAAGGGGATTTCTACGGGGGTTGGATCACCCCGGACATAGTCGGCCCTTTCAAGGGCGCTCCCGGTACCTGGGGCTGGTAGAGACATCGTGGATGCCTCGAGCCTCCGCAAGGAATACACGCGCGCAGGCCTGGACAAAGCCGATGTAGACCCCGATCCTATCGTCCAGTTCCACGAGTGGTTCGAAAAGGTCACCGACGCCGATCTCCACGAGCCTAACGCCATGATCCTCGCCACGGCCTCCCCGGACGGGAAGCCCTCGGCCCGCACCGTCCTCCTCAAGGGCTACGACGAACGGGGCTTCGTGTTCTATACCAACTACGAAGGACGCAAGGCCAATGAGATAGAGGCCAACCCCATGTGCGCCCTACTTTTCTACTGGGGCGAGCTGGAGCGGCAGGTCAGGATCGAAGGCCACGCCAGCCGTCTCTCCGGCGAAGAGTCCGACGCCTACTTCGCGGGCCGTCCCCGAGGGAGTCGTCTCGGGGCGTGGGCTTCCGAGCAGAGCCGTCCCGTCGAGGACAGGAGCGTTCTGGAAGAGCGGGTGAGGGCACTCGAGGCGGAGTACGAGGGGCGCGAGATCCCACGCCCCCCTTTCTGGGGCGGCTACCGGGTCGTACCCGAAGAGATCGAGTTCTGGCAGGGGCGCGAGAATAGGCTTCACGATAGGCTCGTGTATCGTCGCGAACATGGAGCGTGGAGGATCGAGCGCCTTCAGCCGTAGTTGGCTTACCCTGCTTGACAGCGTTGAGAGCGCCCGGCTAGCATATGTCCTTCTATCCGGATAGGGGTTCCGGAGCAAACAAAGCAGCATTGGCTGTGGGAATGAGGAGGGCCATGAAAGAAGGCGTCAAGGAATCGGCGGACCGCGTCCTGCGCGGGGCCGTCGAGCAGGAGAACGGCGTGCCCGGGGTGGTCGCGATGGCGACCGACCGCGAGGGGAATTTCTACGAAGGCGCGGCGGGAAAGCGCGAGCTCGGCGGGGAACAGGAGATGACCACGGACACCGTGTTCGCCATCTTCTCGTGTACGAAGGCCATTACGGGTGTTGCGGTCAAGCAACTCGTCGAGGAGGGGGTGATCTCCCTCGACCACCCTGCGAAGGAATACGCGCCGGAGATCTCCGACGTCCAGGTTCTGGAAGGCTTCGACGCCGATGGTGAGCCGCGGCTTCGCCCGCCGGCCTCCGACGTTACGGTGGAGCAACTAATGCTGCACACCGCGGGTTTCGGCTACGACTTCTTCAACGAGGACCTCGTGAAGTACGACGAGAAGAAGGACGTCCCCAGCGTCGTCACGTCTTCGATGGCATCGCTCAATTCGTGTCTACTGTTCGATCCGGGCGAGCAGTGGGAGTACGGAAGCAACATAGACTGGGCCGGCAAGGTCGTCGAGGGGGCGAGGGGCAAGCGACTCGGTGAGGTGATGAAGGAGCGCATCTTCGAGCCGCTCGGCATGAACGACACCGCGTTCACGTTGAGGGACGACATGCGTTCGCGACGTGCGTCCATACATCAGCGCGGCGAGGACGGGACGCTCACCCCGATGCCCGGCTTCGAGCTACCTTCGGCCCCTGAGCAGCACATGGGAGGGCACGGCCTGTACAGCACCGTCGGCGACTATATGAAGTTCATACGCATGATCCTGAACGGCGGAGAGGGCGAGTACGGCCGGGTGCTGACGCCGGAGATGGTCGAGATGATGGGCCAGAACGGCCTCGGAGACATGAAGATAAAGGCGTTGCCAGGCGTTATCGGAGAGCTCTCCAACGATGCGGAGTTCTTCCCCGGAATGCCGAAGTCGTGGGGATATACCTTCATGATCAACGATCACGATGCTCCCACCGGACGTCCAGCCGGCGAGCTCGGCTGGGCTGGCCTGGCCAACCTCTACTACTGGATCGATCGTAAGAACGGCCTCGGAGGTTTCTGGGCGACCCAGATATTCCCGTTCGCCGACCCGGTCTCGTTCGGTGGCTGTATGGATTTCGAGACGGCGGTCTACGAAAGCGCACTCTCGGCAGTCTGAAAGCGGTCTTCGGGAAGGTTCAACCTTCCCGAATACCGCGCTGGTCAGCTAGTCAGCACGCCGCCTCGCTTCGCTCGGCGGCTTGTCAGCATGTCAGCAAGTGCATGCCAGTGATGCTCCCAGGCGTGGCCAGGCTCTGTGTCAAACGGTGCGGAGTCTTATCTACCGGCGAGCAATACGAACGCAAGCCGCTCCCCAGCAAAGCTGAAATGCTGACTAGCTGAAGTGCTGACTGGCTCGTCGTGCATAAGGCCAAAAGGCCTTATGCACGACGCTTTGAGCTTCCCCATCTGCGCCGTGCGGCAGGGTCCCTGCTAAGATGCGTGTCGTTGCGTCTCGAATCCTAGGAGAGGAGTGCCTTTGAAACTGGTCACGTATTCGCTGAGTGGTGGGGAGTCGCGCGTGGGGTCTCTAGAGGGTGAAGAGATTAGGCCTCTTACCCACCAGGACATGATCGAGTTCATCGAGTACGGTGGTAGCCCGGAGCCTGGCGAAGATACTGTGTCGCTTGGGGAGGCAAGCATCCACGCCCCGATAGCGAGGCCCCAGAAACTCATCTGCATAGGCCTCAACTACGAAGACCACGCCGCTGAAACGGGGGCAGATATCCCGGAGAAGCCCATCGTCTTCGCCAAGTACCCGAACACGATTATAGGGCCGGGCGAGGCTATCAGGATACCCCCCATAACCGAGCAGGCCGACTACGAGGCTGAGCTCGCAGTCGTTATCGGGAGGACAGCCCGCAACGTCTCCCAGGCCGAGGCCCTGGACTACGTCTTCGGCTATACCAACGCCAACGATATCTCCTCACGCGACCTCCAGTTCTCGGAGGGCGGACAGTGGACGCGCAGCAAATCCATAGACACCTTCTGCCCGCTTGGGCCTTACATCGCAACCACAGATGAGATAGGAGATCCCCAAGCTCTCTTCATCCGCTGCATCTTGAATGGCGAGGTTATGCAAGATGGTACGACATCGAAGATGATCTTCCCGGTCGCCGAGCTCGTCTCCTTTCTCTCCCAGGGCATGACCCTCGTTCCTGGCGACGTTATAATCACAGGCACGCCACCAGGCGTCGGCGCCGCCCGCGACCCGCAAGTCTGGCTGAAGGCTGGGGATGAAGTCAGTATCGAGATCGAGGGCCTCGGAACCCTGACCAACCCCGTCGAGACGGACTAGAGAATGGACCTGCTCGCCCAGCTCGGCACCATCCTTCCAGAGGATCGCGTCGTCTCGAGTGGAGACGAGCTGGAGCATCACGGGGGCGGCGTCTTCACCTACCACACCCCGGTCCGGCCTGACGCCGTAGTCTACCCGCAGAGCCGCGATGAGGTGGTAGAGATCCTGCGCTTCTCCAACGAGCATCGCGTACCCATCGTGCCTTTTGGGCAGGGAAGCAGCCTGGAGGCGCACACCCTTCCCGTCCACGGCGGCATCAGCCTGGACCTGGGAAGGATGGATCGCATTCTGGAGATCAGGCCCGACGATTTTATCGCGCGCGTTCAGCCCGGCCTTACCCACGGGGCGCTGAACGCGGCGTTAGCCGGACACGGGCTTCTATTCCCGGTGGATCCCGGCTGGGACGCTTCGCTGGGCGGGATGGCGGGCACGAACGCGAGCGGGACGAACGCGGTCAAATACGGGGTTATGCGGGACCAGGTCCTCGGCCTCGAAGTGGTGCTGGGAGATGCGACGGTGATACGTACCGGCGGCATGGCCATGAAGTCCTCGGCCGGATACGACCTGACCTCACTCTTCGTAGGTTCCGAAGGAACCCTGGGTGTTCTGACGGAATTGATCCTGCGCCTCTACC
>DATMVF010000122.1:0-15233 GCA_035563475.1 Rubrobacter sp.
GGGCTCAATGGTCTGTAGACGGTCGCCATCTTGGCCGGGGCACCATTCGCGCTGATCATGATCGGCATGGTCTACTCGCTCTTCAAAGCATTGCGAGAAGAGAAGTTGCCGTCAGCCGTGGTGCAGCAGCCAGGCGCTGCCCCCGAGCCAGGGAGGGCGATGTCGTCCTCTCCCAGCGGGGCCCCGGCCCCACAGAGGATGTCAGCGAAGGATCCCAGAGTGCCGGGTAGCGGACCTTACACTGGCTGACCAAAGCTCCGCGCAAGACCGACGCAGCGGGTCAAGAGAATTCAAGGAGGCTCTGGTCGCCATCCAGACTCCCAGTGCGACAACTTACCGGATGCCGTTCGACCAGTTGGGTTGGAGGTGTCCGAGCCCGACGAGGGTTAACGGAATAACGAGATACGAAGGAGGGAGAATGGGCAGGCCACGAAACCCGTTTCGGGGCGTCATGGACACCATGAGCGAGATGGCCCGGATGCGCGAGTACGCCGAAGGGGGAGGCGGCCAAGAAGAAGGACGCAGGACCCACGCCACCGCCTGGGTCCCGACGACCGACATCTTCGCCGTCGGGGATGACCTGGTGATTCGCTGTGAACTTGCCGGCGTGGGACCCGACGACGTAGAGATCTCGCTCTCAGGCGGAGCGCTGACCATCGACGGGGAGCGCAAGGGTGAGCCGGAGGCATCCGAGCACTACACGCGCGAGCGCTATTACGGCCACTTCAGGCGGAGGTTGAAGCTGCCTGAAAACATAGACGCGAACAGTGTCAGCGCGAGTTTCGAGAACGGCCTGCTGGAGGTCACCGTGCGGGGCGGGGCGGACCACCATGAGCCAGAGCAGATCCAGATCAAGCACACGCCGGCGGAAGAGACGAGCATCCGGACGGGCTGACGAGTAAGACCAGGTCGACTGGGGGTATCTTATTGAACAACCATGAGGTAATAGTCGTCGGCTGCGGCGGGCTCGGGTCGGCCGCGCTGTACTGGATCTCGCGGGAGATCGGGGCTTCCGTGCTCGGCATCGAGCAGTTTCGATTGGGGCACGAGCGCGGCGCGTCGCAGGACCACTCCCGGATCATCCGTCTGGCCCAGCACCAGTCTCAGTATGCGGCCCTGGCCCCGCACGCCTACGAAGCTTTCTACGAGGTCGAACGCGAGTCGGGCTTACAGGTGGTTCTCAAGACCGGCGGCCTGGTCATCGAGGACCCGGAAGGGCGCGATCCGGAGAAGGTTGGCACCCGGAACGTCGACGGCTACGTCGCGGCCTTCGAAGAGCACGGCTTCGACTACGATCTACTGGATTCCGGGGAGGTAATGGATCGCTGGCCGCAGTTCCGCCTCTCCGGCTCCGAGCGCGCGATCTATCAACCGGAGTCCGGTCTTGTGGACGCCCGAAAGTCCAACACCGTGCACGTCGCCCTGGCCCGCGCCCGAGGCGCGAATGTTCTGGAGAATACCCCCGTCCAGGCCGTGCGCCCGAACGGTGCGGGTGTCGAGGTCGTTACGGACGCCGAGACCTACTACGCGGACCGGGTGGTCGTGGCGAGCGACATGTGGTCGAACGAGGTCTTGCGTGAGACGGGAGTACAGATACCGCTGACCATCACCCAGGAACAGCTGACTTACTACGCGACGCCGAATCTGCGCGAGTTCTCCCCGGAGCGCTTTCCCGTCTTCATGTGGCACGGGACCCACAACTTCTACGGGTTCCCCGTCTACGGCGAAGTGGCGACCAAGCTCGGCCAGCACATGGGCGGGCACGAGGTCACGCCAGAGACCAGGACCTTCGAGCCAGACCCGATTCGCCTGGAACGTTACCGGGACTTTCTCGAAAGGCATATCCCGGGTTTCCTCGGGCCGGAGCTGTACACCAGGACGTGCCCGTACACCATACCGCCGGACCAGAACTTCGTTCTGGACACGCTGCCGGAGCATCCGCAGATCTCGGTGGCGATAGGCGCGGGCCACGCCTTCAAGTTCGCAAGTCTCATCGGCCGGGTACTGTCGGAGCTCGCGCTGGAAGGCTCCTCCACCTACCCCATCGAGCCTTTCGAGATCACGCGCCCGGCCATCACCGACCGTACCTTCGAGAAGACGTTTCACGCGTGATGACTGGCTCTGCGGCCGATTCCGGACGGAGGGCCGTTCCCGCGCGATCCGAGAACCGTGGGGGACGGGCGACGGTACCCAAGGACCGTGGCACCCTTGGGCAGACCAACACCCTGCTGGAGCGTGGGGTAGACCTCGAGCGTCTCCGCAGGGACCGGCTTCGCAAGGTCCAGGCGGAGATGCGGACCCGCGACGTGGGCGCGCTGCTGCTCACCGACCCCATAAACATCCGCTACGTTACGGGCGTCAGCGTGATGCCGCTGTGGTCGGCCACGAACCTCGCCCACTACGTGCTGGTGCCCGCGGAGGGAAGCCCGATAGTCTTCGAATTTGCCAGGGCCAAGTTTCGCGCCGAGGAGTTTTTCTCGGACGTGAGGAACGCCCACTACTGGCAGGCCCGCTTCGCCGAGGGGATGGCCGCGGAGCGCTCGGGAGAATGGGCCGCGGAGATCAAAGACGCGCTCGGGGGTTGGGGAGTGGGCGACGACCGGCTCGGCGTGGATTGCCTGGACTACCACGGCTTCTCGGCGCTCCAGGGACAGGGGATCAAGCTCACGGACGCCGACGACCCGATCCAGGCGGCGCGCGTCATCAAGACGGCGGACGAGATCGAGCTCCTGAAACAGTCCGCTGCCGTCTGCGAGGCCGCGCTGTACGATCTCGAGGAGGCCATCTGCCCCGGGGTGAGCGAACACGAGCTCTTGGGCGTCTTCTACCACAAGATGCTCTCCCTCGGAGGGGAGCACTGCTTCTCGCGGCTCCTCAGCACGGGACACAAGACGAACCCCTGGTTCCACGAGGCGGGCAGCAAGCTCGTGCGCCCAGGCGACCTCGTGGCCTTCGACACTGACATGACGGGCCCGGAGGGATACGTATGCGACGTCTCGCGCACGTTCTTGTGCGGGGAGAGACCGACCCCCGCGCAGAAGGAGGCCTACGGGGTCGCATACGAGTTCATCCAGGAACTGGCTAGACGGCTGCGACCCGGCCTGGGCTACGCCGAGCTCGCCGAGGACCTCCCCGAGTATCCGCACGCCTACAGGGAGCAGCGCTACTCGTTCGTCTTGCACGGCGTGGGCACGGACGACGAGCCGCCGTTCTTCCCGTTTTCCGACGAGCCCGGGGCCGAGAAGTTGGTTGGGGAGTTCAGGGAGAACATGGTAGTGAGCGTGGAGTTCTATGCGGGCAAGGTCGGCGAACAGGACGGGGTGAAGCTGGAGGATGAGGTCTGGGTAGGCCCGGACGGACCAGTGATACTCTCGCTCTACCCCTACGAGGAGGAGCTGCTCGCATGATCTCGGATACACCTTCAGGAAGATCCTTTGGAGAGAGGAGGTTCAGGATGACCATCGACCGAACGGACCACCAGGCGGCGGGCAACCCACGGCCACGCACGCCGGAGGACTTCACCAGGGAGGAGACTTACAAGCGTACGCGCCTGCCGGTTGACCTGGCCTCGACCCTGTTGCCGGAGGCTTACACTTCGGAGGAGTTCTTCGCGATCGAGCGGGAGAGGATCTTCGCCTCGGGCTGGATCGCCGTGGGCTGCACCTCCCAGTTGGACGATCCGGGAAAGACGCTTGTGGCCAGGGTGGCGGGGCGCTCGATCATCGTCACCCGCGATAAGGCCGGCGTGCTAAGAGCCTTCCACAACGTCTGCCGCCACAGGGCGGCAAAGCTCCTGGACGATGGTCGCCAGATGATCCGGAACAACAGGATCCGCTGCCCCTACCACTCCTGGACCTACGACCTCGAAGGCAAGTGCCTCGGAACTCCGCTCTTCGAGGGCTCCGATATACCCAAGGAACAGCAGGCCATCTTCGACATGTCGGATGTCAAAGGCTTCGACAAGGCGGACTATGGCCTCATGCCGGTAAGGGTAGATAGCTGGGGCTTCCTGGTCTTCATCAACCTCGATCCCGACGCCGCGCCACTCGAGGAGTTCCTCGGCGACCTGCCGGAACGCTGTTCGGGTTACCGGCTCGACGAGTGGCAGGTGGTCCGGGAGAAGCGCTACGAGATAGCGTCAAACTACAAGCTCATCGGCGAGAACTTCATGGAGTTCTACCACCTGCCGTGGGTGCATCCTGAGCTGGTCGAGGTCTCCAGGATGGAGGACCACTACCGTTGGCAGGGGCCGGGGATGTACATGGGCTTCTGCACGACTCCCATCTCCCAGAACACCGACGCCGGCGGCTGGCAGGGTCTGCCTCCGGTCGGCTCCTTGAGCGGGACGGACGCCGAGAGCGGGCGGTTCATCTGGCTCTTCCCCAACACCGCCGTCAACATCCTGCCCAACCACTCCTTCATCATGATGACCCGCCCTGAGGGCCCGTCCCGCACCATCGAAGATACCTACATCCTCGCCCACCCTGAGTCCGCCGATACTCCGGACTCCGAAGAGGCGCTCGACCAGTTGGCGAAGTTCTGGAACCTGGTGAACGTCCAGGACGTGGAGATTGTGGAGCGGGTGCAGGAGGGGATCTCGAACCCGGCCTACAGGGGTGGGAGGATGTGCTATCGCTTCGAAGAGCCGTTGCACCGCTACCAGAACATGATCATAGACAAGATGGTGGGGGTGGATCGGGTGCCACCGGGCGACGAGGAGCAGATGAGCCAGATGTTCGTGAATCCTTCGGAGACCCCCGACTGGACGAGCCCGGAGTAAAAGCAAGCCCGAGACCCCGATTGGACGAGCCCACAGTAGAGGCAAGTTCGATTAGAGGAAGCCACAACAAGTTATTGAACACGAGATTCTTACGGAGGTAGACAGGATGCAGCTACCGGAGCGGAGCAAGTACGTGATCATCGGCGCCGGGGTACACGGCCTGAGCACGGCCTGGCACCTGGCGAAAGAGCTGAAGGCTCGGGGCCGTGGCTCGGGCGAAGACGTGATCGTTCTGGACAAGACCGGCATCGCCGCAGGAGCCTCGGGGATCGCATGTGGGACGGTCCGCAACAACTACTTCCAGCCCGCGATGCGCGAGCTAATGGCTTATTGCGTCTCCGTCTGGGAATCGGACCCTGAAGCGTTTGCCTACCATCCGGTGGGATACATGCAGATTTCACCGGAGGTCATGCACGAGGACATCGTCCAGATCTACAAGGAGCAGCAGGCAATTGGCTATCCATCCACCCTCGTGGAGGGGGAAGATGAATGCCGCCGCTACATGAAGAATCTCTTCCACGACTGGCGGGCGGAGAACATCACCAGCGTCCTGCACGAGCATCGCGGCGGCTACGCCCACAACAAAGCTTCGGTAAGAGGTCTCGCCGAAAAAGCCCAGGCCGAGGGAGTACGGATCCATACCGGTGTCCGGGTCACAGGCCTGCGCCTCGAGGGCGGCGCCGTTGAAGCCGTGGAGACCGAGGAGGGAGCGATCCATTGTGAACAGCTAGTCGTAGGCGTGGGTCCCTGGATCCGGGACGTCTGGGCGATGCTCGACTTACCCGAGAAGATCACGATCATGGATTCCGAAGGCAGGCTTCACCGCGACCGCGATATGTGGACGTACTGGTCGCTGCAGGAGGGTACGCTGGGCGTGGACCCGAACTTCCTCACGGACAATGACGGCGCCATGCCGCCGGTGGTCCACGTGGATACCGACGCCCCACTCTACGACGATGAGGGAGAGCTCGTCACGAACGGGCTGTGGGGCATCTATTACAAGCCGGACTTCAACTTCGGGGGCGTGCAGGGCGGGGCCGCGCCACACGTGGTTGACCAGCCGGCACAGGAGGTGGCCGTAGACCCTTACGGACCAGAGAGTCCGGACTTCGTGGTCGGAGAAGACTTCGCCAGGATGTGGACCGCGGCGCTCTCGCACTGCCAGGCGCGCTTCGAGGGCAAGCGAGGGCTCTTCTCCGAAGAACCGTCCGGGGGCATCGGCTGCTTCACGCCAGACAGCTTCCCGGTCTTCGACACCTTCCGCCAAAACGCCTACGTCATCGCCGACTCCAACCACGGCTACAAGATGATCGGCGTCGGTGCGCTCGTAGCGAAGGAGCTGATGGATGAGCCCCAAAGCCTGTTGGAGCCGTTCCGATTTTCCCGCTACGAGACCGGCAAGCTGCATCCGACGAGCCACTCTCCATTCCCCTGGAGCTAGAAAGAGCCCACTATGCCAGAGAGCCGCGACCAGTTATTCATCGCCAACGGGTGGACTCCCGCCCGCGACGGTCGTACTTTCGAGACCATAGACCCCTCTACGGAAGAGGTCCTCGCCACCGTCGCACGCGGCGGCACGGAAGACGTAGACGACGCGGTCGCCGCCGCCCGCGCGGCTTTCGACGGGCCGTGGCGTCGGGTGACACCGCAGGAGCGTGGACGACTGTTGTACCGGGTGGCGCGGGAGCTGGAGGCCAGGACCGACGAGTTCGCCGAGCTGGAGACCCTGGATACGGGCAAGCCGCTCGGGCACGCGCGCGGTGAGATCTCAGGCTGCGTCGGCTACCTCGACTACTATGCGGGTATGGCCGACAAGATCCACGGCGAGACAATACCGCTTGGCCCGGACTACCTCAACTACACGGTGCGCGAGCCGCTAGGCGTGACGGCCCACATAGTGCCGTGGAACATGCCCCTCAGCATGGTCTGCCGCAGCCTCGCCCCGGCTCTCGCCGCCGGAAACACCGCCGTCATAAAGCCTGCCGAACAAACTCCCCTGACCGCCCTGAAGTTCGCCGAGATATTCTTGGAGCTTGGTTTCCCGCCGGGGGTCTACAATGTCGTTACTGGCTTCGGGGGCGAAGCCGGCAAGGCGCTCAGCGAACATCCCGGTATAGGTTCGATCACCTTCACCGGCTCGGTGGAGACCGGACGTAGCATTCTGCATGCGGCCGCCGAGCACGTGAAGCCGGTCGTGCTGGAGCTCGGCGGCAAGTCTCCACAGGTCATCTTCGCCGACACCGACCTGGACCTCGCGGCTGCAGAGGTTGCCAAAGGCATCTACTCCAATACCGGCCAGTACTGCGACGCGGGCTCCCGTCTCCTCGTCGAAGAGGGAGTCAGAGAGCCACTCTTGGAGAGGATGCTGGAGCACTCCCGCCAGATAGAGCTCGGGATGGGCATGGACGACCCCGACATGGGGCCGCTGGTCTCCGCCGAGCATCTGGAGCGCGTTCTGAGATACATCGCGTCGGGCCAGCAAGAGGGCGCCAACATGCTCATCGGTGGGAGGGCCGAGGAGTTCGAGCGGGGATACTTCGTCTCCCCGACCGTCTTCGATGGGGTAGGGAGCAAGATGCGGATAGCCCAGGAGGAGATCTTCGGCCCCGTTCTCTCGGTCTTCCCCTTTTCGGACGAGGACGAGGCCGCAGAGATGGCCAACGACTCGAGCTACGGTCTCGCCGCCGGGATCTTCACGCGGGACATGGACCGCGCCCTGCGCTTCGCAAGGGACATCGAGGCCGGATACGTCATGATCAACGAGTACTTCTCTGGTGGCGTGGGCTCTCCCTTTGGAGGCTACAAACAGAGCGGCATCGGGCGGGAGAAGGGGCTGGTCGCACTAGATAATTACACCCAGATCAAGAACGTGGTAGCGCGAGTGAGATAAGCCGGACCCCGCACTATGGCTGACAGTCGGCATGCCGATGATGGGAAGGTTCGAATGAGTGATGGCAGCGAAACTGCGACCGTGGTGAGCAACCTCCCTGGCATCGATGAGAAATCCGTTCGAGCGTACCGACTCGAACGAGTCATGGCGCGGTTGGTTCGCCACGATCTCGCGGGCATCGTGCTGTTCGACCCTATCAACGTTCGTTACGCTACCGGCAGCCGGAACATGCAGGTATGGGCCATGCACAACGCGATGCGGTACGCGTTCATCGCCCCGGATGGACCGGTCATCCTCTTCGATTATCCAGGGAGCTCGCACCTTTCGGACCACCTCGAAACCATAGATGAGCAACGTCCGGCGGTAGGGTGGGACTTTTACGGCAGCGGCGCGAGAAGCGAGGAACACGCCGAAAGATGGGCCGCCGAGATCGCCGACCTGGTGGTCCGGCACGGCGGCGAAAACAAACGCCTCGCCATGGATCGCGCGGACCTGCTCCCCTTGCGGGCGCTCATGTCCCGCGGTGTGGACGTCGTCGACGGCAAGGGGGTGATGGAGATCGCCCGTTCCGTCAAGTCCGATGAGGAGATCCGGGCCATGAGGCATTCCATCGACATCTGCGCCAGGAGTATGACCCGTATGCGCGAGGTGCTGAATCCCGGCGTGCGGGAGTCGGAGATGCTGGCGACCTTGATGTACGAGAACGCTCGTCTGGGGGGAGAGTACCCGGAGACGCGCCTGCTGACCAGCGGCCCGCGCACCAACCCCTGGCTTCAAGAGACTTCGGATCGGACCCTCGAGCCGGGCGATCTGGTGGCCTTCGACACCGATCTCATCGGATCGTTCGGCTTCTTCACCGACGTGTCGCGCACGTGGCTGGTGGGCGAGGGCAAACCCAGCGATGAACAACGTCGCTTGTATACGCTGGCGCGAGAGCAGCTCGAACACAACGCAGAGCTGCTGAAACCGGGGCTGGGTTTTCTGGAGATGACCGAAAAGTCGTGGAAGATGCCGGATGTCTACGTCCCCAATCGTTACGCCGAGATCGTCCACGGTGCCGGTATGGCGGTCGAATACCCGCTGGTCTTCTACCCGGAAGACGTGGAGGCGTCCGGCTACGATGGGGTGTTCGAGGAGAATATGGTGGTCTGTGTAGAGAGCTACATCGGCGCGGTTGGCGGACGCGAGGGCGTCAAACTCGAGCAGCCGGTCGTGATCACCCGTGACGGATCGCAGCCACTTTGCACTTATCCTTTTGAGGATCACTTCCATTAATGAGGTGAGGTACAGACCCCCTGGTGACAGCGGCAGAGGGTATCAACGCTCCGAGACCATGGCGGCCGACTAGCCGGAAGGCGATGTGCTCGGGTCCGTGGGTCGGGCGTTAGGCGCAGAAGCAAACTGTAGGAGGTCAGGTTATCGTGAGAGCCGTGCTGCTCACCGGCCACGGAGGACCGGAGAAGCTCGAATATCGGGAGGACGTACCCATCCCCGAACCCGATCGGGGCGAGGTCCTGATCGAGGTCGGCGCCGCCGGGATAAACAACACGGACATCTGGACCCGGGAGGGAGCCTACGGGGCGGAGGACGATCCAGATAAGGTACAGGGCTGGCGCAGGGAGCCCCTGAAGTTCCCGAGGATACAGGGAGCGGACATCGCCGGCCGGATCGTCGCCGTGGGTAATGGGGTGTCCGAGGGTAGGATCGACGAGAGGGTCGTCGTGGACAACGCCCTCTACTTCGGAGATGAGAAAGAACTTCTCGACTGCGGGATCGTGGGTAGCGAGCGCGACGGAGGCTACGCGGAGTACGTCACGGTCCCGGCCGAGAACGCCCACGCGGTATTCAGTGAGCTCTCGGACGCCGAACTGGCTACCTTCCCGACCTCCTACATCACCTCACTCAGGATGCTGAACCGCGTCAGGATCGCCGAAGGAGAGACCATCCTCGTGACCGGCGCTTCCGGCGGGGTAGGGACCGGGCTGGTGCAGCTCGCCAAGCTGCGAGGGGCGTACGTGATCGCCCAGGTGGGATCGGGCAAGGAAGAGCAGGCGCGCAGGATAGGGGCGGATGCGGTCGTACGTAGGGACGCGATGGACCTCGCCGCCGAGGTGAGGGAGGCCGCGGATGGAAGACCCGTCGATGTCGTCGCGGACGTCGTGGGCGGCCCCGCTTTCGCAAAGCTGTTGAACGTGCTCAGGCCGATGGGACGGTACGTGGCCGCCGGCGCGATAGCCGGACCGGTGGTAAGCCTCGACCTGAGGACGCTCTACCTCAAACAATTGGAGCTGATCGGCTCGACCATGGGGACCCACGAAGAGTTCGCCGAGCTCGTCAACCATATCTCCTCCGGGCAACTCGAACCGCTGTTGGCGAAGACCTACCCCCTATCGCAGGTCCGTCAGGCCCAGGAGGATTTCAAGGCCAAGTCGTTCTTTGGCAAGCTCGCGTTGATCCCTTCAGAATGATTCCGAGGGCGCTGGAGCAAACGGCAGGTAACTCGCGATCGGCAACGATGTCGATGATGCGCCCATGTCCGTGCCGGCGATCTCGACGCACCGGTACCCTCAGACGCCGGTGATCCTGGGGTCCAGGTTAAGGTGGGCCGATCAAGATTTTAGGAAGGTGACCGGATTGTGATAGACGGCGGAGGAATGCTGGGAGCACCGCTCCTCTTCGCTGTAGAACTGAGCATCCTATACGCTGCCGGTACCTACGCGATGGGCCACCTGATGGCATTTTCGGGTTTCGGTGGTGGCGGTAATGCCCTGGGACGTTTGGCCTTCTACCTCCTGGTGTTTCCGGGTGTGGTCCTGCACGAAGGTGCCCACTACCTGGCATGCGTCCTCACCGGAACCAAGGTCACCCGCTTCGCACCATTCTCGCCGGGTAGATCGAACGATGGTCGTCTCCTGTTGGGCTACGTCCGTCACGAACGTCGCGTCTTCCCTGTGGGAGCGATTATCGGGTTGGCGCCGATACTCCTGAACCCTCTGGGACTCCTGCTCGTCACCGCGTTGCTCACGCCTCTCACACTTCAAGAGGTAGCCAAGCCCTCTGCCGAGGGCGTGGTAGAGGGGCTCTTCGTGAGTGGCTTTCTAACCGACACCCCACTGTTGGCCACTATCTGGGCGTACCTGACTTTGAGCTTCGCGTTGGGAAGCGTACCCAGCCGAGAAGACCTGTCGAGCCTGCCGCTGCTGCTAGTGGTCTTCGGAGTCGGGATCTTCTCGATCAGTCTTCTAAGGACAGGCTCCGAGAGAGTTCTCTCCCCAGCGATCCACGACCTGGCCGCGCTGGCGGCCGGACTCTACGCCCTGCCAGCCATAGTAGCCATTGTCGCTGCCCTCACGATGGGACTTGCAGGTCGGACGCTACGGTAATGAAGCCGGGTCGAGGTCGCTCATCGGTCCTGCTTTGCCTAGGTGTGCAGGTAAGACGCGGGAGTATTGCCTGGTACGTAATGTACCTATCGGAGATGACGGAAGATAGCGCCGCAATCCGGGCACTTACGCTCCCGAACACTGGGATGCCGTGCACGCAAGTTCGTTGGTGCCGAACTTCCTCAGGCCAGGAGCAGGTCTGCCACCGTGTCCACGACGGCGAGCAGCCCGTCCAGCGTGAGGTTAGTGACCTCAGAGCACCTTCCCTGGAGGAAGATCTTTGCCGGTCGTTCGGGTTCGTTCGGCAACTCGATCCAGGCCAGGGTACCTTCCGTGTGCTGGACGTCGGATCTGCTGCAGATTATCAGGTCTGCGCGCGGCGCCATCATCTCTAGCTCCGCGAGCGCCGCGTTCACGACTTCGGTGTGGGGGCGGAGCGTCCGAATGGCCGCATCTATCGTCTCCCTGTAGCTACGGTATTCGTCCTCATAGGCCACCAGCACCCGGAGACGCGGTGGATGGTCGGCGGGCTGTTCCGTTCGTCTCTCCTCGCCGGCGGAGGAGGTAGGCGGTGCATCGGCGCGGCACATGCTAGGACCGACGATCATCGATTTGCTCCTTCCGTGGCCCTCAGGTACCCCGGAGCCGGCAGGTCGATCCCAGGCCGTAGAGGGCGGACCTCCACGGGCCAACGTGGGGGAGTCGGGTCTATAGGTTCGCTACCCCAGGTGATCATAGTCCATCTTTCGTCGGTGTCGCTTGGGGCCTTGCGCCAGTTAGTCTGGACGAATAGTCTGTTATTGGCCTGTCGAAATGATGAAAAAACCGACAGGAAAGCCTTGCCGGTCCGCACCTTAGGCTAGGATATAGCTTGAGATGATACGTATTCTGATCGTCGAGGACGAAGTATATTTGGCACGGATGATCGCCAGAGTGCTCGGCGAGGAGGGATACGCGGCCGAAACGGCCGAGACCGGTAGTTCGGGCCTCACGCGCGGGCTCTCCGAACGGTTCGATCTCCTGATAGTCGACTGGATGCTGCCAGATCTGGACGGGATCCAGGTGGTGCGAGGGCTGCGCTCCGCCGAGGTGAACGTGCCGATCTTGATGCTTACTGCCAGAACCCAGATAGAGGACCGTGTGAGCGGCCTCGACGCCGGGGCCGACGATTACCTTTCCAAGCCGTTCGCCTTCCCCGAGTTACTGGCACGCGTGCGGGCGCTTACGAGGCGCCCGCACACGCCCCCAGGAATGGCAGTGGTCAAGTCCGGTGACATAGTGCTCGACCCCGTCAGGCACATGGTGTGGCGCGGGCAGGAGCACATAGATCTCACCGCCAAGGAGTTCGCGCTCCTCGCCACCCTCATCCAGCGGCCTGGCCAGGTCTTCACGCGCTCGTTGCTGCTCGCCACTATCTGGGCCGGCACCCGAGATGTGTATACCAACGTCGTCGACCTCTACGTCTCGCACCTACGGAAGAAGCTCGACCGCGCCGGCGAGCCCTCCCACATACGAACCGTGCGCGGGATCGGCTACGCATACGAGTCGAGGGGTGGAGCCCCCTGATGTTCGGCCGCATCCGGCTCAGGCTGACGCTCTGGTACGTTTCTATTCTGATCCTTATAGTAGTGCTCTTCGGGACCATCGTAGTGCTCGGTTTCCGCTATCAGGTGACGCGCGAACAGGACAGACTGCTCGCCCGCGAGGCGGAGAGCAAGCAGGGGATCGTCTACGGCAACGAGCCCGGCGGCGCAAATACGTACTCCACCAACTCCAACCAGATCGGGTGGACGGTGCTAGAGCCGGACGGCCGACTCCTTGCACAGACCAATATGGGATTATCTCTCGGCCTTCCCGACCCCGCTCTGCTTAAGGAAACGACCAGGGAGCGGAAGACCAGTAAGGCGACCGTGACCGAGTCTGGGGGAGGCGTAAGGGTCCTGAGCGTGCCGGTTACCCGATCAGGGGAAGTGATCGGCGTAGTCCAGGTGGCGCAGTCGCACGAGTTCGTCGAGAAGACCGTGGACAACTTCATTGTTCGGCTGGTGCCCATCGGTCTTCTGGCGGTCGGCCTCGCCGCCGTCGGAGGGCTTTTCGTTTCTGGAAGGGCGATGAGGCCCGTGCGCGACGCCTTCGAAAGGCAGCAAGCGTTCGTGGCAGACGCCTCCCACGAGCTGAAGGCGCCGCTCACCCTGATCAGGGTAGACGCCGAAGTGATGGGCCGCCGTCCTAGGGATCGCGAAGACCAGGAAATCTTGCAGCACTTGCTCGGGGAGACGACGAGGATGGACGCGATTCTCTCCGACCTTCTATTGCTCGCGCGGCTCGACGCCGGCGAAACGCCGACGGTACGCGAGACGTTCGATCTGACCACTATTCTCACCGAGGCGGCCGACCGCTTCGAGACCGAGGCGGCCGTCGAGGGCATCGGCCTGGTCGTCGACGTCGAGGGAAAGCTCAACGCCACAGGCGACAGAGAATATACGCGACAGATACTCGGCGCGCTGCTCGACAACGCCCTGAGATACACACCCACGGGGGGCAGCGTCACCGTAGAAGGTCGCTCGGAAGACGGTAGGATCGAGGCGACCGTGCGGGACTCCGGGCCCGGGATCCCGCCGGAGCACCTTCCGCACGTCTTCGACCGTTTCTACCGCGTCGATGCCGCCCGCACGAGGAAAGGGGGCGGGACGGGTCTCGGTCTCGCCATCGCCCGCGGTCTCGCCCGTGCCCATGGCGGTGATCTCACGGCCGCCAACGCACACGGCGGGGGCGCGATCTTCAACCTGAGCCTGCCGGCTGCGCCACGCCACTGATAGCCGGAAATGGCTAGACTGAGAGGGCTAGAAAAGGACCATCGATTATGTCGACGGCAGGTTCGCCCATCCGGGCTATACTCTAGGTGGGACAGAATGCCGCCACGCAAGAAGGTGATCCCAGTGAAGGCGAATGCGTCGGCGGTCTTCACCTGGCGTGCAGACCGCAAGAGTACGATCGGACGTGCAATTCAGTGGCGCGCCGTTTCTAGATTCGCCCACCCCGCGATCAGGGACGATGGGCACCGCCTTATCAAGGGCGCAGCCACTTTGTTGGTTGCCCTGCTCGTATCTACATCGCTATGGTCGATCCTGGTCGTCTTGCCGGCCGGGGCCGAGCTCTCCGAGACGGGGCCCGTAGATCCTGAGACGGGGTTCCCAGTCTGGCTCGAGGACGGGAAAGGGTTGCGCCTGGAACCTTGCTTTACCTACCCGAACTGTCCTCAGGATGGTAGAGGATCATCCTCTGTGGCTTCTTACCAGGGGGGCGATGTCGTTTACTGGTCAGCAACGTCGAAGATATCGAACGACGGCGCCGAAGCGCTGCTGGCCATGAGCACCCGGGGTGACTTCCGGGAAGGCCCGGTGCTCACCGAGCAGCGGGTCTACAACCGGATCAGGATCCGGGCCGACGGCCTCGTACCCGGCGCGACGTACAGGGTTACTTATCCGTACGGGACGGAGACGTTTACCAACGTGGCCGGAGGGCAGCGAGGTATCGACTTTATGGAGGACATAGGTTGCCTGCAGGCCCCGTGCGGCGGCTTCACATCGGCCCTGAACGGCCGCGTGGGCCCCTGGCTGACGTGGACCACGCTCGCCTCATCCGACGATGACCTGCCCGCCGGGTATATCGGTGATCCCCACAAGCTTCATGAGGTGATCGGCAGCCCGGTTCTGGACTCGGGCAGCGAACCACAGAACTACTTCAAGATCGAAGGCCCCGATGTCGGGGGGCCTGGGGACGACGTGGTTCGCAACGATCTGTTCTGGCTCGGCGGCAAGGTCCACGGTCTCGCCGTGTCGGCGAATCCGAAGGGCGGGGTTTACGACTCGGGCTCGTCCGTGACGTTGACGTCCTCAGATCCTGCGGCGAAAATCTTCTACACCACAGACGGTACCGAGCCCTCCGCGGACAGCACGCCGTATGAGGGCCCGATCCAAGTAGAGGCGCCGACGACACTCAAGTATATGGCACTCGGACCGGCCGACGAAGCGGGTAACCGGCCCCGCTCACCGGTCTCGACCGAAACCTATGAGTAAGGCGCCCGACTCTCGGACGTAGCCGCGGGTCAACCCTCCGGCCCCGCGGCTGTTCGCTCCCGTCCAGCATGCCGAAACAATAACGCCGATCCGACGAACAG
>DATMVF010000123.1:0-9040 GCA_035563475.1 Rubrobacter sp.
GTGGAACTGGCGCATGCTCGGGATCGAAGGCGACGCCAGGTTTGCGGACCTGATCGAACACGTCCTCTACAACGCTGTCATGCCGGGCATATCCCTCGACGGCCAGCACTACTTCTACCAGAACCCCCTAGCCGATGACGGCACCCACCGCCGCCAGCCCTGGTTCGGCTGCGCCTGCTGCCCACCCAACGTGGCCCGCCTTCTGGCCTCACTCCCCGGCTACTTCTACAGTACTTCCGAAGGCGCCGTCTGGGTGCACCTCTACGCGGCGGGCGCAGCGACAGTCGAACTTGACGAGAACCGGACCATCAGCCTCCGCCAGCGCACGCGCTACCCGTGGGATGGAAGGGTGGAGATCGACGTCGAAGCCGAAGGCGAGTTAACCCTGATGCTCCGCATTCCATCCTGGTGCGAGGAAGGCCCTCAAATAGAGGTGAACGGTGACCCGGTAGACGTGGAGATCTTCCCCGGTTCATACGTGAACCTTCGCCGCATGTGGCGTTCTGGCGACACGATAAACATGGACCTACTTATGCCCGTTCGTCGTGTCGAATGCCACCCTTACGTCACCGAGAACACTGGTCGTATTGCGCTCATGCGCGGTCCCCTGCTCTATTGTGCCGAGCAGACAGATAACCCCGGTGTCGACCTACGCGACCTCCTCCTGAACGGCGAGGAGCCGACAGTCAGTTTGGAGCCAGACCTACTCGGAGGCGTGGTCGTACTGCAGGCTGGGGCTCGGTCCGCAGCGCCCGGCCCAGAGTGGGAAGACCGTCTCTATCGCACCGTACGTTCTCACGAAGGGGAGGCGCAGACGAATTCCACCAGGGTAACGGCCGTTCCCTACTATGTATGGGCCAACCGCGAGCCGGGTACGATGCGCGTCTGGCTCAAGAACAGATGACCTGAGCCGCGCAATGTGTGCCTTAACTGGAGAGCCCTTGCGATGGCCGCTGGCAGTAAGGTGATGGTATCGTATCCGGTGGACCGGGAGGACTAAGAAATCGGGTTGGAAAAAGAGATCGAGCAGAAGGACGACGGCCGCTACATCATCTTCTACACCTTCGATGACGAAGAGGAAGACGATTGAACCAGCTCCGCTGGGACCCGACGCTGCGCGAATGGGTGGCCTACGCGACCCACCGACAAGACCGTACTTTCCTGCCTCCGGCAGAGTACTGTCCGCTGTGCCCGACGAAGCCCGGCGGCTTCCCGACTGAGGTGCCCAGGGAGCACTATGACATAGTCGTCTTCGAGAACAGATTCCCCTCCTTCGCCCCAGATGCCTCTGAACCCGACGAGGGCGGCAGCGATCTGACGCCGACGGCCCCAGGGCGCGGAATCTGCGAGGTAGTCCTCTATTCGGATGACCACGATGCTACGCTTGCGACCATGAGCGAGCGCCGCATAAGGAACCTCATCGATGTCTGGGCCGACCGCTACAAAGAGCTCGGCGCCAGCGAAGAGGTCGATTACGTCTTCATCTTCGAAAACAAGGGCGAGGCTATAGGAGTGACCCTGCACCACCCGCACGGCCAGATCTACGGCTACCCATTCATCCCACCGCGTCCCGCGAAAGAGCTGGAGGCTGCCATAGAGTACAGAGCGGAAAACGAAGGCCGCTGCCTGCACTGCGATCTGCTCTCCCAGGAGCACGAGGACGCCCGCAGGGTACTGATCAAAGGCGAGCACTTCACGGCCTTCATCCCATTCTACGCCCATTTCCCTTTCGAGGCTCACGTCTATTCGCATCGTTGCGCGCCCTCCATAGCGGATCTCGAAAGCGCGGAACGCCGCGACCTGGCGTCAGTACTCAAGCGGCTGCTCGTCGGCTACGATAGCCTCTTCGGTTTCTCGCTCCCCTACATGATGGTCATGCACCAGGCGCCCACGGAAGGCGGAGCCTACGGTGGCATCGCCCACTTCCACATCGAGTTCTACCCGCCGAACCGTACCGCGGACAAGCTGAAGTACCTCGCCGGCAGCGAGACCGGGGCCGGCGCGTTCATCATGGACGTTCTGCCCGAAGTGAGCGCCGAGACCTTGCGCGGGAAGATCGAAGGCTCGTGAAGGTACTTGTGACAGGCGGAGCCGGTTACATCGGTAGCGTCGTCGCTTCCCAGCTCGTCGATGCGGGCCACGAGACGGTCGTGCTCGACGACTTCTCCAAAGGACACCGTGAGGCCGTACCCGAAGGGACGCGACTTCTGCAAGGGAACCTCATGGACGCCGGTTTCGTCCGCGAGACGCTCTCCGAAGGCTTCGACGGCGTGCTCCACTTCGCGGCGCTCTCCCTCGTCGGCGAGTCGGTAGAGCAGCCGGAGATCTACTACCGCAACAACGTCTGCGGAACGCTCAACCTTCTGGAGGCGATGCGCGAGGCGGGTACAGGGCGGCTCGTCTTTTCGTCGACGGCCGCCGTCTACGGGGAGCCGGAGGAGGTGCCCATACAAGAGACTGCCCCGGCCCTGCCCACCAACCCTTACGGCAGCTCCAAGCTCGCCGTAGACCGGCTCATCGGCGCCGTGTGCGGGGCTCGTGGGCTGGCGGCGACGAGCCTTCGCTACTTCAACGTGGCTGGGGCGAGCAGCCGGTTCGGGGAGGATCACCATCCCGAGACGCACCTGATCCCTCTCGTTCTCAGGGCCGCGGCGGAGGGCTCGTCCGTGAAGATCTTCGGCACCGACTACCCGACGCGTGACGGCACAGCCGTACGCGACTACATCCACGTCGAAGACCTCGGCCGCGCCCATCTGCTGGCACTCGAGGCGGCCGAACCGGGAGAGCACGGCGTCTACAACCTCGGCAACGGAACCGGCTTCTCGGTCAAGGAGGTAGTCGATGCCGCCCGCCGCGTCACGGGCAAGATCATAGACGCCGTCGAGGACCCGCGGCGGGCGGGAGACCCGCCTACGCTCGTGGCCTCGAGCGAGAAGATCCAGGCCGAACTCGGTTGGAGACCAGAGAAGCCAGGGCTTCAGACCATGATCTCCGACGCCTGGACCTGGATGCAGAACCATCCCAACGGTTACGAGTAGGAGCCTGCCTTGCGAGAGACAGAACAGAGAGCGGCCCGGGCATACAAAGAACAATTCGGCGGGGATCCCGAACTTGTAGCCAGCGCCCCCGGCCGCGTGAAC
Source organism: Rubrobacter sp. (assembly GCA_035563475.1). GTDB lineage: Bacteria > Actinomycetota > Rubrobacteria > Rubrobacterales > Rubrobacteraceae > Rubrobacter_D. The sequence goes on from DATMVF010000123.1 coordinate 3,141, forward strand.
CTCATAGGGGAGCACACCGACTACAATGGCGGATTCGTTCTCCCCTGCGCCATCGACCGCCGCGTCGCCGTCGCATTAGGAACCGACCATAGGGACGGGTTTGAAACCCGCCTCTACTCTGCCGACTACGACGAGACACGCCAGATGGACGACAAAGACTCTTCCTGGGCCGATTATCCGCGCGGCGTGGTGTGGGCGATGGGGGAGGCTGGACACGAGATCGGGGCGTTCAGGGCAGCCTTCGCCGGGAACGTGCCGCTCGGCTCGGGACTCTCCTCATCCGCCGCCATCGAGGCCGCCACGGCGCTCGCCCTGAATGCTTTCTTCGGACTCGGGGTCGGCCGCACCGACCTCGCCGTCATCTGCCAGCGGGCCGAGAACGACTACGTAGGGGTGGGTACCGGCATCATGGACCAGTATGCCTCCCTGCTCTGCGAGGCCGGTGCTGCCCTGCTAGTCGACTGCCGTTCGTTGGATGCAGAGCGTGTGCCGCTCGACCTCGAAGCGGCGGGTCTGGCCCTTGTCGTCTGCGACACCCGCGTGGAGCGCGGCCTGGCCGACACTGGCTACAACGACAGGAGGGCGACGTGCGAGCGGGCGGCGAAGATGCTTGGTGTCGAAGAATTGCGCGACGCCACTGAAGAGGACCTGAATCTCCTCTCCGGAGCGGAGCTGATGCGCGCCAGGCACGTCATCTCCGAGAACGCCCGCGTCCTAGAGGCGGTCGATGCGCTCACAGACAAAGACTTCGAAGAGTTCGGGCGCCTGATGTACGCCTCGCACGCCTCTCTGCGCGATGACTATGAGGTCTCGACCCCCGAGCTCGACACCTTCGTAGAAGCGGCGGAACAGCACGGCGCCAGGGGGGCGCGTCTCACGGGCGCTGGTTTCGGCGGATGCGCGATCGCCCTCGTACCCGAAGACGAGACCGCCGCGCTAACGAAAGCTTGCGAGCGGGCTTTCGCCAGCAGCCGGTTCGAGGAGCCCGCGTTCTACGAGTTCGTCCCGGCGGCAGGGGCGGAGATTGCAGACTAGACCGATTTGCAACAGTATCGACCCACGGCGAATCACGCACCTGCCTGAGAGCGATCGGCTACTCCGAAAAGAGCTGAAATGCTGAAGTGCTGTCAAGCTGCCGCAGGCAGCGCGCTGACATGCTATGGCTATACCGTTGGGAGGCACGTAGATGAGCAGAGAGACCAGAGATCGCAGTTTGCGGGAGCTGATGGACAGACACGGCGTAGGGGCGCTTCTCCTGAGCAGTCCGGCGAACTTCGCCTGGTACACGGGCGGCGCGGATAACAGGGTAGACCACGGCGACCCCGACGGCGTGGCCAGTGTCCTGCTCACCCCGGATAGCGCCTGCATCCTGACGAACAACATCGAGGCACCGAGGATGCGCGAGGAGCAGACGCCGGAGATGGAGTTGGTAGAGCATAGCTGGCACGAAGAGCCCTCCACGCTCCTGCGAGATCTGACCGGCGGCGCCGGCGTGGGGACGGACTTTCCTTCTACGTCTGGCCCGGATCTGTCAGCCGAGATCTCACCGCTGCGCTACGTCCTCGACGAAGACGCGATCAAAGACTACCGGCGCCTGGGCGAGGACACAGTCCAGGCAATGTCCGAGACCGCAGACTCCTTATCTTCAGAAACGGACGAGTTTGAGGCCGCAGCGGAGCTATCGTCCGCTTGCCTCAGACGCGGCATGTACGCACCCGTTCTCCTTGCCGCCACTGGGGAGCGCCTCGCACGTCACCGGCATCCTGTCCCACATGGCGGGCCCCTGGGAAAGCAGGCTATGCTCGTCGTCTGCGCCGAGCGCGGCGGGCTCTTCGCGAGCCTTACGCGTATGGTCTACTTCCAGGACCCAGACCCGCAGACGGCCGGGCGCCAGGAGGCCTGCGAGGATATCCTGCGTCGCATGAGGGGGGAGGCTACCCGCGAGGGAAGTACCTTGGCCCAGGCCTTCGAGGATTGCCGCCGCTTCTACGCCGAGGCCGGCTTCCCCGAAGGGTGGAGGGATCACCACCAGGGAGGGATGACTGGATATGCGTCGCGGGAGATCATCGCGACGCCAGAAACACGGCAGGAGATAAGACAGGGCCAGGCTTTCGCTTGGAACCCCTCGCTCGTAGGCGCCAAGGCCGAGGAGACTTTCGTTCTTGGTCAGGACGGTCCCGAGATTTTGACCCGCTCGTAACAAGTTTGTAAAGCTTTCTTAAGAAACGATCTCGACCGTTTGGTCGCTGCTTTCGTCGGGTATCCCAAAGGGTGTAAGTCCATCGAAAGGAGCATCCCAGTGGCCAACGAGTTACAGGGCAAGAAGATAGCCATCCTCCTGGCTCCGGTAGGCACCGAGCAGGTCGAATTCGAGGAGCCGAAGAAGGCGGTAGAGAGCGAAGGCGCCACGGTCGACGTCGTGGGCCTCCAGACGGGAGACGCCCAGACCATGAACAGCGACGTCAACCCTGGTGACACGTTCACGGTAGAGAAGACGTTTTCGGAGGTCTCCGCCGACGAGTATGACGGTCTGGTCATTCCCGGTGGCACTGTGGGGGCTGACAATCTGCGTGGCAGTGACGAAGCCGTGAGCTTCGTGCATTCCTTCTTCGAGCAGGCCAAGCCGGTCGGCGCGATCTGCCACGGACCATGGAAGCTCGTCGAAGCCGACGTGGTGAAGGGACGTACCCTGACCTCATACCCCACCCTCCAGACCGACATCCGCAACGCTGGCGGCAATTGGGTTGACGAAGAGGTCGTCGTCGACCAGGGACTCGTCACGAGCCGCAACCCCGACGACCTGGAGGCGTTCTGCGCCAAGATCGTCGAGGAGTTCGCTGAGGGCAAGCACGAAGACCAGCGAAGAAGCGCTTAGAAGAACATAGGAGCTCGATAACACACCACTTCGCCGGGTTCCGTCTCGAACGGGACCCGGTTTTTGCGTAGGTCAGAGGCTGGCTGGTTTACTCATCGGCGAGAGGGGTAAGAAGGCCGCTTGGATGACTGTAGTCGGCACAGGAGGACAGATGCCGCAGCGTGTGGAATCAAGTGTGGAGATAGAGGCTCCGGTCGAGAAGGTCTACGATTACTGGAAGACTCTGGAGAATTTGCCACAATTTATGACCAACGTCGAAGAGATCCGATCAACAGGTCCCGACACGACCCACTGGGTGGTCAAGGGTCCGTTGGGGGCCAAGCTCGAGTTCGATGCAAAGACGACCCAGAACAAGCCCAACGAGGCGATAGGGTGGAACACCGAGAACGGCCAGGTTCAGACTTCTGGGCAGGTGCGCTTTCAGAAGGTGAATGAGGATCGTACCCGCGTCGAGGTCCAGATGAACTACTGGGACGCGCCAGGTGGCAAGGCCGGTGAGGTTGCCTCAAGGATCGTCGCCAACCCCGAGCTGATGGTGCAGCAGGACCTGCAAAATCTCAAGGACATCCTGGAGGGCACGGCGACCCCAGAGGACATCCAGCAGCGTCCCGCAGTCGCGACCGCCCAGAGCAGCGCAGTAGCGTTCCTGACCTCGGGTACAGGCCTTCTTCTGGTGCTCGGCGGCGGACTTGTTTTGTGGCTACTTCTCCGCAGGCGCAGCTCTTCTCGCCGCAAGTCCCGCATCATCTTCGAGTTCTGAAGACCCGTAAACGGATCACTGGGGCCTCCATAGAGAGGTTCTAGCCTGTTCGGCACACAAGACAAAGGGCCCGGTCGGGGCCCTTTGTCTTTCCGCGGTTCCGCTAACTTCCTATCGGTACATCCCCGAAGATCAGGACTTGCCTGCTCATGTCGAAGTAGATCTTGTCGGTGAGTGTGAAGAGTTCCACCAGTACATCGGCGTCCTCGGCAGGGGGGCGGATCGCATACTCCTCGGCGCCGCTGTCCAGGATGAGTTGGAACGAGAACTTGCCGGGCGCGCCGCGCTCCTGCTCGCTCCAGTTCGCGTGCACGTCAGTGACCTGACGAACCATGATGCTTTGCTCGGTGTGTTGTTCAGCCACTCCAGTCCTCCTGTAGTTCCTTCGGGTTGATTAACCCAGGGGGATATTATTGGGGACAAGTACCTTCCGGTCGAGGTCGAAATAGACGGCGTTGGCCCGCTTGAAGAGCTCGACCATGACCTTGGTGTCCTCAGCAGTGGGCTGCAAAACATACTCCTCGGCACCACTGTCCAGGATCAACTGTACCGTGAAGGCACCTTGCTCCCCCCGACCCCGTTCGGTCCACGAGACCTGCACGTCCGTGACCTGGCGGACCCTGATCGTCTGCTCGGTGTGCTGCTCCGCCACTTAGTCTCCCTTCTTCCGCGCGATTGGCATCTCTGTCCGACGTTCTTGCCCGCACCAGAAGGATCTAAACTTACCAGCCCGCTCACTCTGCTTTCGCGCCCGAAGCTTGACTCGTTTGAACGAAGTGCTCGTCGTAGAGGCGTATCGCGTGCCTGACGGCATCTTTGGCCGCCTGTGGGTCGTAGAATTCGCCCACATCCACCTCCTTGCCCTCCAACACCTTGTAGTCCTGGTAGAAGCGTTGGAGCTCCGCCAGACTGTGCTCTGGGAGCTCTCCGTGGTGTTCGTAGGAGCGGTACTCGGGGTCGTCGGGGTGGACGCAGATGATCTTCTCGTCGCTCTCGCCTTCGTCGACCATGTTCATCATCCCGATCGGGCGTGCACTCAGCAAGCTAAGGGGCTGGACCGGTTCCTGCATCAAGACGCACACGTCGAGTGGATCGCCGTCGTCCCCCAGGGTTCTTGAGATAAAGCCGTAGTTGGCCGGGTAGATCACGGCCGAGTACAGGATTCGGTCCACCTTGAGCAACCCCGTCTCTTTGTCCAAAACTCGTACTTGACCCTGGAGCCTTTGGGGATCTCGATCAGGGTCGTGAACCTCTGCGGGGCTTCGTCACCGATCGGTACGTCGTGCCAGGGATGGGATATCTTGGAGGCTCCTCTCGGGAAAACAGGGCCGAGGCTCGTGCCGGCCACAGACCTACTCGGAATCCTCTTTACCGCCGGACGTAAGCAATTATATAGGAGGCACTGAGTACTGCCTTTGCTAGGTTCAGACAGCGTCTCTCCATTGTGGATGCCAAGAAGGAGAACACCACGCACATCGATCTCACCCCCGGCAGTAGATCTACCGGACTGAAGATTGGTATACATAGCACTGCCATGTATAATGCCGCTATGTACACCGGAGTTAGAGTTCGTTAGCGCGACGCGTGAAATCATGGAGATCAACAAGGACCTCATAGCCGCTTCCTCAACGCCGATCGTCCTAGCGATCCTGGCCGAAGAGGACAGCTACGGCTACGCCATCCTCAAGCGAGTTCGGGAGTTGTCCGGGGGGCGCATGGAGTGGACGGACGGGATGCTCTACCCCGTTCTGCATCGGCTCGAGCGGCTCGGCCACGTCGAAGCGCGGTGGGAAGTTGCGGAGAGCGGCCGCCGTCGCAAGTACTACCGAATCACGTCCCAGGGCCGGGCTCAGCTCGGCGAGGAACGCAGGCAGTGGCAGGCGGTGGACGATACGCTGCGGGGCGTCTGGCGGGCGCTCTCCCTTTCCGTCCCGGCCAGCCACCCGGCGGCAGCCGCGCCACTGCCACAGGGAGCCTGAGCGATGCCGGCTCCAGGTGACGCGGTATCGCTCGAGGAGCAGATCGACCGATGGCGGAGCTACCTCCGCCACCGGCAGGCGATCCATTCCGTCGACGTAGCGGAGCTGGAGGACCACCTGCGCGAGCAGGTAGCGGTCCTGGTCGACGCGGGGCTTGCCACCGATGAAGCGTTCCTGGTGGCGGTGAAGCGCATGGGCAAGCTCGACGACCTCTCACGGGAGTTCGCGCGCGAGCACTCGGACCGCCTCTGGAAGCAGCTCGTCGTTGTCCCCTCCGATTTCGGGG
>DATMVF010000124.1:0-2759 GCA_035563475.1 Rubrobacter sp.
TCGGAGCGTCAGCACCATCCGCAGGGAGGCAGGGAAGATGCGCGGCCTGATCGAGTCCCTACTAACGCTTACTCGCGGGGATGAGGGCCCTCCCATGGAGGTAGGGCGTTACGACCTCGGTGCGGTCGCTAAGGAGGCGACCGAGACCGCATCCAACGGCAAGGTGTCCGTCGAGTTTGTCCCCACCGAACACGAGATCGCGGCCACCTTCGACCGGGGGCGCGTACTGCAGGTGGCTTCCATTCTCATCGACAACGCGGTCAAGTACACGCCCAGCGGCGGGAGCGTCGCGGTCAGGGTGGAAGAGTACGACGGCGGCGTGGCGCTGGCGGTCTCTGATACGGGGGTCGGGATCTCCGAGGACCAGTTGCCCCTCGTCTTCGAGCGCTTCTACAGGGCGGACGCTGCGCGGACCGAGGAGGGAGTGGGCCTCGGACTCTCCATCGCCCGCCAGATCGCCGAGGCCCACGGGGGCACCGTAGCGGCCAGGAGCAAGCCGGGCGTGGGCTCCACGTTCGTGCTCTTGCTCCCCCGCCAGAAGCCGGATTCGTCCCAAGGTCCCCCTACGAAAGAGGCCGAAGACCCCAGGTAACGGGCCGCAGGTACCCGGCGGCCGGTCCGACTTACTACGGATAGGGGAGATCCTTTTGTCATATACTGCTTGCTCCCGTGGGAATCGGAACCGCTATCAACGTTCTCGCCGTGCTCGCCGGCGGTGGTATCGGCACTCTCGCGGGCGCCAGGCTACCCGAGGGCATGCGCTCGACGGCGATGCAGGCTATCGGTATCGTAACGCTGCTCGTCGGCGTCTCGCACTTCCTGGAGTTCGACAATGTGCTCGTGCCGCTTGTCAGCGTGATCCTGGGTCTCGCAGTCGGGGAGCTCCTGGATCTGGACGCGCAGCTACGGCGGTTGGGAGACCGTCTGGAGGAGAGATTCTCGAAGGGCGAGAGTCCGGTCAGCCGGGCATTCGTGACGACGAGCCTCCTGTTCTGCGTCGGCCCGCTGACGGTGATCGGCTCGCTCCAGGACGGCTTGAACGGAGACTACAGCCTCCTCGCTCTCAAGAGCGCCCTCGACTTCATCGCGGCGCTGGCCTTCGCCTCCGTGCTGGGGTGGGGCGTTCTGCTCTCGGCCGGGACGGTCCTCGTGGTTCAGGGCGCGCTCACGCTCGGGGCCGCCTTTCTGGACGCGGTCGTAACCGGACCCATGATCTCGTCCACGACCGCGACCGGAGGCATCCTGATCTTCGGCCTTGGCCTGGGTCTGCTCGATCTGAAAGAGATCAGGGTGGCCAACATGCTCCCCGCTCTCCTCGTCGCCCCCCTGCTCGTCGCGGCGAGTCCCTTGTGGCCGTTATGACTTACGCGCGCGCCGCCGATACTCTAGTATTCGTACGTGAAACGGAAGGCAAAGACCGGGCGGATCTTCGCGCGGTGGAGAGGAGCGGCTGATGGAAGAGACGGACAGACACTGGAGGGGAAGTCCGCTCGACGTGGCGGGAGTCGGCATGGACGCCTACGGCATCAAGGAGATCGTCATCGAGTTCGACAACGGCGACGAGGACATCTTCACCCCGAAGCAGCGCGAGGAGTTCGAGTCTTACGAGTTGCACCAGATGGCGGTTTACCTCGACTCCATAGGCCACAGCATCCGCAAAGGCAAGAAGAACTAAAGGGGCAAGATTTGCACGGCATAGAGCGAACCAGGAAGGCAATCGGGCCGATGGAGCAAGGCGTCGGGGTCACGCGTGTCGTCGTCCGTTACTCCGACGGACGCGTGATGAACTTTGTCCCCGACGCTGGCCGCGAGGCGTTCTCCGAGGACGACATGCTGGAGCTGAAGAAGGTCTTAGACCGGATCTCCTCGACGGCCGAATGGGCCGAGATCAACACGCGCCTGGGATTCTAGGTAGGTGGGCGGGTTCGACACCCGCCCTGACACGCGAAGCGCCCCTATGCCTCGTCACGACGGCGCCTTACGCCCCGCCCTACCTGCCGGGTGCGTCGCGGCCCGGATCGACGGTGTAACGGTCGAGGAAGTCCTCGCCTAGGTCGACCCTCTCGCCTGCCAGCTCCCTGCGTCTCAGGTCCCATAGGACCTGCAGGTCGTGATCAATCTGTTGCAGGCGCTCGCGGTCATCGGAGTCCGCGTGGTGCGTACCCTCCCTTACCAGGAGTCGCTCGCGCTCCGCCGAAAGCTCTCCAATCTTGCGCATCACACCCTGTGCCATCCTCGCCTCCTACCCGTATGTTCCTCCTTGATTCTATCGGATCTGGATAGACTACAATCGTTATTCCTGTCGGCGGAGTGCGAGCAGGAGAGAAGAGTGCTCAACAGGATCTACCATCTCGGTTATGCGGTTGAGGACATCGAGGCCGCCTCGAGGTTCTACGAGGAGAACTTCGGGGCCGTGCCCGGAGAACCAGAGGTCGTAGAGGAGCAGGGGATAGTCGCCACCACGTTCCAGGTCGGGGAATCGAGCATCGAACTCGTCCAGCCGACCCGCCCGGACTCACCTGTCGGGAAGTTCCTGGAGAAGCGCGGCGAGGGCTTCCACCACGTCGCTTTCGAGGTCGAGGATCTCAGCGTGACTCTGGCTGAGCTCAAGCGTAATGGCGTCGAGGTCATAGACGAGGAGCCGAGGAGGGGGGCAGGGGGGACCAGAATGGCCTTCGTCCACCCCAGGGGTGCCTTCGGGGTGCTCACCGAGCTAGTAGAATTGCCACACGCCTGAGACGAGCGGGGAGGACGAGCCG
>DATMVF010000125.1:0-20700 GCA_035563475.1 Rubrobacter sp.
ACTTCGAGCGGCTCTTCGGGGAGCGCTACTCGATACTGGACTTCGAAGAGGCCGTCATGGTCGCCGTGGACTCCTCCGAGCCCGACCTCGACGACGGGCGTGTCGGCCGCGAGCACTACGAGTTCATCTACGAGACCTTCGCCATGGCCGAAGACAAGCTCAAGATCTTCGTCATCCACCACCACCTGATCCCCATCCCCGGAACGGGGAGGGAGCGCAACATCATCTACGATGCTGGGGATGTGCTCGAGCTACTCGCCGACACGGAGGTAGACCTCGTCCTCTCGGGGCACAAGCACGTGCCTTACTCCTGGAAGCTCGAGAACATGTTCATCGTCAACGCGGGGACGGCCTCGACCACCCGCCTCAGGGGCAACACTCGTCCCTGCTACAACGTAATAGAGATCGAGGACGGGCGGGTGCGGGTCTTCCGCAAGTACCCTTTCAAGGACCGCGAGATGATAGTGGACTTCGACTCCGCAACCCACCAGTACCTGCATTTCGAAGAGGGCCAGGCCGATGGCAGACAAGAGGACCTTCGCAAGCGGCGAACGCTGAGCTAGAACTTCGTGCGGGCGCTGTTCCTTATCGACGGCGAGCACTATCCTCCAGTCGTCCTCGACGCGATGCAGAGCGTAGAGCAGTCTTTGCACGCCGTGGGAGTCGCCGCAGCCTTTTTGGGCGGCACCGAGAAGATCAGGGAAGGCACCGATTACGGCGTCCCGCTGGTCGAGGGCAAAGACCCCGTCTCCGCAGTACAGAAGGCGCTCTCCGAATACGAGGTCGACATCGTCGTCGACCTCTCCGACGAACCCGTGATCGGCTACAGAGAACGGATGAAGATAGCCTCTCTCGCCCTCCACGCCGGGGCCCGCTACCTGGGAAGCGACTTCGAGCTGAAACCGCCGGACTTTCGCCCCGTCTCGACCAAGCCTTCTCTGGCAGTAATCGGGACGGGCAAGAGGGTGGGGAAGACGGCGATCTCGGGCTACCTGGCGCGTCTCTTGGCCCGTGAGGGATTCGACCCCGGCGTAGTCTCGATGGGCCGCGGTGGGCCGCGGCACCCCGAGGTCATCGAGGGCCACGAGATGGAGGTTGGCAGCGAGTACCTGCTCGAGGCGCTCGGACGTGGGGCGCACGCTGCGAGCGACTACTACGAGACGGCGGCCCTCAGCAGGGTCACCACCGTCGGATGCCGCAGGTGCGGCGGCGGTCTGGCAGGCGAACCCTTCATCTCAAACGTTCTGGAAGGGGCCGGGATCGCGAACGGCCTCGAGACCAGCGTTACCCTCTTCGACGGCTCGGGGGCGGCCATGCCCCCGGTCGAGGTGGAGCGGCGCGTGCTCGTCGCAGGGGCCAACCAGGACCCCGAATACATAGTAGGCTTTCTCGGCACCTACCGCCTGTTACTCTCAGACCTGGTCCTCCTCACCATGAGCGAGGAGCCGATGGCAGACGGCGAGAAGGTCCGCGGTCTCATTGCTGCGATAGGCAAACTGCGTCCTGATCTGGTCGTGATCCCCACGGTCTTCAGGCCCCGTCCGGTCGGAGAGGTCGAGGGGTTGCGGGTCGGATACGTCTCGACGGCGCCGCCAGCCGTGCTCGACACCCTCTCCAGGCACCTCGAGGAATACTACGGTTGCGAGGTGGTCGCCGCCTCGGGGAACCTCTCCGACAGAAAGCGTCTCGGCGCCGACCTTGAAGAGATGTCGGGAGTAGAGGCGTATCTTACCGAGATAAAGGCGGCGGCGGTGGACGTCGTTACCCGCCGGGGTACTGCGGAGGGGAAGCCCGTCTTCTACTGCGATAACGACCCCGTGGGCGAGGGCCTGGACCGGGAATTGCTCAGGCTCGCTCGGGAGGCGGTGGCAAACAGGGTGCCTTGAGCCGGTGGTCGACTTACCGGCGCTGGTGTATAATCTCGGTGTCAGGTACGCTGGTTCTTCGGGACCACTCCGCACCGATTCGACGCAGGCCCAGCCACGAGAGCGTTCCGTGGCGTGCGGTCTATCTTGATGGGTCATGGGAGGTTCGGTGAGAGCCCATTAACGTTACTGATTCCCCTTCGGGAACCATCGCCTCGGCTGCCGTGGAATACGCTGCCGTAACCGAGCAGGTCGCGCTCAAGGTGGCGCGCCTCGAAGGTTCGGGAGATTCGGAGCGGGCCTACACGCTTGCTACGGAGGCTTTCCGCGAGGAGCTGGAGCGCGTGCCGGTCTCCGGAAGAGTAGCGGTGCTGCGCGAGCAGCGTCTCGACGAGATGGGGCGCCTCAGGGCGCCCAAGAGCCATCCCGGGATAGTCGGTGTGGACGACTCGCTCGGAAACAGAGGGCCCGAAGCCGACCTGGCGGTCGAGCCCATCGAGGGTTTGCAGTTGCTCGTAAAGGGGCAGGAAGGTTCGATCTCGGCAGTCGCTGCCGCCCCAAGGGGGAGCATGCTCAGGACCCCTGACATGTACATGAGCAAGCTGATCGTCGGCCCCGGTGCGAAGGGCAACATCGACATAGACGCCCCCGTCTCGGAAAACATAGAGGCTATAGCGAAGGCCCTTGGTCGAAGGCCCCAAGAGATCAACGTCGCCGTGCTCGACCGCGACAGGCACGAGACCCTGATAGAGGAGATCCGAACGACGGGAGCCCGCATCCAGATAAGGCCGGAGGGCGACCTTACTCCTGCCATAGCCGTGGGTATGCGTGGGGCCGACCTGCACGCCATCATCGGTATTGGAGGCGCCCCCGAGGGTATCCTCGCAGCCGCCGTCATGAAGTGCCTCGGCGGGGAGATGCAGGCCAGGATGTGGCCGACGCAACGCTCCCAGGTCGAGAAGCTCGAGGAGTACGGCTTTGCAGACCCCGAGCGTAAGCTTACGCTGGACGACCTGATCCGGGGCACCGACGTGCTATTCGTAGCGACAGGGATCACCCCCGGCGAGACCCTCAACGGGGTAAGATACTTCCGGGGTGGTGCCAGGACGCATACGGTCGTCATGTCGACCGAGCCTCGTGTGGTAAGATTCATGGACACCATCCATGCCCTAGAGCCCGAAGCAGGGCGGCGGGGTTTCCAGCTTTGACAAACCCGTGAAGAAGTTCGTCGAAAGACATTCTCGCATCGTAAACAGGAGAGGTGGAGTACAAACATGACCGAAAGAGCTACCCTGGAGCGCAAGCGCCTGAGTGATTTGCACCAGATCGCCTCGCAGCTAGGGATAAAGCAGTACCGCAAATACCGCAAGCCGGAGCTGGCAGAGATGATCTACCAGGTCGCGACCGAGCAGGCGGCGAGCCAGCAAAACGAAACCGCGACCAACGGAGGCTCCTCAGCAACCGCAACGCAGGAAGCCCCCGTAACGACAGACGCCCCCAACGGCGCACCGGCGGAGACGCCTGTGGCGCCCGTAGACGGCTTCGGCGAGGCCGACACGAACCTCGCTACCACCGAACAGGTCGAGCGCCAGCGCCAGGAACGCGGCCGCCGTGACCGTAAGAACGGCCGGCAGGACCGCCGTCAGGAGCAGCGGGGCGATAGGGACGGCAAGGGCGGCGAGGAGAACGTGCAGAGCGGTATCCTCGATGTGCTGCCCGACGGCTTCGGCTTCCTAAGGACGGGGGGCTACAGCCAGAGCAAGGGCGACGTCTACGTCTCGACCAGCCAGATCAAGCGCTTCAACCTGAGGCGTGGCGACTACATAGTCGGCCAGATCCGTCCCGCCCGCGAAGGCGAGAAGTACCCCGCAATGGTACGCATAGAGACCGTTAACGGCCAGGAGCCCCAGAAGGGCCGTTGGCGCCCGAACTTCGACGACCTGACGCCGCTGTATCCGATGGAGCGGCTGCGCCTGGAGTGGAAGCCGAACGACATCGCCCCCCGCGTCATAGACCTGGTCGCCCCCATAGGCAAGGGCCAGCGTGGCATGGTCGTCTCGCCCCCCAAGGCCGGCAAGACCACGATCCTCAAGCAGATAGCCCAGTCCATCGCGGCCAACTACCCGGAGACGAAACTCTTCGTCGTGCTCGCCGACGAGCGCCCCGAGGAGGTCACCGACTGGCAACGCAGCGTAGAGGAGGCCGAGGTCGTCGCCTCGACCTTCGACCAGCCCGCCGACAACCACATCGCCGTCGCAGAACTCGTCCTGGAGCGCGTCAAGCGCCTGGTCGAGGAGGGAGAGGACGTCGTCGTCCTGCTCGACGGCATTACCAGGCTCTCTCGTGCATACAACCTCGCCGCTCCCGCTTCCGGAAGGATCCTCTCCGGCGGCGTCGATTCGGCGGCGCTCTACCCGCCCAAGAAGTTCTTCGGGGCCGCGCGCAACATCGAGAACGGCGGATCCCTGACCATCCTGGCGACCGCGCTCGTGGAGACGGGAAGCAGGATGGACGAGGTCATATTCGAGGAGTTCAAGGGCACGGGCAACATGGAGCTCAGGCTCGACAGGAAGCTCGCGAACCGCAGGATCTACCCTGCCATCAATATCGAGGACTCCTCGACGCGCAAGGAGGAACTGCTCATGGAGCCGGCCGAGGCCCAGAGGGTCTGGCAGGTCCGCAGCATCCTCAACGCCCTCGACACCAGCCAGAAGATAGAGCTCCTGATCCAGAAGCTCAAAGAAACCCGCACAAACCCCGAGTTCCTGCGTGAACTCCAGCGCGTCCGCGGGTAGGACCGCTTCGCAGTCCGGGGAGTAGGGTTTGCTTCCTTTCCTACTCCCTGTTCCCTAGAGTTGCTGCGGTAAAATGAGTGGGTATCGTCGAGAATGGAGGTTCGAATGAAGACTGGTATACATCCGGAGTATACGAAGACGCTGGTGCGTTGCATGTGCGGCAATGAGTTCGAGACTCGATCCACGGCGGGGGACACGATCACGGTGGACCTCTGCTCGGAGTGCCATCCGTTCTACACCGGCAAGCAGCGCATAGTAGACACCGGCGGTAGGGTGCAGCGCTTCCAGAATCGCCGCCAGGCTCGCCAGAACAGGCAGTAAGGCCGAACGCGGTGAGGGTCGGCGGACAGGCCATCATGGAGGGCGTCCTGATGCGCTCCCCCAACTTCTGGGGGATGGCCGTCCGCACCCCTTCGGGGGACATGGACCTGCGGGCCGAGCGGTTCCGTTCCGTTACGCGGCGTAGCAAGCTGTTCCGTCTTCCCATTATCAGGGGCGCCCTCTCCCTCGGGGAGACCCTGTGGTTGGGGATGAAGGCTCTCACCATATCCACGAACATCGCGCTCGGCGAGGAACAGGAGCTCTCCAAGAAAGAGATAGCGGGTACGCTCATCTTCGCGTTGGTGCTCGGTTTCGGGCTCTTCCTCGTCGCCCCCGTGCTGGGGACCAAGGGGCTCGGCTCTTTCCTTGGTAACAGCATCGAGAACCCGGTCATCTTCAACCTCGTCGAGGGATTCATAAGGATCGCGATCTTCATCGCCTACCTGCTGGCGATCACGCTCCTCAGCAAGGACATCAAACGCTTCTTCGCCTACCACGGCGCGGAGCACAAGGCGATAAAGGTCTACGAGCGGGACGAGGAACTCGTCCCCGCAAACGCGCGCAAGCTCGACACCAGCCACGTCCGCTGCGGGACGAGCTTCGTGCTCTACGTGCTCGTGCTCTCCATCCTGGTCTTCTCCTTGTTGGGGGTCGAGGGATGGTTGTACATGCTGGCCAGTCGGGTGATCGTCATCCCGCTGGTGGCGGGCATAGCGTTCGAGTTCATCATGTGGAGCGCGCGCCACCAGGACAGCGCGCTGGTGCAGGCGCTCGTCTGGCCCGGCCTGCAGATGCAGAAGTTGACAACCCGGGAGCCATCGGACGACATGGTCGAGATCGCGATGGCCTCCCTGAAGAAGGTCCTCTCCATGGAGAAAGAAGCCGAGATCGAGCCGAACGAGGCTACGAACAAACTGGTGATTTGAATTGGATAGTCAGGTAGTGAAGCTGGCCGAGGAGACGCTCGGCCGCTACGACGCGTTAACACAAGAACTCTCGGACCCGAACATCTTCGACGACCAGCGGCGCTACGCCGCTGTCGCCAGAGAGCACGCGCGCATGCGGCGCGGGGCCGAGCTCTCCAGGGAGCTGCTTCAGACGATAGAGGCCGGGCGCGACGCACGGGAGCTCATCCCCCAGGCCGAGAACGCGGAGGAGCGGGAGTTCTTCGCGGCCGAAGCGAGGGATGCCGAGGAGCGGATCGAAGACCTCTCCGAGCGTATCAGGACCGAGCTCATCGACCGCGACCCCAACGACGACAAAGACGTCATCATCGAGATCCGGGCCGGCGCCGGTGGCGACGAGGCGGCCCTCTTCGCCGGCGAGCTCCACGATATGTACACCCGCTACGCCGACCGCCTCGGCTACAAGCACCGTACCCTGTCGTCGAGCCCGGCCGAAGTCGGCGGCTACAGGGAGGTCGCCGTTGAGATTAGCGGCGACCGCGCCTACTCGGTCTTCAAGCACGAAGGCGGGACGCACAGGGTCCAGCGGGTGCCCAAGACCGAGAGCCAGGGCCGCATACACACCTCGACGGCTACCGTGGCCGTCTTGCCAGAGGCCGAGGACGTGGAGGTCCAGATCAGCGCGGGAGACCTGGAGGTCGACGTGTACCGTTCCAGCGGTCCCGGCGGCCAGAGCGTGAACACCACGGACTCCGCGGTCAGAATCACGCACAAGCCGACGGGCCTGGTCGTCACCTGCCAGAACGAAAAGAGCCAGCTCCAGAACAAGGAGCAGGCCATGCGGATCCTGAAGTCCAGGCTCTTAGAACGCGAGATGCGCGAGAGGGCCGAGCAGGAAGGCGCCCTCCGGCAGGCGCAGGTCGGTACCGGCGACCGCTCGGCGAAGGTCCGTACGTACAACTTCCCGCAGGGACGCATCACCGACCACCGGGTCGGCGTCACCTCCCACAACCTCGAAGCTACCCTCGGCGGCGACCTCGATGAGTTCACGCAGGCCCTCGCCGCCAAGGAGCGGGCGGACAAACTCGCCGCCGAAACCGCAGGAACCCCGGGCTAGAACGGTGCGTGCCGGCACAGGCCGAGCCAGCGCCCGAGACGCTGCCCGTAGCGCCGCCGCCAGACTCGAGCGGGCAGGAGTCCCCGAGCCCGTCGCATCCGCCGAAGTCCTGCTCTCCGAGCTGCTCGGCGTAGGGCGCGCGGAGCTCGCCGCCTCGGCGGTGCAGTTGACGGCCGAGCAGGCGTCGCTTTACGAGGCCTGGATCTCCCGCCGCATGACGCGTGAACCCGTGCAGCGTATCCTGGGCTACGCATATTTCAGGAACCTGGTCCTCGACTTGAACGAAGACACCCTCATCCCGCGCCCCGACACCGAGAGCGTCGTCGACGCGGCACTGGAATTCATTGACTCCCGAGGCTATCCGTGCGTCGTACTCGACGTCGGAACCGGCTCGGGAGCCATCGCCATCTCCATCGCCCAGGAACGCCCCAACTGCGAGGTACACGCCTCGGACATCTCTGAGACCGCGCTTCGCATCGCACGCCAGAACGCCGTCAGGAACAACGTGGCCGTCAGGTTTCACGAGGCCGACGTGGCCTCCGGCTTGACCTTCTTGAACGGTTCGATCGACCTCCTCGTCTCCAATCCGCCCTACGTGGACGAGATCAGTGCCCCCCGCCGTCTCGCTCCGGAAGTCAGAGAATGGGACCCACCCGTGGCCCTTTACAGCGGTACCGACGAGCTAGGATTTTTCCGCCGCATCTTCTCGGAGACGCCCCCGCTGCTGAAACGTGGCGCTGACGTGGTTCTGGAAATCGGCGACGGACAGGCCGAGAAGGTGCAAGAATTGGGCTCTAGATCCGGCTTCGTACCGCTCGGCGTACGCAACGATCTGGCAGGCACACCGCGGGCCGTGCTGCTGAAGTGGGGATGAGAACCGTCTCGCCCCAAGAGGCCGTCGCCGCCCTGAGAGCGGGCAACGTCGCCCTCGTTCCCACGGAGACAGTAGTCGGCCTCGTCGCCGCCGAGTCGGGCCTATCGAGGATTCATGAGATCAAGGGCAGGGACGCGAACAAACCCATAGCCCTCCTCTGCGTCTCGGCGGAAGCAGCCTTTGGGTTGGCGCCGAACGTGCCTCCGATAGCTAGAGAACTCGCGGAACTCTACTGGCCTGGCCCCCTAACGCTAGTCCTGGATCTCCCCTCCGGAGGCACCATCGGCGTAAGGGTGCCAGCCGGCGAGGCCGTGCGGGACCTGCTCGAGGCCTACGGCGCCCCACTCTTCGCCACCAGCGCCAACCTCTCCGGGGAACCGGCCACGGCGGCGACCGACGATGTGGACCCGCGCGTGCTCGAGGCCGTCGACATCATCGTCAGGGGGGAACGAGGTACCGGTGAAGCCTCGGCGGTCGTCGACCTTTCGGGAGGCAACGTAAGGCTTGTGCGTGCTGCCAGCGAGCTGTCCGCACAGAGGTTGGCCCAGCTCGCACACCGGTGAGGGTGGCTGGAGAATCATGGGCGAGGAACAGTTTTCGTACCGGATCACCAAGAACGGCAAGCTAATCGTCCACTGGCATGGCAAGCAAGGCAAACGCGAGATCATACTCAAGGGAGCACGGGCTGAGAACCTCATCAGAAACCTGCCGGCAATGACCCCTGACCAACAGCAGCTCGCGCTCGCCCGCGCCACGGGCAACTTCAAGCGCGGCAACGAGCGTCAGGGTCGCTAGCGCTCCGGGCATCGAGGTACACGTATCAGGATTCGCGCTGGACAGTGAAGATCTCGCCCTGGACCCGCTTGGGTAGAGATAACGAGTCTGCCAGAAACAAACACCCCCGTTCGCGCCCCATGGGGGCGGGCGCTGTTCGCTTACCAGGAGACCCGGCTGCAGTTCTCGGTCTAGATCTTCTCAGAATTTCGCTACGTCGTTACGTCCTGGTCGGCTTTCAGTTGGATGATGATAGCCTTCCACTCTTGTCTGCAACGAACCCTGTGTTCAACGGCTAGCTCCCTGCGTAATAGGTTCCGATCTAGCTCCGTTAAGCTACCGTTAGCCCTCAGCTCGGAGAGGGTGGCAAGGTAATCCTGGCGCACCAACTCCAGCCCTGCCAGGACGTCGTGGAATTTCGTGAGCATTTCCATAAGCTCCTCCAAGCACTCTGGTCGGGGTTACGGCACCCGCCGTTCCGCGCAGCGCTCCCCTTGGAGAGAACCGAACGAAGATAGCTAAGCTTTGACCATCATACACCGATTGGCAACGGACGAATCTGGCGAGAGCACCCTAGGCAGACGGCGAAACCTTGACAAATATACCGTCCAGACGGTATAGTAATGACATGACTACTGAAGGGCGTAATACACGGACGAGGTTATTGGAGGCTGCGGAGAGGGTGGTGGCGCGTGATGGCGTGGCGAGGCTGACCCTCGACGCTGTGGCCGGGAAGGCGGACGTGAGCAAGGGTGGGTTGCTCTACCACTTCCCAAACAAGGATGCGCTCATCTCTGCAATGGTTTTGCGATGGGTGGATGGTTTCGAGCGTGACATCGGCCAGCGGCTGGAGGTGGAGGAAGCTGGCGCTGCGGGGAGCTGGGCGCGGGCGTATGCCGGGGCAACGTTCGAGCCGGGAGAGACGCAGGAAACGCAGCCTCGGGAGCTGGTCGCTCTGCTGGCTGCCATGGCGACTGATCCGGCGCTGCTGGAGCCACTGAGGAGACGCTTTGAGGCGTGGCAGGCGCGAGCGGAGGATGATGGGTTGGACCTAGCGCTGGCGACGCTGTTGCGTCTGGCCGCCGACGGGCTATGGTTTGCGGACCTGTTCGGGCTGGCTCCGCCTGCAGGGGAATTGCGCGGGCGGGTGCTCAGGGAGATCAACGGGCTGGCGCGAGGAGAGGAGGGCTGATGAGCTGGTTGCTGCTGGTAGTGTCCATCGTGCTGGAAGTGTTGGGTACGGTGAGCATGAAGCTCTCGGAGGGCTTTAGCAGGCCCCTGTACTCGGCGCTCGTGGCGCTCTTCTACGCTCTGAGCATTGCGGGGCTGGCGCTCGTCATCAAGCACATAGACGTGAGCGTGGCCTACGCGGTGTGGTCGGGGTTGGGCACGGCGTTCATCGCGATGGCGGGGGTGAGCGTCTTCGGCGAGGCATTTACCGTGGTCAAGGTCGTCGCACTGGTCCTCATCGTGGTGGGGGTGGTGATGCTCAATATGGTCAGCCCGATGCACTAGACGATCCCTATTTTCTCAACCTCGTAGAGATACACCGATCGGATCGGCGTCCTTAACCGTCGCTTCCGCGATAGCGGGAACCCACCGCGGAGAAGCCTGGAGCTCCCGTACAACGGAGCAGTAGATGCCCGCCAATTGTCTTAAACCTTTAGCCTCTATTTGAGCCCTTCACGTCGAAGGTCTATACTCCGTTCAGTTGCAGGACTGGTAGAGAGGACTCTGGGAGATTAGAGCCCCACAGGATCGCTCAACCACGATTTCTCCCGGCGTGGTGCCGGGCACTCTTCTAACCCTAAAGCGGAGGTAGATCTTGATCGGACCGTACACCAAGGCCGTGGATTCCGAGGTCCAGGAGGCGCTCGAAGGCGAACTGGATCGCCAGCGCACCACCATCGAGCTAATCGCGAGCGAGAACTTCACCTCGCCCGCCGTCCTGGCGGCACAGGGTTCGGTCCTTACCAACAAGTACGCCGAGGGCTATCCGGGCAAGCGCTACTACGGCGGCTGCGAGCAGGTAGACAAGGTCGAGAACCTCGCCATAGAGCGGGCGAAAAAGCTGTTCGGCGCCGAGCATGTCAACGTGCAGCCCCACTCGGGAAGCCAGGCCAATGAGGCCGCCTACGCGGCGCTCGTCGACCCCGGCGACAAGGTTCTTTCCATGGACCTGGCCCACGGCGGGCACCTCACGCACGGGATGAAGATCAACTTCTCCGGCAGGACCTACGACTTCGTCCACTACGGCGTCGGGGAGGATGGCTACATCGACTACGATCAGGTCCGAGATATCGCGCTGAGCGAGAGGCCGAAAATGATCCTGGCCGGGGCCAGCGCCTACCCGCGCATCTTCGACTTCGAGAAGTTCCGTGAGATCTCCGACGAGGTCGGGGCCTTCTTCCTGACGGACATGGCCCACATCGCAGGCCTCATCGCCGGAGGCGTCCACCCTTCGCCCATACCCTACTCCGAGATCGTAACCACAACCACCCACAAGACGCTGCGGGGTGCCCGTGGGGGGATGATCCTCTGCCGCGAAGAGTTCGCCAAGAAAGTCAATAGCCGCGTCTTCCCGGGCATGCAAGGTGGCCCACTGATGCACGCGATCGCCGGCAAGGCCGTCGCCCTGGGAGAAGCGCTGCAGCCCGAGTTCGAAGACTACGCCCGCCAGATCGTCAAGAATTGCAGGGCACTGGCCGAGGGGCTTATGGAAGGGGGCCTGGATCTCGTCTCCGGGGGGACGGACAACCACCTGATCCTGGTCGACTTGAAAGATACCGGCGTCACAGGTAAGGAACTGGAAGATTCCCTGGAAGCCGTCGGCGTCACCTGCAACAAGAACATGGTCCCGAACGACCCCGAGCCACCGACCGTGACCAGCGGCATCAGGCTGGGCACCGCGGCAATGACGACCCGCGGCATGGGTGAAGACGAGATGCAGGAGATCGCCGACATTATCGTCGCCACCGCGCGCGGAGAGACCGACGGCCTGCGCGACAGAGCAAAAGCCCTTACGGAAGCCTACCCACTATATGAGTGAGACCAGGCCCGACGTAAAGAATCTCCACGTCGTAGACGGTCCCTTGAGCCGCCACAAGCTCGCGGTCCTCCGCGACGAGCGAACCTCGACTGCCGATTTCAGGCAGGCTATGAAGGAGCTCGCCCTGATCATGGTCGCCGAGGCCACACGGTATATGCCCACCCGCCGGGTCCGGATCCGTACTCCCCTGACCGAGACGGAGGTAGAGGAGATCTCCGGTCCCGTCTGCCTCGTGCCGGTCCTGCGCGCCGGCCTCGGTATGCTCGACGGGGCGCTAGACCTCCTGCCCACAGCGACGGTCGGCTTTATGGGCCTCCAGCGCGATGAAGAGACGGCCCGGCCTATCGAGTACTACGTCAACCTCCCCCGCAACCTGGACGAGTACCTGGTCCTCGTCCTCGACCCGATGCTCGCGACCGGAGGAAGCCTCTCGGCCACCATAGGCAAGCTCAAGGAAGAGGGGGCGACCTGGATCTCCTGCCTCCACGCGGTCGCCGCCGTGCCAGGCGTCGAGCGTGTTTCCAACGAGCATCCCGACGTGACCTTCTACGCAGCAGCCGTCGACCCCGAGCTGGACGACTGCTCGTTCATCGTCCCGGGCCTGGGCGACGCCGGAGACAGACTCTATGGAACCCTTTGAAGACCCGGCGGCAGACACCTCGAACTCCCACGAAGCCCTGAAAAGAGTCCGGCCTTCCTGGGACGAGTACTTCATGCGCATAGCCCACGAGGTCGCCACCCGTTCGACATGCCCGCGGCTCGCCGTAGGAGCCGTTATCGTGCGCGACAAACGCATCCTGACCACCGGCTACAACGGCAGCCCTTCAGGAATGCCCCACTGCGACGAAGTGGGGTGCCTCATCCGGATTGTGGACGGCCGGGAGAGTTGCCAGCGCACGCTCCACGCCGAGCAGAACGCCATCATCCAGGCCGCCTACCACGGTGTCTCCGTCACAGGCGCCTCCATCTACTGCACCCACCAACCATGCCTGATGTGCGTGAAGATGACCATGAACGCCGGTATCGAGGAGGTCCACTACGCAGGCGGCTACCCAGACCCTCTCGCCATGGAGCTCGCGGCCGAAGGCGGCCTGGCCATGGTCAGGTTCGCCTGACGCCTTAACCGCAATTGGGCGGGTCCGCACAAGGACCTATCCTTGCCATGGCGTGGGCGGGTTTCAAACCCGCCCGAACAACGCACCGCCCAATACAACGAACCGTCCGAATAACGAACAACCCAACACAACGAACCGTCCGATACAATGCACCACCTTACCCATACAACGTCCTGACCCAGATCGCCTCCAACGTACGGAATACCAACACGCTCTCTTCGCCCGAAGGCCGGCGCTCGGGATGCCCGAAGGCATCTAACAGGTAACGCTCGGTCATGAGCGCCAGCGCCCGAGCCGTCTCTTCGGGGTCGAGGTCAGCAGATGACAGACCGGCCTCCACGTCCCGCGAAATACGGACCGCCACCGCACCGACGAGGCGTTCGATCAGACCGTACCTGTAAACCTGCTCAACCCTCTCATCATAGCCCGCCGCATCAGCGATCGCTCGCAATACAGGCCCGTACTCGACGAAGGTCTGTGACCCCGCCCTCAACGCCTCGACGAGAACTTCCTTCGCTTCTTCCCCGACCTCCCCACCAGAGAGCCAGCGCCAGTCCAGCGCGAACAGCAGACCCCCGATGCCTTCCAACAGCCGCGTCACCACCTCATAGCGGTCGCGGAAATACGCGTAGAAGGCAGGTCGAGACAGCCCCGTTCGAATCATTACCCCCTCGATGGTCATCTCCCTGAAAGGGTGCTCCTCCAGAAACGCCCGCGCCGCAGCCAGTATCGCCCGCTCCGCCTCCTCAGGCTTGCGTCGCCTGCGCGGAACCCTATCCCTGCTCACCTCATCTCCACTCTCTAACCTACTCTCCTCTCCAATGAACCACAATGTACCGCTTTATTGACACCGTGTCTATTGACGTTATGTCAATAGCAAGATATCATCTGGGTAGAGAGTCGCGAGAGGAGTGATCCGTGGACCGTAGCGAAGCTTGGAAGGTTCGGCTGGAACGGCGGCAACCCGGCTCGGGCGGTCTGCGGTGGTTTGCAGGAGGGGGCGTTTTCCGGAGATTGACACTGATTGCAACAGTTTGGCCCGTAAGGTATAGTTCCGGTGATGCCCGACACCAGATCTCAAAGGAACCAGGCGAGCGGCGAGTACGCTCGTTTCGTAGGTCTCGGGTTTACTTTCATGGTCATCATCGCGGTGTCTACGGCGGGTGGGTACCTACTCGACTGGCTATTCGGGACGCTGCCTTTATTGTTGTTGGTGGGTCTCCTGGTCGGGTTTGGGGCGGCCCTCACATACCTGTTCGTAACCTTGAGCAGGGTAGGGCGCTGATGAGCGCGCACTGGCGGCTGGCTCTGGGCGGGGCGGCGGCTACGGCGGTGATGTCTGTAGGGGCAGCGGCGATCGTCGGATACTACTTCGGCGCCGTCTATGCCGGGGCGTTTCTGTACGGGGCCGGGGTCGGGCTGGTGAGTTTTACGTCCATCGCGATCACGGCCTGGTTGCTCGGCGGCAAGATGTCGGGGGAGAGGGTTCTGCTGGGAGTCGCGGTCTACTTCGGACGGCTCGTGTTCGCGGTGGTGGCGGTCGGGGCGCCCATCTTTCTGGCGTCATGGCCGGCGCTCGCCCTGATCGGCGGGTTCGCCGGGGTCTACGTCGTGGAGAACGTGTTGCTCTTGATCGGGGCTGTAAAGGTTCGGGGCGCGTACGGCCGCGGGGCGGGCGTAGGGGATAGGAACGGGGGGTAGGAGGTTTAGTGACGCTCGCGTTGTTGCAGGTGCAGGGTGCGGAGTTGCGGAAGGAGATCATCCACGCCTGGGAGTCGGGGCAGCACGCCATAGTGCACCTCTCGCTGTTCGGCATAGACATCTCCATAACCAAAGCCGTCGTGTTCCTGTGGATCGGCGCTGCTCTGACGTTCCTGATCATGTTCATCGGGGCCCGCACACTGAAGGAACGTCCCGGTGCTTACCAGGTGATCGTGGAGGAGATCTACGCCTTCGGGCGCAACAGCATGGGTGGCCAGCTGGGCGAAGAGGGGAGAAAGTGGTTCCCGTACACCCTGAGCCTGTTCATCTTCTTGCTGGTCTTGAATCTGCTCGGGCTCGTGCCCAACAGCTTCCCCGTCACGAGTAGCATCTCCTTCACCCTGGTTCTGGCCCTGCTTACGTTCATAATCACCCAGGTGGTGGGAATCAGGCGTAATGGGTTCGGAGGATACGTGAAAGCGTTCGTGCCGCCGGGGATGCCGGCCAAGCCGATCATGGTCCCTTTCATGTTCTTTATCGAGTGGGTGTCGGAGCTCTCCAAGCCGCTCACGCTCGCTATGCGGCTCTACGCGAACATCCTGGCCGGGCACTTGCTCATCTTTATCTTCCTCGGCTTTATCCTGTACACGGGGACGCCGCTAATGGCCGCAGTATCGGTGCCTGTGGCGGTAGTGTTGTTCGGGTTCGAGATCTTCGTAGCCGTGTTGCAAGCATACATATTCGCTATTCTTACGCAGGTTTATATCGAGATAGCCCTGTACCGGCAGGAGCACTAGGGCTCCGGCGGGGCGATAACAGAGAGGAGCAATGTAAATGGAGATACTGGCATTCATCCCGCCGCTGCTGGCGCTACTTCAGGGGAGCAGCCAGCTCTACCTCGTCGGGTTCGGGTTCGCGGCGGGGACGGCGGTAATCGGGTCGGGTATCGGGATGGGGTACCTGTTCGGGCAGACCATCGCCTCGATCCACCGCCAGCCAGAAGCGTTCGAACTATCCAGGACGTGGCTCTTCGTCGGCATCGGCCTCGTCGAAGCGCAGGCGCTGTTCGGGCTGGCATTCGCGTTGCTCATAGGGCTTCAGATCTTCTAGGTCGAGGATCTTAGGATGAGTATCTAGGGAGAAGCATGGACGAGACAGGAATCTTCGACATCCTGAATACGAGCCTGATCTTCTGGGAGGTTATAGCCTTCTTTATCTTGCTGTTCTTGCTCGTCAGGTATGTCTACCCGCCGATCCGCGAGCAGATCCAGGAGCGCCAGTCCGAGATCGAACGCGCCATCGACGAGGCGGAGAAGACGCGCGCCGAGGCCCGCGAGCTCCTGGCCGAGTACCGGCGCCAGATCGAGGAGGCCCGCGGCGAGGGCCGGCAGATCCTCGAAGAGGCGCGCAAGCAGGCGGAAGCCCAGCGCGAGCGGACCAAGAGGGAGGCCCGCGAGGAGGGCGACCGCATAATCCAGCGCGCCCGCGAGGAGATAGACCGCGAGCGGGAGTCGGCTTTGCGCGAGGTCCGTCGCGAGGTCGCAGATATGGTGGTCCAGGCCTCAGAGCAGGTCATAGGCCGCTCCATAGACCGTGACGAGCACGAACGCCTGATCTCCCAGGCCCTCGACGATCTCGAAGCCGAGATGGCAGAGAGCGGGACCGCTTGAGCGCCGTCTCCACGTACGCCGGAGCCCTCTTCGAGGCGGCGCGTGAGAGAAGCGAGCTCGAGGAAGTACTCTCGGACCTCGGCGAGTTCGTCTCGGCCCTGCACGAGAGCGAGGAGCTAAGGCTTTTCTTCTACGGCGGGCAGGTACCCGAGCGCCAGAAGCGCAGGGCCATCGACGGCCTGACCGAAGGCATGAAGACCTCGAGCACCAATTTCCTGAAGGTCCTCGTGGACAACGGGCGCGAGGAGATCCTGGAGGAGGTGCTCGGCCGCTATGAGCAACTCGTCAAAGAACACCTCGGCAGGATCGAGGTCGGGGTGACGACCGCCGTCGAGCTCTCGGAAGAACAGGCAGGCCGACTCAAAGAGCGGCTCGGAAGGGTGCTCGAAGGCAGAGAGGTTATTCTGGAGACGAACGTTGATCCCGAGCTTATCGGGGGCGCGGTCTTCCGGTTCGGGGGACGCATGATGGACGGCAGTATCCGGGGGCGCCTGGAGAGCCTCCGGGAGGGGATGCTCGAGAGGAGTGTTGTTTAGTGGGCAGGCTCAGGCCGGAGGAGATCTCCTCCATACTCAAAGGCGCTATCACAGATTACGAGAACCGGGTAAGGACCGAAGAGGTCGGACAGGTCCTCGAGGTCGGGGACGGCATCGCGCGCGTCCACGGCCTTACCAACGTCATGTACCAGGAGATGCTGGAGTTCGAGGACACGCGCGGAGAGAAGATCACCGGCCTCGCGCTCAACCTGGAGGAGGACAACGTAGGCGTTATCGTCGCCGGCGACGATACGCACATCCAGGAGGGCAACACGGTGAGGCGCACGGAGCGGCTGGCCAGCGTGCCCGTCGGCGAGGGCGTGCTCGGCCGGGTCATCGACGCCCTCGGGCGTCCGCTCGACGGGAAGGGTGAGATCGAGGCCGAAGAGACCCTTCCTGTGGAGATAGTGGCGCCGGGCATCATCAGGCGCCAGCCGGTCAAGCAGCCACTCCAGACCGGGATCAAAGCCATAGACTCCATGATCCCGATCGGACGCGGTCAGCGGGAGCTGGTCATCGGCGACAGGAAGACGGGCAAGACCTCGATCCTGCTCGACACTATCATCAACCAGGCCGACCAGGACGTGAAGTGCGTCTACGTCGCCATCGGCCAGAAGGACTCCACCGTAGCGGGCGTCGTCGCCGCCCTGGAGGAGTCGGGCGCGCTGGAGTACACCACCGTGGTGAACGCCTCTGCCGCCCAGTCCGCGACGCTGCAGTATCTGGCCCCTTACGCGGGGTGCGCTATCGGCGAGTTCTTCATGAACCGTGGCGAGGACGCGCTCCTGATCTACGACGACCTCTCCAAACACGCCGTCGCCTACAGGCAGATGATGCTGCTCCTCAGGCGCCCGCCGGGCCGCGAGGCGTACCCTGGGGACGTCTTCTACCTCCACTCTCGCTTGCTCGAGCGCGCGGCGAAGCTCTCGGAGGATTCGGGAGGCGGGTCTCTCACGGCTCTGCCGGTTATCGAGACCAAGGCGGGGGACATCTCGGCTTACATCCCGACGAACGTCATCTCCATCACGGACGGTCAGATCTTCCTGGACTCCGACCTCTTCAACTCCGGCCAGCGTCCCGCCATAGATACGGGCAACTCGGTGAGCCGCGTGGGGTCCTCGGCCCAGATAAAAGCTATGAAGAGCGTCGCAGGGACCCTCAGGCTCGACCTCAACCAGTACCGCGAGCTCGCCAGCTTCGCCCAGTTCGGCAGCGACCTGGACAGGGCCACGCAGCAGACCCTGAACCGTGGGGAACGCCTCACGGCGATCCTCAGGCAGGAAGAGCTCGACCCGATGCCGGTCGAGGAGCAGGTAGTCGTCCTCTTTGCCGCGACGAATGGCTACCTGGACGAGGTCGATGCCGACGATGTCATGGACTGGGAGCGGCAGTTCCGCGACTTTATGCGCGACGCCCACGGCGACCTGCTCGACTCCATCCGCACCGAGCAAGAGCTCTCCGATGAGAACGAGGAGAAGCTGCGCGAGGCCGTAGAGCACTTCGACTCCAACTTCGAGCCCGAGCAGACTAGCCTCGTCGACATCTCCGTAGAGGATGAGAACGGGGAGGAAGGAGACCAGACCCGAGAGGAAGAGGGGAGCTAGAGCTTGCCTTCAGCCAGGGACTTACAGAGGCAGATCAACACCGTAAAGAACCAGGCGAGGGTCTTCTCCGCCCTGCAGACGGTCTCCTCGGTGAAGTTCCGCAAGGCTGAGGCCAGGGTCAAGCGCGCACGTCCCTACGCCGAGAACGTGGAGCAGATGATGCGGGACGTGGCGGCCAACGCCACGGGCGACCTCCCCCTCCTAACAGGGCGGGAAGTAAATCGCGTCGCCGTCTGTACTCTCACCGCGGACAGGGGCCTGGCAGGCGGTTTCAACGCGCAGGTGCTCCGTAGGACCGTCCGCCTCAGGGAGGAGAAAGACTCGGATGCGCTGCAGGTCGCGAGCGGACGCAAGGCCGTCGCGTTCTTCCGGTTCAGGCGCGTCGAGCTCGCCGAAGTCTTCACCGGTTTCACGGACAACCCGACCTACGAGAACGCCCGCGAGATCGGACGCACCCTTACTCGCATCTTCGATGACGAAGACGCGGACGAGGTCTATCTCGTCTACAACCGTTTCGAGAGCGCCCTCAACCAGAGACCCGTAGTTAACCGCCTCCTGCCCGTAGCCAGGGAGGAGGACGAAGAAGAGGATAGCAATAACTCCTACATGGACTACGTCCCCGACGCGGAGACGGTATTGAAGCGGCTGGTACCCCGTTACGTGGAGACCATGGTGTGGCAGGCGCTCCTGGAAGGAGCGGCAGGCGAACACGGCGCCCGCATGACGGCGATGAAGAACGCCACGGACAACGCAAACGACCTGGTGCGCGACCTCACCCTCCAGATGAACAAGGCGCGCCAGGCCCAGATCACGCAGGAGATACTCGAGATCGTCGGCGGCGCGGAGGCCCTCTCCGCGGGCTAGAGAACAGGAGTTTTTATGAGCGAGAGCGAGAGTGGGCAGACCTTCAACCGCACGACCTTCGGCGGTGAGAGGGGCGAGGTAGATAACGGCCACGCGGCCACCGAGCAGGAGAGCGGCAGGGACGGCCACGAAGAGCGGGGCGAGGGAGTCGGCACCGTCGTCGAGGTGAAGGGACCCGTCGTTGACGTCAGGTTCCCGCCCGAAGACATACCGGAGATCTTCAACGCTGTTACGGTGCCCATCGAGAAGGACGGGGAGACCATACAGTTGACCCTGGAGGTGCAGCAGCTACTCGGGGATGACATGGTCCGCACGGTGGCCATGGCCTCGACCGACGGCCTGAGGCGCGGGGTCGACGCCAGGGATACGGGCCGCCCCATAGCGGTGCCCGTGGGCAAGAACGTGCTGGGCCGCGTGCTCGACGTGCTGGGTCAACCCGTCGACGAGCAGGGACCGGTGGAGGACCCCGATGACTACTGGCCCATACACCGTCCTTCCCCCAAGTTCGAGGACCTCACCACCCAGGCCGAGCAGTTCGTCACCGGCATCAAGGTCATAGACCTCCTTTGCCCCGTGCGCAGGGGCGGCAAGGTAGGCCTCTTCGGCGGCGCGGGCGTGGGCAAGACGGTCGTTATACAGGAGCTGATCAACAACATAGCCCTGCAGTACGAGGGCACTTCGGTCTTCGCCGGCGTCGGCGAGCGCACGCGCGAGGGGAACGACCTCTACGGAGAGTTCGAGGAGGCCGGGATCCTCTCCAACGTGGGACTGGTCTTCGGACAGATGAACGAGCCGCCCGGCGCCCGATTCCGCGTCGGGCTCACCGGCGTCACCCTCGCCGAGTACTTCCGCGAGGAGCTGGGGCAGGACGTGCTCTTCTTCGTGGACAACATCTTCCGCTTTGTGCAGTCGGGTAACGAGGTCTCGGCCCTCATGGGCCGCATGCCCTCCGAGGTCGGCTACCAACCCACCCTCGGCACGGAGATGGGCGCGCTCCAGGAGAGGATCACATCGACGAAGAAGGGTTCGATCACCAGTTTCCAGGCCGTCTACGTGCCGGCGGACGACTTCACCGACCCTGCGCCATTCACGGTGTTCGCCCACCTCGACTCGACGGTGGAGCTCTCGCGGTCCCTGTCGGCCCAGGGTATCTACCCCGCCGTCGACCCCCTGACCTCTTCTTCCACCATCCTCGACCCTTCTGTGGTCGGCGACGAGCACTATCAGGTGGCCCAGGAGGTCAAGAACATCCTTCAGCGTTACAAGGAGCTGCAGGACATCATCGCCATCCTCGGCATAGACGAGCTCTCCGAGGAGGACAAGGTCATCGTCGGCCGAGCCAGGCGCCTCCAGCGCTTCCTCTCCCAGCCCTTCTTCGTCGCCGAGCAGTTCACCGGCCTCGAAGGCAAGTTCGTCGAGCTGGAGGACACGATTCGCTCCTTCAAAGAGGTCGTCGAGGGCAACCACGACGAGCTGCCCGAGCAGGCCTTCTACCTCGTCGGCAACATCG
>DATMVF010000126.1:0-43269 GCA_035563475.1 Rubrobacter sp.
TTCTAGCCTGTCCTCGACGACGATCTTGCCCGGCGCCGCCGTGCGGGGGTAGAACGAGCTCGGGAAGTGCTCCGTGTGGAAGTTGGGCGCGTCGATCGCCTCTTGCAGGTTGAGGCCGAAGTGCACGTGCGCCAGGAAGAAGTTCAGGGACCACTGATCCTGCTGGTCCCCGCCCGGGGTGCCGAAGGCCAGGTACGGCTCACCACCACGTAGCGCCAGCGAGGGGGTGAGTGTGGTGCGCGGCCGCTTCCCGCCGGCCATGGAGTTGGGCAGACCTTCCGTGAGCCAGAACATCTGGGCGCGGGTACCGAGAGGGAAACCGAGGCCGGGGATCACGGGCGAACTCTGCAGCCATCCGCCGCTCGGGGTGGCCGAGACCATGTTCCCGTGACGGTCCACCACGTCTACGTGGCAGGTGTCCCCGCTGCCCTGGTCGTCGCGCGGCACCGTAGGCTCGCCTGCTCCGGTGGACTGGTCCGTAGCCGCGGACGGCGGGTCGGGAAGTCGCGGAGAACGCCCGCTGGCCGCGCCGGGACGTAGTTCGAAAGAGGCATCTTCTCCGATGAGGTCCCTCCGCGAATCCGCGTATGAGGGATCGAGCAACTCCTCAGGAGGTACGTCTACGAACCTTGGGTCACCGTAGTGGGCCTCCCTGTCGGCGAACGCGAGCTTGGCGCACTCTACGACGGTGTGGATGTATTCGACGGTGTTGTGGCCCATGCCGACGAGGTCGAACCCGTCGAGCAAAGCGAGCTGCTGGAGAAATACGGGCCCCTGGCCCCACAGCCCCGTCTTGCACACCGTGTAGCCGTGGTAGTCCAGCGTCGCCGGCCCTTCTAGTTCGGCCCTGTAAGCGGCGAAGTCGTCGCCGCGGAGCAGGCCTCCGTGGCGCCGTCCTGAGGTGTCCATGACCCGCGTCGAGGTCACGTAGCGCACGATGGCCTCGGCGACGAACCCACGGTAGAACGCATCCCGGGCGGCCTCTATCTGCTCGTCGCGATCCGCGCTTCTCGCCTCGGCCTCCTCGACGATGCGCCTGAGGGTACTTGCCAGGTCGGGGTTGGAGAACAGGGTGCCCGGTTTCGGGATTTCCCCTCCGCGCAGATAGACCCGTGCCGAAGAGGTCCATTCGTCACGGAACAGCTTCTCGACCCTACCTATCGTGTCGCTGATCTTGGGCACGAGCGGGTAGCCGTGCCCGGCATAGTCGATCGCGTAGCGCATCACCTCAGAGACGCGAAGCGTACCGAACTCGCCGAGCAGGCGCATCCACGCGTCGAACGCGCCTGGCACGCAGGCGGCGAGCAACCCCGTACCGGGCACCAACTCGAGGCCGAGCTCCTCGAAGTGCGCGATGCTCGCCGCTGCCGGCGCCGGACCCTGGCCGCCTATGACCAGCGTCTGGGCCCTTTCGGCGCTGTGGAAGATGATCGGGACCTCCCCGCCAGGACCGTTTAGGTGGGGCTCGACGACCTGGAGGGTCAGCCCGGCGGCCACGGCCGCGTCGAAGGCGTTACCCCCGGACTCCAATACGGCCATGCCGGCCGCCGAGGCCAGCCAGTGCGTGGAGGCGACCATGCCGTGGGTACCGACGAGTTCCGGCCTGGTGGTGAACATGCAGCGACCCTAAGGGATGCAGTGGCACGCGGCGACCCAGTGCTCCGGGCTGACCTCGCGCCATACGGGCTCATCGTGGCCGCACGCTTCGGTGGCGTAGGGGCAACGGGTCCTGAAACGGCAACCCGAAGGGGGGTTCACTGGAGAAGGCACGTCGCCTTGCAGGACTATGCGTTCGCGCTCGAGCTCGACGTCGGGGTCGGGGACGGGGACCGCGGAGAGCAGGGCTTGGGTATACGGGTGCAGGGGATTGCTGTAGAGCTCATCGCTGGGCGCCATCTCCACCATCACGCCGAGGTACATAACCCCCACGCGGTCGGAGATGTATTTGACCACCGAGAGATCGTGGGAGATGAACAGGTAGGTCAGGCCCCTCTCCCTCTGTAACTTCTTCAGCAGGTTGATGACCTGCGCCTGGATCGAAACGTCCAAAGCCGAGACGGGCTCGTCGGCCACGATGAAGTCGGGATCGACCGCGAGCGCCCTTGCCACCCCGATCCTCTGCCGCTGGCCGCCGGAGAACTCGTGTGGGTAGCGGTTGGCGTGCTCGGGGTTCAGGCCAACCGTCTCAAGGAGCTCGTGCACCCGGTCCAGGCGTTCTTTGCCGTTCGCGGCCAGGTTGTGGATGTCTATGCCCTCGGCGATGATGTCGCTGACTATCATGCGCGGGTTCAGTGAGGCCTGGGGGTCCTGAAAGACCATCTGCATCTTGCGGTTGAGGGCCCTGCCCTCGCTGCCCGTCGCCTCGTGGATGCTCTTGCCCTCGAAGAGCACCTCGCCGCCAGAAGGTTCGTAGAGCCTGACCAGAACCCTTCCCGCCGTGGACTTGCCGCAGCCCGACTCCCCCACAAGGCCGAACGTCTCGCCCTTGTTGATCTCCAGCGAGATTCCGTCGACCGCCTTCAAGTTCTCCCGGCCTACCCGGAAGTACTTCTTGAGGTCTCTTATCTCGAGTAGCGGCCGTCCGTTCGCTTCGCCGTTCTGGGTCTGTTCCGTCATTTCGCACCCCCGATGCTCGCGGGAGGCTCGACTTTGGGGGCCATCCGATGGTGCAGCCAGCAAGCCGCCCTGTGCTCGTCGGAGAACGTAGTGTAGCCTGGCATCTCCTCCTCGCAGATCCGCATGGCGTAGGGGCAGCGGGCACTAAAGGGACAGCCCGCGGGCGGGTCGAGCGCGTTCGGCGGCGAGCCCGGGATCGGGATCAGCTCCTGGCTCCGGTCCGCCGTCGGAAGCGGGATGGAGGCCAGAAGGCCCCAGGTGTAAGGCATCTGGGGGTTGTAGAAGATCTCGCGCACCGTGCCCGTCTCCACGATCTTGCCGCCGTACATCACACCGATGCGGTGGGCGGTGCTGGCGACCACGCCGAGGTCGTGCGTGATCAGGATGATGGACATGCCGAGCCTCTCCTGAAGATCGCGCATCAGCTCCAGGATCTGGGCCTGGATCGTCACGTCGAGGGCCGTGGTCGGCTCGTCGGCTATGAGGATCTGCGGATCGCAGGAGAGGGCTATGGCTATCACCACCCTCTGACGCATACCGCCAGAGAACTGGTGCGGGTACTGCCTGAGGCGCTCCTCGGCGTTGGGGATGCCGACCAGCTCGAGCAGCTCCACGGCCCTCTCCGCCGCCTGGGCGCGCGACATCCCGAGGTGTTTGCGGAGGCTCTCGGAGATCTGGCGCCCTATCCTCATGGTGGGGTCGAGCGAGGTCATCGGGTCCTGGAAGACCATCGCGATCTTAGGACCCCTGATCTCGAGCATGCGCCTCTCGGAGAGCCTGAGGAGATCCTCGCCCTCGAAGACGATCTCGCCTCCCCTCACGATGGTGTTCGCGGCGGGGTTGAGGCGCATGATGCTCCTCGCCGCCACCGACTTGCCCGAGCCCGACTCCCCGACTATCGCCAGGGTCTCGCCGCGCCTGAGATCGAAGGACGCCCCGCGTACTGCTTGCACCTCGCCGGCGTAGGTACTGAAGGAGATCCGGAGGTCGTCGACCCGTAGTACCGCGTCGCTCGTTCCGTTCGTGCTTTCGTTCACCATCCTACTTCCGCATCTTGGGGTCGAGGGCATCGCGTAGTCCGTCGGCGAGCAGGTTGAAGCTGAGCATGAGCAGACAGAACACCGCCGCCGGAAAGAACAGGAGGTAGGCATAGAATCGCATGTCTTCGGCGCCAGCGTCGATGAGGGAGCCGAGCGAGGCGTTCGGCACCTGGATACCCAACCCGATAAAGCTGAGGACCGCTTCGGTGAAGATGGCGCTCGGGATGGTGAGCATCAGCGTGATTATTATCAGCCCCAGCGCGTTCGGTAGCAGATGCTTTGTCAGGAGCCGCCTGTTTCCGGCCCCCAGCGAGCGCGAGGCGAGGGTGAATTCCTGATCTTTGAGTTGCAGGACCCGGCCTCGGATCAGGCGCGCCATCGGCGTCCAGCCCGCCGCGCCTATGGCTATGCTGATCGAGAGAATACCGGGGTCCAGGACCACCATCGCCAGGATGGCTACCACCAGGCTCGGTATGCCGTTGAGGATCTCGATGAAACGCTGCATGACGCCGTCCACCTTGCCGCCGAGCAACCCGGAGACTGCGCCGAAGGTGACGCCCACGACCAGGTCGAGACCGGCGGCTATGAACGCGATGTACAAAGAGACCCTCATCCCCTGCCACACCCGGGCGAACATGTCCCGTCCGAACTCGTCCGTGCCGAACCAGTGCTCCGCGCCGGGTCGCTCGTAACGCTGGGCAATGTCCTGCTCGGAGGGCGAGAAAGGCGTTAGCAAAGGTCCGAGGACGAAGGCGAAAGCGAACAGGATTACGATCAATGCCAGGCTCACCAGCGCCGCCCGGTTCTTCTTCAGGCGCTCCCACGAGTCCCTCCAGAACCCTATCGAGGGGCCGGCGATCCTCTCGCTGTCCCGCGAGCCTTCCTCGAGCGCCCGGAATTGCTCCGGCGTAAGCTCGCGATCGCGAGTCTCCATACTCTACTCCTCTCCCCCGGCGACGCGTATCCGAGGGTCAATCACCGCGTACAAGATGTCCTGGATCAGGTATGCCAGAATGAAAAGGACCGAGAAGAAGATCGTCGTGCCGAGTATCGTCGCGTAGTCGTTGACGAATATGGAGCGCACGAACAGGTCCCCGATGCCGGGAACCGCGAAGATCTGCTCGATGACTATGGAGCCCGTGATGATCCCCACCATGAGCGGGAACAGCACCGTGACGAGCGGTATGAGCGAGTTACGCAACACGTGCCTCCAGACCACCGCCTGCCAGCTGAGGCCCTTGGACTTGGCGAGCGTGATGTAGTCCTGCCCCAGAACCTCGAGCATCTCTGCCCGCACGTAACGGGCCACTATCGCGGTCACGAACACCGCGAGCGAGATCGAAGGCATGATCGACATGGTCCATGCCGGGGCGAAGGGGTCCCACGCTATGGGCAATAGCTCCCACCGGAAGCCGAGCCAGTACTGCAGTATCGGCCCGAGCACGAAGCTCGGCACGGCGATGCCCGCCACGGCCACCGTCGTGCCCAGGTAATCCAGCACGCCGTTGTGCCTGAGGGCCGCCAAGACACCCAGCGCGAGACCCGGTATCAGGCCGAATATGATCGCCTGCACGCCGATAAAAGCCGAGACCGGAGCTTGCTCGAGGATGATCTGGGTGACGGGACGGCTCTCGAAGTAGAAGGAGTTGCCCAGGTCGCCCTGCGCCACGTTGAGCATATACCTCACGTACTGGACGGGCAGAGGGTCGTCCAGACCGTACTTCTCGAAGAGCTGCGCCCGAGAGCTGGGCGTGAGCTTCTCGTCGGCGAACGGCGTGCCCGGCAACGCCTTGCTCAACACCCACGTCAAGCTGATGATGAGGTAGAGCGTTATGAACATTATGATCAGACGCCGCCCCACGAACCTCAGCATCCCGATACCGCCTTTCTAGCTCCAACCTTCACCCGGCCCGGAGACCGGACGCGGGAGGCCGCCCTCGGTAGGGATACGGCCTCCACATGGTATTTCGCAGAAGTCCACGCTACGGGCTACGTTAGCTCTGCAATCTCCACAGCTTTATCGCGTCGCCGCCGGAGCGGTAGTAGACGAAGTTCTTGATGGAGGGTTCTATGAGCCAAACCTGGCCCTCGAAGTAAACCGGCGCGAGGCCTGCGTCTTCCTCGATCAGGACCCTCTCGGCCTCCAGCATCTGGTTCATACGCCTGGCGAAGTCCGTCTCCGTCAGTGCCTGGTTGATGAGCTCGTCGTAGCGCTCGCTCTTGTATTTTCCGGTGTTGAAGGAGGAGTCGGAGAGGAAGAGGTCCAGGAAGGTCATCGGGTCGTTGTAATCCGCGATCCAGCCCTGGAACGAGAGCTGGAACTCACCGTCCGCCTCCAGCTCCAGCTTCCGGTCGAAGGGCTGGACCGTGACGTTGATCTTGGCCCCCATCTTCTCGAACTGCTCTTGCAGGAACGTGGCGACGTCCCTCCCCCCGGTGGTGTCATAGGAGAGAAGCTCGATGGTGGGGTTCTCCCCGATCTCTTCGACACCCTGTTGAAAGAGTCTCTTGGCCTCCTGGAGATCGAACTCCGGCATGGTCGGCCCCTCGGCCTCTCGGAAGGTCTGGCTACCCGGTC
This sequence comes from Rubrobacter sp., assembly GCA_035563475.1. Taxonomy (GTDB): domain Bacteria; phylum Actinomycetota; class Rubrobacteria; order Rubrobacterales; family Rubrobacteraceae; genus Rubrobacter_D. The sequence continues at coordinate 6,235 of DATMVF010000126.1, forward strand.
CGTCTATCCCGTTCGGTACGAGCCCGACCCCCGGCTCGGAACCATCCTGGAGGATCTCCTGCGTCAGGGTCTGCTGGTCGAAGCCCATCTGGAAGGCACGGCGGATGTTCTCGTTCTGGAAGAGCGGCAGATCGTTGTTGAAGACCAGGTAGAACGTGGCGAAGTTCGACTGCGAGTAGAAGTCCGGGGAGTCCCGGTACTGGTTCACGTACTCCTGGCTGATCTCCGTGACGTCTAGATTCCCGGCCTCGTGAAGGTTGACGGCGGTCCCGATCTCCGTGACGATCCTTCCTTCGATCCTCTGAATGTCGACGTTGCCCGCGTCCCAGTAGTCGTCTCTCTTGACGTAGGTGACGCCCTGGGTCGGGTTGAAGCCGGTGAGACTATAGGGACCGTTGTAGAGGAGGGCATCCGCGCTCTGACCATACTGGTCGCCCTGTTCTTCCACGAAGCTCTGCTTCTGCGGCAAGTATGTTGTGAACGCCGTCAGGCCCAGGAAGAACGGCGACGGACTCACCAGCGTCACCTCAAGCGTCTTGTCGTCGGGCGCCTCGATGGCGACACCATCGGCGCTGCCATCGCCCGAGTTGAACTCCTCGGCACCCTCTATGAACGTGTAGAGAATGTATGCGTACTGGCCCGCCGTGTCGGGGTCGAGCCCCCTGAGCCAGGCGTACTCGAAGTCCTTCGAGGTCACGGGGTCCCCGTTGGACCACTTTACGCCGTCCCTGAGCGTGAACGTGTAAGTGAGCTTGTCGTCGCTGATCTGGACACCCTCCGCCATCGCCGGCTGGGGATCCAGATTCTCGTCGAGCCGGTAGAGGCCTTCCATAACGTTGATGAGTATGCCCGAGGAGACCGAGTCGGTGGTGGTCGTGGAGTCCAGGTCCCTGATGGTGGCCTGCAGGTTCAAGGTGATGGAGCTGCCGCCGCCCCCACCACCACCGGTTCCGCCTCCGCCGCCTCCACCCCCGCTGAAGATGCCACACCCGGCGGTCCCTAGGAGGGCAGCCCCGGCCAGGCCGCTCCCGCTGATCTTCAGGAAGTCCCTGCGGCTGAACTGTGTGCCGACCAGTGCCTTACCCGGCCTGACTCTCCTTATGGCCATCTGATCCTCCTTTCACCTCCAGCGCCCGATGCGCCAGAGTCCAAACCTTCTACTACCTCTATGTTTTACGGACAGACGCCGAATGCAGACGCCCCACCGGCGCCTACGGGTCACACAACCCCCAGACGCCCGTCCCCATAAGGATACTCCTGTACGGGGCCCGGTGCCTACACAAACGGTTTACAACTTTCCATACTAGTCTACTTTAAGCCAACTGTAACCGGGATAAGTAAAGGATGTCAAGCCTCGCCCCGGCGCTCACAGGAAACCTTAACGAAACGTAGGGAGCGAGAATCTACATCCTCATCCTCGGGTCGAGCGCGTCTCGGAGCCCGTCGCCGAGGAGCCTGAAGCTAACGGTGATCAAGGCAAGCACGATCGCCGGGAAGATCAGCAGGTACGGATAGAACCTCATCTGGTCGGCCCCGTCGCTGATCAGAGCCCCGAGCGAGGCGTTAGGCGGCTGAATGCCCAACCCGATGAAGCTCAGAAACGCCTCGAAGAAGATGGCCGAGGGCACCGTGAACATAAGCGTGATGATCACGATGTAGAAGACGTTGGGGATGAGGTGCTTCACTATGAGGCGGAAGGTACCTGCCCCTAGAGACCGCGAGGCCAGGAAGAACTCCTGCTCCTTGAGCCTCAAGACCTGGCCCCGGATCAGGCGGGCCGAACTCGGCCAGCTGGTTATGGCCAGGGCGAGGGTGATCGCGATTATGCCAGGCTCGAGGATCAGCATCATCAGGATGATGACCACGAGGTTGGGGATGCCGACCAGGACCTCTATGATACGTTGCATGACGTTATCCACCCCGCCACCGTAGTACCCAGAGATGGCCCCATAAGACATCCCGATGCTTATGTCCAGGGCGGTTGCGAGGAGTGCAATGTAAAGCGAGACCCTGGTGCCCACCCACACGCGGTCGAACATGCTGCGCCCGAACTCGTCGGTGCCGAACCAGAAACCGGAGAGCGACGGCTCTCGGTACTGTCGTTCGAGATCCTGGGCGAAGGGGGTGTAAGGTGTGAGCCAGGGACCGATGACGGCCAGGATGAAGACCAGAAAGATTATGCCGCCCGCGAGGAGCGCGATGCGGTCCCGCTTCAGTCGCCGCCAGGCGTCGCTCCAGAAGCCAGCCGGGGGGGCCGAGAGCTCCTCGGCGTCCCGGACGCTCCTCTTCACGGGCTCGAAGAGATCCTGCGTCAGCGTGATCTGTCTGTCGCCTCTCTCCATATCTCCCCCTAATCCCCGTGCCCGACCACGCGGATACGGGGATCTATAATCCCGTAGAGAATGTCTTGTATCAGGTACGAGGCCACGAAGAAGACCGAGAAAAGCATGGTGGTACCTATGATCATGGAGTAGTCGTTTACCTGGATCGAGCGCACAAACTGCTCGCCGATGCCGGGGATGGCGAAGACCGTCTCGACGATCAGGGTCCCCGTGACCAGGGCAGCGGTGAGGGGAACGATGATGGTTATGAGCGGAATCATGGAGTTCCTGAGCACGTGCCTGGCGACGACCGCGACCTTGTTCAGGCCCTTGGACTTGGCCAGCGTGACGTAGTCCTGCCCCAGAACCTCGAGCATCTCGGTCCTGGTGAAGGTCGCCACGACGGCGGCGACGGTGATGGCGAGCACCATCGAGGGCAAAACGGAGTGCCACCAGCTCTCGAAGAAGGCTGGGGGGAAGATCCCCAGCTTGAAAGCAAGCCAGTACTGCGCCAGTGGCGCGAGCACGAACTCGGGGACGGCGATACCTAGCACGGCAAGTAACGCAGTCCCGCTGTCCGCAAGGCTGTTGTGCTTGAGGGCGCCGATGACGCCGAGCAACAGGCCTCCTATAACTCCCAGCACCACTGCCTGAGCACCCAGAAAAGCGGAGACCGGCAGCCGCTCCAGGATGATCTCCAGGACGGGCTTCCCGCTGTACTGGTAGGAGTTCCCGAGGTCTCCCTGCGCCAGATTACCTATGTACCTGACGTACTGCACCAGCAAGGGATCGTCCAGACCGTACTTGGCCTCGATCTGCGCCCGCGCCTCGGGCGAGAGCTTCTGGTCGTTGAACGGCGAGCCGGGCAGGAGCTGCATAAGGAACCAGGTCGCCGTGGCGATGACGAATAGAATGACGCAGGCGTTGACCAAACGCTTGAGCGTGTATCCAATCATTACCTATCTCCCCGCCGAGATCTCACCTACTTCCCTTCTATGCTCGCATACTTGAAGTCGGGGCTGCCGCCGAAATCGTGCGGCGCGAAGCCCTTGAAGTACGGCTTCTTGAGACCGGCGACCGCGGAATAGTACTCGGGGATGAGCACGACCTCATCGAACAGGATCGGCTCGGCCTCCGCCATCATCTGCATGCGCCGCTCCTGGTCGCCCTCTCGCTTCGCGCCATTGATGAGCTCGTCGTACCTCTCGCTGGACCACCCGGTAGTGTTCTGTGGCGAATCGGAGAGGAAGAGGTCCAGGAAGGTCATGGGGTCGTTGTAGTCGGCCCCCCAGCCGGAGACGAACGAGACCTGGTAGTCTCTCTCCTGCACCCTGGTCAGCCCGGCCTCGAAGGTCGTGATCTCTATCTCGAGATCGGCACCCAGGTTCTCCTTGTACTGGCCTTGTATAAATGTAGCGATGTCGCGGCCGATGCTGCTGTCGTCGAAGAGCATCTTCAACCGCGGCGTCTCGCCGAGCTCCTCGACGCCCTGCTCCCAGAGCTGCCTGGCCCCGCTCGTGTCCGTCGGCAGGAGGTCGCCCAGGGCCTGCCTGAAGGTCTGGTCCCCGGGCCCGGGCGTGATGGCCGGCGGGACCAGAGCGTAGGCCGGCTCGGAGCCGTCGGCCAGTACCCGCTCGGTGAGGGTCTTCCTGTCGAAGCCGGTCATGAGCGCCTTGCGGATGTTGAGGTTCGCCAGCGCCGGCACGTCGTGGTTCACCTGGCCGTAGAAGGTCGTGGGTTCCACCCTCCGGTAGAACTCGGGGCTGTCCTCGTACCTTGCGACCTTGTCTCCCACCAGGCCGGTTATGTCCAGCTCCCCAGCCTCATAGAGGTTGAGCGCGGTGTCGGAGTCCTTGACGATCCGCCCGTTGATCCGCTGGACGGCGACGTTGGCCTTGTCCCAGTAGCGGTCGTTCTTCTCCAGGACGGTCGTCCCCCCGGCGCCGACGCCACCCTGAGTCATGACGTAGGGACCGTTGTAGATCAGGGTGTCTGCGTCCTGGGCGTAGTCGTCGCCCTGTTGCTCGACGTACTCCTGCTGCTGGGGGAAGTAGAGCGGGAAGGATGTGAGCTGCAGGAAGTACGGAGCCTTGTTCACGAGTGTGACGCGCAGCGTCCTGTCGTCCGGCGTCTCTATGGCGACGTCCCCGGCGCTGCCATCGCCCGCGTTGTACTCCGCGGCGCCCTGTACGAACGTATAGATAATGTAAGAGTACTCGCTCGCCGTGTCGGGGTTGAGCACCTTGAGCCAGGCGTACTTGTAGTCTCGAGAAGTCACAGGATCACCGTTGGACCACTCTATGCCGTCGCGCAGCGTAAAGGTGTAGGTGAGCCCGTCGTCGCTGACCTCCGCGCCATCGGCGGCGGCCGGTACGGGCTTCTGGTCCGGGTCGAGCCTGTAGAGGCCTTCCTGCGTGTTGACCAGGATCCCGAACGAGATCTCATCCGTGGCAAGCGCGGAGTCCAGGTAACGAATCTCGGTCGCGAGGTTGACGTTGAGGACGTTGCCGCCGCCCCCGCCACCACCGGTTCCGCCGCTATTCTCGAAGACGCCGCATCCGGCGGTCCCTAGGAGGGCAGCCCCGGCCAGGCCGCTCCCGCTGATCTTCAGGAAGTCCCTGCGGCTCAGCTGTGTGCTGACCAGTGCCTTACCCGGACTGACCCTCCTTATGGCCATCTGATCCTCCTTTCACCTCCAGCGCCCGATGCGCCGGAGTCCAAACCCTCTACACAACCCCCAGGTGCTCGTCCCCGTAAGGATACTTCTGTACGAGGCCCGGTGCCTACACAAACCGTTTACAGCTTTCCATACTAGTCTACTTTAAGCCAGCTGTGACCGGGATAAGTAAAGGATGTCAAGCCTCGCCCTGGCGCTAGCCTGAGCGTGCTGACAAGCGCCCGACAGGGCGCGTGCTGAAATGCTTGCTATCCTCCGGCGCGGTCGCGGACGTAGGCCTCGTAGGACGGGTGTGAGGCGCGGGGACGGCGGCGAGAGAAGAGGGCGAGGATGATGGCACCGGTACCGAGTAGAGAGAGGGCGTAGAGGAGCAGGTTGCCGAGCACAGGAATGAAGGTGGTCGCGGCCAGGATCATAGCCCCCACCACTGCTGCCAGGGCGTTCCCGACCCTGTAGCGTCCGGTGATCATAAGGACCCTGGTGCCGATGAAGAAAGCGGCCACCAGTGCCCCGAAGAACAGGAGCGCCAGATAAGCCGGTACGAGAAGCAGCAGGAGCGGTATCCCTACAATGCTGACCGCGAGCACCACGCAGAGAACGAACACTACCGGCAAAGAGAGAAGCCCGTACACGAAGGACCTCCCCGGAGACTCCTCGGCCCTGCCGGCCGCCGAGGCCATAGGCCGTGGTGCCACCACGGCGGCGAGCACGGCACAGGCCGCGAACGCGAGGGCCATGAAGAGCCAGCCAAAGAAGCCTACTACCCCCGGCCCGTGGGACTCGTCGAAGTCGAGCGCCATCCCCCTCGCGGTCATGTGGCCGTCCACGGCGCTCCTGTTGCCGGTGATCTCACATCCCTCGCACTCCAGGTCACCCGAGATCTCGGCGTCAGGGCCAAGCTCGACGTCGCCCCATCCTACGTTCAAGTCACCTTCGACCGAATCATTGACGTAAACGTCCCCGAACTCGGCGCGAACGTCGCCTTCCACGGGGCCTTCTAACTTCACGTTCCCGAAACCCGCGTCGATGTCACCCTCTACTCTGCCGGTTACGAGGATGTCGCCGAACCCGGAGTGCACGTCGTCCCGTGCCAGTCCGCGTACCTCGAGGTCGCCGAACCCGGTGGAAACGTCGTGCTCGACGCCTCCATGGCCAACCACCACATCGCCAACGAGCCGCTCTTCAGCCGCGTGCGCGGGGAAAGGCAGGAGCACGACGAGACCGAGGATCACGACCGAAAAGGTAAGCAGGGGTAGGGCGTCGACCCTGATGGAAGAGGGTAGAGAGGGGTTCATGCCTCTCTGGCGCGCCGGCGGTAGACCGCCAGGTATGCCGCGGCTATAACGAGGTCCACGAAAGCGCCGACGGCGAGCGCGATCAGGAGCGCCTTACCGATGGCGGCGAAGACGACCTGGATCACGTCGGCGAGGCCGGCCACGAATCCCCAGAAGACGTTCAGAGCGTCGACGACGAAGACCGCGAGGTTCGTTCCGAAAAGGATCATGGCAACCGAGGTCGTAAGCAGCAGAACGACGGCCAGCACGGACCAGAGGAACCTTGCCTTTGAAGACCGGGTCGGCAGCGCCATCGCAACGCTCCGGCACACCGAGTTGGTCTCCTCGAACTCCAGGGAGCCGAGGGAAGCGTTGAGCAGCAGCTCCCTCTCGTAAAGTGACAGGCAGCCGCCACAATCTCTCAAATGCGCCCGGATCTCACGCTCCCGCTCCGGTCCCAACGAGCCATCGGCCAGCTCGAAGACGGACTCGGGATCGCAGGGAAGCGGCCTTCTCACTCCCGCTCACCCGCCTCTTCCAGCTTTCCGGCGATCATGTTGCGGGCGCGGAACAGCCTGCTCTTCACCGCGGGGACCGAGATGGAGAGCACCTCGGCTATCTCCGCATAGCTCAGATCCTCGGTGTAACGCAGGATCAGCGGCACGCCGTACGCCTCGGGCAGGGTCGCGATCGCCTCCTTAACGCTCCTGGCACGGTCGGCCTCGACGGCGTCGGATTCAGGACTCTCCGAGACAGGGGCGTGGGCTTCGGGGTTGAACTCGACGATCTCCCTGCGGCGCCTAAGGGTGTCCACACCAAGGTTGTTGGCGATCGCGAGCAGCCACGTCTTGAAGCGGTAGTCGGGGTTGAAAGTCTCCAGGCGGTCGTAGGCGCGCAGGAACGTCTCCTGAACGAGGTCTTCGACGGAGATCTCACGCCGCGCGTAGGGATATACGACGCGTCCGACCAGCCGCTCGTAACGGCCTACCAGCTCCTCGTAGGAACGCAGGTCCCCCGAAAGCGTGCGTGCGACGAGCTCCTTGTCGTCCAGCTCCTCGCGCCGGACCGACAGGCTCCCCAGCTTCTCCCGCCAGCCACCTAGTGTCACCGTGGATGTATACTCCATACTAAGACGAGTATACGCTTTCGGCCCAGGAAAGTTTCCGGAAGTCGAGAGGATCCCGGCGAGAAGTGGAACTGCCTAAAGCGATCTGCAGAGGCACCCTCTGCAGATCGCGCCTCGAGCATTTCAGCGAGTCAGCAAGAACAAGCTGAAACGCTCGATCAGATCGCGGCCTGCCCGTCGATGCTCAGGCCGGATAACCTGGAGGCGTGCTCGGCGAGGGCCTCCCCGTTGACTATGATGATCCTGCGGTTGCGGCTCTCTATTATCCCGTCGCGCTGGAGCTCGCTCATCACCTTGGAGACGGCCTCCCTGGTGGAGGCGATCATGTTGGCGAGGTCCTGGTGAGTGAGGCGCACGTCTATCTGCGTGCCAGCACCGTCCCTCTCCCCAAATCGTTCGCCGAGGTTTATGAGCAGAGTCGCCAGCCTGGTGGAGACCTCCCTGTGCAGCAGGCTCTCTATAACCTCATCGGACTGCCTTAGCCGCTCGGAGAACGAAGAAAAGAGCTTGAGGGCGAAGCCGGGATCGCTCTTTATCACCTGCTCGATGGATGCCTTCTGTATGCTCGCCACCCGTGCCTCGGTAACGGCCTCGGCGAAGACGTCCTGCCAGCGTCCCTCGACCAGGTTGAGCTTGCCGAAGACGCCGCCTTCCTTGAGGAGCGCGGTCGTGGCCTCCTTGTAGTCGCCGTAGATCTTGTACAGCCGCACCGTGCCAGAGAGCAGGAAATAGAGTTGATCGTCGGGATCCCCCGGCGTAAAGATCGTGTCCCTCGGACCGAAACGCCGCTCTACAGTCCTGAGACTGGCCTCTTCGAAGTCCTGGAGATCGAACCCTTCCGGTGCGCTTGTGGTAGCGAAACCTCCGGTGCTGTGGCTCGTGAGCATCTTAAGCGACCTCTCTAATGAAACGCTCTGTAAACCCGGCGAAAGTCCCGGACTCGCATATTATACCCGATGTTCTAATTTCTATTCTCGATCGGCGAGGGGTCTTCTAGCGCCGTATGGCCAGGATCCCTCAGGCCGCACTCCGGCGCCACCTGAGCTCCACACCCGCACGCTTGGCGACGAAGAGAAGGTCGTCGCGCAGGGCCCCGATGTCCTTGTCGTAGATGGTGACTATACAGAAATCGCAGTTACGGTACGCCCAGGCGAAGGGCGCGAGATCCCCGGCCACCCTCCTCTCGGAGTTCATGCCCCAGGCGTCGGCCAGCCTCAGGCGTCCCTCCGCAAGCTCCAGGGTGATCCGCCATCCCTCGTCCGTCGGGACCTCGAAGTAGCCCGGCAGACTACCGGCGGGGATCATGGCGTTCTGCAGGTCCTTCGCAAACGCCCTCTTGTGGGCCTCGACCCCGGCGAGGTAGTCCGTGTCGTCCACCGACCTCGGGGGGGCCGGTGTGTAGAGTCGATTCTGCGTAACCCTTACTCCCTCAGGCGGGTAGAAGCCGATAAAAGGGACCGGCGAGCGCCAGAGATGCTGTATCACCCCGAGCGTCACGTTGCGGCGCTCCGCAGGCTCTCCGACGGACTCGGCGAAACGCATCGCCGTCAGGCGCATGTGTCTTGGCTCCCACGGATGGGGCTCTCCCACGGTCCGTAGCCGCCTCCGGCGCTTGGTTATACGACTGATCTCTTCCATGACGCGCGTATTCTACAACTCTCGTGCGGCCCATGCCCGAGCAAGGAAAAGTTCGAGGGCGGGGCCGAAGCCCCGCCCTCATGGTCGAGAGGAAAGGTCCCTGCGCTACTGCCTGCTCACGGCCAGCAGGTAGAGGAAGGTCAGCACCGCCGTAAGAGCAGCAGCGATGTACGTGAATGCCGCCGCGGTCAGAACTCGCCTGGTACCTCCTGCCTCTGTACCCGACAGTATCCCGTAGCGTGTCAGGAGCCCGTAGGCGCGGGTGGAAGCGTTGATCTCGACCGGCAGCGTCACCACGTGGAACAGTAGAACCCCGAGGAACAACACGATGGCGACGTTGATCAGGAGCGACCCGAACGGGCTCGCCGCACCTCCGACGAAGAAAGCCATGATGAAAGCCAGAGGCCAGATCTGGCTGCTGAAGTTCACGATCGGGAAGATCCCGGCCCTCAGCTTCATCGGCACGTAGCCGCTAGCGTCCTGGATCGCGTGCCCCACCTCGTGGGCGGCCACGCTTACCCCGGCTATGGAATTGCCCCTGAAGTTGTCCTCGGAGAGCCTGATGACCTTGCTCCTCGGGTCGTAATGGTCGGTGAGATGCCCGGCCACAGGCTCTACCCTGACGTTCGTAAGGCCGTTGCGGTCGAGTATCATGCGCGCCGTCTGGGCGCCGGTGAGGCCGCTCGCGCTGCGCTGCTTCGAGTACTTCGAGTAAGAGCTCCTAACCCACAGGGCCGCGGCCCCAGAGATGAGCATGCCGACGATCATTATTAGCAGGTAACCGCCGAATCCTCCTGGTATGAACAACGTCAATCCTCCTAGCAGATTTACTGCCTGTATTTTACTACATACATATACGCAGGGTCGCTCGCAAAGTTCCGCGAAACGAAGGCCTCAGGCATCGGGCTACAGGTTTCAGGATTACCATAGAATAGTCTCTTTGGCGAAAAGAGTTACGCTGCCGCGTCATAGGCTCGGATCTTGTAAAGAGCATCGCGAGGTACCGGAGCGGTCACCCGGGTGGACAAGGGTCGGGGCGGGGTCTTCGAGAGTCCCGCCCCGTATTCGAGGCCCCTTGTCGTCTGGCTGCTAGCTCTGGCTGCGGGCGTCCTTGAGATCGTCGACGACGGAGGGGTCGGCGAGGGTCGATGTGTCGCCGAGGTCGTCCTCGCCCTCGGCCACGCCGCGAAGGACGCGGCGCATTATCTTGCCGCTCCTCGTCTTCGGCAGGTCGGGGGTGAAGATTACTTCCTCCGGCCTGGCGTGCGGGCCAATGGCCTTCCTGACCTGGTCGTGGAGCTCCTTGATGAGCTCTTCGGTCCCCTCTCTGTCGCCTTCCAGGATCACGTAGGCCACGATAGCCTGGCCCTTGTCTTCGTCGAACCGCCCGATAACGGCGGACTCGGCTACGTGCGTGTGAGAGACGAGGGCGCTCTCGACCTCCATCGTGCCGATGCGGTGGCCGGAGACGTTCATCACGTCGTCTATCCTGCCCGTGATGGTGTAGTAACCGTCTTCATCCCGCTCGGCGCCATCCTCGACGAAGTACTTGTCGCCGAGTCTCTCCCAGTATGTCTCGCGGAAACGCTCGGGGTCCTTGTAGATCGTGCGGAGCATGCCGGGCCACGGCCTGGTGACGACCAGGTTCCCCTTTCCGGCGCCTTCGATTGGGTTGTCGTCCTCGTCGTAGATGTCGACGAAGATGCCGGGGAATGGCCTGGTGGCGCTGCCCGGCTTGGTCGGGGTGAGGCCGGGGAGAGGCGCGATCATGATGCCGCCGGTCTCCGTCTGCCACCACGTATCCACGACGGGGCACCTTCCGCCGCCGATGTTCTCGTGGTACCACTCCCACGCCCGCGGGTTGATGGGCTCGCCTACGGTACCGAGCAGCCTCAACGATGAGAGATCGTGTTTCTCGATCGGCTCGGTACCCTGCTTCATGAACGCCCGGATGACGGTAGGCGCTGAGTAGTAGATCGTAACGCCGTTGCGCTCGATCACGTCCCAGTGGCGGTCCGGGCCCGGGTAGCTCGGCGTACCCTCGAACTGTACGGTAGTCGCCCCGTTGCTCAAGGGTCCGTAGACGAGGTAGGAGTGCCCAGTGACCCAGCCGATGTCGGCCTGGCACCAGTAGACGTCGTCCTCTTTGATGTCGAGGACCCACCTGGTCGTTGCCTTGACCTGCGTGAGGTAGCCGCCCGTGGTGTGAACGATGCCCTTGGGCTTGCCCGTCGAGCCCGAGGAGTAGAGGATGTAGAGTATGTCCTCCGAATCCATCTCCTCGGCAGGGCACTCGGCGTCCGCCTCGCCCATAAGATCATTCCAGTAGCGGTCCCGGCCCTCTACCATATTCACGTCCTCGCCGCTGCGCTGCGCGACGACGACGCTCTCGATCGAAGGCGTGTCTTCGAGGGCCTCGTCGGCATTGGCCTTCAAGGGTGTCACCTTGCCGCCCCTCGGCCCGCCGTCGGCGGTGACGAGGACCTTCGCCTCGCAGTCGTTGATGCGGTCGCGAAGAGAATCGGCCGAGAAAGCGCCGAAGACTACCGAGTGCGGGGCCCCGATGCGGGCGCAGGCCAGCATCGCGATCGGAAGCTCGGGGATCATGGGCAAGTAGATCGCGACGGGGTCGCCCTTCTGGACCCCGAGATCCTTGAGCACGTTGGCGAACCTCTCGACCTCGGCCTTCAGCTCGGAGTAGGTGAAGGCCTTGCTATCCTCGGGCTCGTCACCCTGCCACAGGATCGCGGTCTTGTCCCCCCTGCCTTGTTCGATCTGGTAGTCCAGGCAGTTGTACGCGACGTTGAGCTTTCCGCCGACGAACCATTGGGCCTCGGGCGGGTCCCAGTCGAGAACCCGATCCCACTCTTTGAACCAGTGTAGTTCCCTGGCCCGCTCGGCCCAGAAACCTTCGTAGTCTCGCTCGGCCTCCTCGTAGACCGAAGCGTCGTCGACGTTCGCTTCCCGGGCGAATTCTTCGGGAGGCTCGTAAGTGCGTACCTTTGTCTCCTCCGCCATCTCTACTCCCTTCTTCGCGCGTCCTCTGTCTCTGCGCCGTCCCGACTGCGGGTGTCGCGCGAAACGTTTACGTCTGGCCTACTCTGGAAACGTGTTTCCCTCTCCACGTTTACCCGTATACTATCCATTATTCCTCTTACCCGCTCGCGCCCCGATTAATCACCGGGTCACTACCTCAGCGCGTCACGACTAGCCTTCGCGCCTCTGGCGACGGCCCCACGCATTCCCTAGACTGTGCCGGACTTTGTGGAGGTAAGAGATCAGGAGGCGCGATGGGCGGATTGCTCGAAGGCAAAAAGGTACTGGTTACGGGTGTCCTTGACCGGCGCTCGATAGCATACTCGGCGGCCCGGCTGGCCCAGGAGCAGGGGGCGGAGATCGTCCTTAGCGGTTTCGGCCGCGCCAGAAGCCTCACGGAGCGAACGGCAAGACGCCTCGACCCAGAACCCCCCATCCTCGAACTCGACGTAAACAAGCCGGAGGACATCGAAGCGGTCGCCGACGACCTGGGAGCACGCTGGGGGGAACTCGACGGGATCGTCCACGCCATAGCCTTCGCCCCCGAGGACGCCCTGGGAGGCAACTTCCTCACCGCACAGTGGCCCTCCGTCGCCACCGCCCTCCAGACCTCGGCCTACTCCTTGAAGGCGCTCTCCGTCGGCCTCGTCGATCTCCTGGGACCGGGAGCTTCGGTCGTCGGCCTGGACTTCGACGCCCGTATCGCCTGGCCCGCCTACGACTGGATGGGCGTGGCCAAGGCCGCCCTGGAGAGCACCTCGCGTTATCTGGCTCGCGACCTCGGAGGGCGCAACGTCAGGGTCAACCTGGTCTCGGCAGGCCCGGTCAAGACCCTGGCCGCGAAAGGCATCAGCGGCTTCGAGGAGATCGAGGGCGAGTGGACGCGTCAGGCGCCCCTAGGCTGGGACACCACCGACCCCGAGCCCGTCGGACGGGCTGTGGTGAGCCTGCTCTCGGATTGGTGGCCAGCGACCACGGGCGAACTCATACACGTCGACGGCGGCTACCACGCAATGGGGGCCCCGATAAAATAGCCGCCCGCCACCAGCGGCCGGCACTCAGCGACAGAATCCCTCGGCGAACCCCAGGCCCGAGTCGCGACGCCACAGCCGGGGCGGTGAAAGCGAACAAGGCGCCAGTCTCCTCCCGCGCATCCAGCGGCGTCAGCAGGCCCCGAGCTCGTCCCCGTGGCGCAGGTGCGCGGGCTCCGCGGGCGCGCCGACCGAGATCGTTACCCTGTTCTTGTGACAAAGGGTGACCTTGCCAGGATTGCCTCCAATCCCCTTCTTTCCGGCATGGTCGGGTCCGTCTTTGGCGGGCTTGCTCTTCCCAGGCGGCTCGCCCGCGACTCGCGATTTGCCGTATTTCTTGCCACCCCGCACGTGCTCCGGCTTGCCGGGCTTACCGGTAGGCCCGCCCGCCTTTTCGAAACTGTCATCCTCCCGGATCCCCCCGTAGCTCCCCGCGCCGGGGTCTCCCTTGCCTGGCCCCTTCGGTTCTTTGCGCACCACGACAGTAGTCTCTTCCGCCTCCTCGACCGGCTTTTCGACGTCTTCGGACACGGTTGTCTCAGGAACAGTAGCCTCCGGTACGGTAGCCTCGCGAGCCGTAGCCTCGGGAACGGTGCGCCCTGCTACCGTAGATTCCGTCTGGTCTCCGTCTTGCGAGCCGGACGTGAACCTGTTCTCCCCGGCAACGGTGACGCCCGCGACCGCGAACAGGATACAGGTGAGGGTTGCGAGTATGACCGCGCGACGCATGCGGGCTCCTGTCTGCGAGTAACGGCACGGAGCCGCTATCGGTTTGTACCATAAGGAACTTTATCAGATCCGGTCCGGACTAGCGACGGGCCAGGGAGGCGAACTTGGTGTACTGCTCCATCCAGGCGAGCTGGACCTTGCCCGTAGGACCATTCCTGTGCTTGCCCACGATGACCTCGGCGATGCCCTTGTCATCGGACTCAGAGTTATAGTATTCATCTCGATACAAAAACATCACCATGTCTGCGTCTTGCTCGATCGCTCCCGAATTGTGACTGACTATGCCGTCTGCGAGCCACGAGGCAGGACCTGGCACCGTAAGGTCGTAAACTTCGTCTTCGCCGGTGGGGACTACCTCGATGACGCGATCCCAGAAGAGATCGCTCTCGGCATCGGCGAGCAAAGTTTTGTCGTCGAGCAGGCCGGCGTATTCGGCCATCAGGGTCCGTGAGGGCGCAAACCGGAAGCGTGACGAGCCTCCGTAGGACGTATCCCTCGCCAGCGACATCGCACGGTGAGACATACCACGGGCGGCCATGCTGGCCTTGACCTTCTCGAAGAACTCGATAGGGAGTGTGTCTACGTTGGTCCCTGCGCTCCGGATCAGCAGTTGACGCGCGAGCTTTTCCGCTCCATCGCAGCGAGGACCGAAGGCTTCCACACGCTTTAGGAAGAGCATCTGCTCGCGGGCACCGGAGATGGAAACGGTGAACATCGGGCGATGCGCACCTTGGGCAACCTCCCGGATCCGCCCGACTATTCCCAGACGGAGCAACAACGCGGCGACATCATGAGCGAGTCCCCTACTGTTGGTGGAAAAGCAGATCGTTGAGGAGCCACGCGTCCCTGACTTGCGGGCGAAGATCGTGCCGTCGGTTGCCCACAGGTGTTTTAGCAGCACAGCGATGGACTCGTTATCGAGACCAAACACCGACACGGGAACTCGTTTTTCGTGGGACCTCTGGTTGAAGATGCCAAGTTCGCGCAGCCAGAGGTTCACGCCCGCGGGGCGCCAGCGGTTGCCGTTGCCACTCAGGACGAGTTGGTGCCAGTTTCCCCGACCCGCATGACGGTTGACCGTCACCCCGAACTCCTCGGCCGCAGCCTGGGCCACGAGTCGGCTGTTCTCCTCTGAGGCGGTGCAATAGCGCAGCGGCTGACCGCTCAGGTAACTACCGTCACCTATCAGGTGACCAAGCAACGCGAGTCGCGCTTCAGGCCAACCCGGTGCGTTCTCCGGCTCGGGTACATGCCGTGCTATCGCGAGCCTGTCACCGGGACGCAGCTCGCTCACTCGGATCCAACCATCAGCTCCAAAAAGCCGGTGCTTGGCAGTCGCCCGAACACTGCGCCCACTTGCGAGCCGAACTTCGAAGACCGGACGCCTACCCACGGACCAAACCCGGTCCGACTCGGCCTCGACGATCTTCCCCACAGGCGACATCGCAAGTACTCGCTGCCGCGTTCCGACCAGCTCCCGCACGGGCGTGCGGTGTCCGTCCGCGAGCAACACCAGCGTGTCCCCGGTAACACAGTCTCTCAGGTCCGAGAGGAGCGGGCGTTTGTCGTGGCGGGCTTCGACGGCGCGGGAAAGCTGGGCAATGGCGAGGACAGGGACGTCGAGATCGCGGGCGAGGACTTTGAGTCCGCGGCTGATCTCGGCGATCTCCTGCTGGCGGTTCTCGGCGCGGTTACCCTGCCCAACCATGAGTTGCAAGTAGTCGACGACGACGAGCGAGAGCGGCATCTCCCCGGCGACGTTCAGCTGGCTGGCGAGGCGCCTGACCTTGGCCCGAATCTCCATCAACGTGACGCCCGCCGTGTCGTCGATCCAGATAGGGGCCCTGCTTACCTCTGCCACCCCCCTTACCAGCTTCGGCCAATCCTCGGCCTTGACGTTGCCGCTCCTCAAGGCCTGCGCAGGAATCCGCGTGATCTGCGAGATGAGCCTCTGCACGAGCTGCTCCTTGCTCATCTCCAGAGAGAAGATCGCAACGGGCATCTTTTTTTCGCCAGACGCGTGCCAGATAGCGTTCAATGCCATGGCAGTATTGTGGACGCAGATGTCCTGCGCGACGAAGTTGGACCCGTCGGGCACGGTCAAGTCGTAGACCTGATGGTCACCGATGGTCTCGATAGTGACGATCTCGTCCCATAAGAGATCCTGGCTGGCGACTTGCAACAGCCGCTGGTCCGCGAGGACTTCAGCGTAGCCTCTGAGGCGATAAGCTGGCAGACTGCGGCCCGTGTGCGGATTATGTCCGGCGTACTTGCCTATCTTCACGGTCTCGCCGGACCGGCGTGCCAGTTCCGCGAGGCTGAGGCTGCGTTGCGCAGCGACCCGGCGCACCACGTCCCAGACCTGGCTCGGGGGATGACCGTAGTTGGAACCCCGCCTCGGTAGCTCGCGACGCGTAAACGTTTCGTCCACGAAGCGCAGAGACTTCTCGCCGATCCAGCCGACCTCGGCCTGGTAGCGTGACACAGAGTCCGGAGCCGTTATCTCGACCCGCCAGCAACGCTCCTTCTTTTGCCAGAGTTTGGCGACTACTCCGAAGCGCGTGAGCGCGTGGTGGACGTCGCGCGCGAGCCTCTCGGAACAGACGGTGAACTCGATGCGCGGGTACCTGCCCAATCTGTAGATCGTTGCATCACAACTGAACAACACGCGCAGAAACTCAGCCAGATAGCGTCGACTCCACCTCCAGACACAGTCAGGGAAAGATTTCTCCTCTGCGTACTTTCCCATGAGCCCGAGCTCCCGCAGCCACGCGGTCACAGGGTTGCTGTTGAACCTCCCACACCGGTCCGAACACACGAGCTTGTAATCGTAGTGCCTAGAACCATCGTGTACCACCTGTACCTTGGGGAACTGACGGCTTATGGCCCCGCGAAAATCTTCGACAAGTGCGGGGTCTGCGTTGCTCCACTTCGGACACCCGCCCGTCAGGCCTCCCTCGGCGATAAAGTAGGCCACCAGGCGCACACGGTCGAGCTGCCAGGATTCATCGCTACCGAAGATGGGCACACGGCGTGGAACGGCGACGTAATTACCGACCTCGAGGTCGTGAAGTGGAACCCATCCATCAACCGTCAAGAACGGATGGTGTCCGGTGACCTCCACGCTGCGCCCCGTGCGGGTCGTGACTCGGAAGCACGGCTTGACGCCGCTATCGATCCAATCGGAGACGGCGGCCGTTCTTACACTTCCCGCGGAAGATACATTGAGCACCCGCGGCAGCCGTCGCTCGACGCACTCCTGGATGGTAAGCCTCTCGCCACTGTCGGGATCTACGACCAAGCTGTCCCACTTCAGGCACTTGCCCATCGCCGGTCTCGCGGCGAGTATGATCAGGTCGCTCTTGTGGAAGCCTGTGGTGAGGCGGTCGAGGTCTTCGAAACCTGTCTCGACACCCGTTACCTCGCCCTCCTGCTCGTAGAGGCGTTGAATCATCTCCAGGGCGCCGGGCGCGAGCTCGGAGACAGGAGCGAGACGTTCCCTCAGAGTCCGGTTGGAGACGCCGTAGACGAGTTGCTCGGCCGAGTCGAGCGCCTCGCTCACGTCCTCGGGCTCCCTGAAAGCATCCTCGGTGATGCGGCTCCCGACATCTATGATCGCCCGCAAGAGCGCCTTGCCGCGCACGATGTCGGCGTACCTGCCCGCGTTTGCAGCCGTAGGCACACTCTCGACGATCTGGAAGACGTAGGGCCTGCCGCCTATCCTCTCGAACTCGTTGACGCTCCTCAGCTCGTTCGTGAGCGTGAGCTGGTCTATGGGCTCGCCGCGCGAGTAAAGACGCATCGTGGCCCCGTAGATGATCCTATGCACCTCGGAATAGAAGTCCTCGGCGGCGAGCCGCTCCGCAACGACCGCGACAGCCGTCTCCGAAACCAGCATCGCACCAATGACGGCCCGCTCCGCATCAAGGTCGTGCGGCGGTACGCGGGCCGCCTCGGCCCCGGTCTCTACGCTGCGCATCCTCCCCCGGCGTTCCATGACCTACCAGCATGCATCATAAAGGCCCCCGTTACAAGACGAGAGCCTTGACCTTATGGTTTAGATTGTGCCTGTACCTGCGGTTGAGGTGAAGGCGTGTCATTGTAGGGGCGGGTTCGATGTACGGGCGGGTTTCAAACCCGCCCCTACAGTTTGGGGACCACGATCACCTTTACGCTCGCTTCGACTTCGCCGTGGACCTGGATGGGCACCTGGTGCGTACCCAGGGCCTTTATGGGCTCTTCGAGGCGGATGCGACGTCTGTCGAGGCGGATGCCGCGGGCCCTCTCGACCGCGTCGGCGATGTTGGCCGCCGTGACAGAACCGAACAGGCGCTCGTCCTCGCCCGTTCGGGCTTCTATGGTGATCACGCTCTTGTTGAGGATATTAGAGATCTCCTCTGCCCTCTCGGCCAGACGCCTGTTCCTCTCCTCGGACTCCTCCATAGTGCGGCGGGCTTCCTCCAGCTTGCCCGGTGTCGCCACCTCGGCGAGGCCGCGCGGGACGAGGAAGTTGCGCACGTAGCCCCGGCTCACGTCGACGATGTCGCCGCGCTGCCCGATCTTCTCGACGTCCTGGTTCAGTATTACCTGCACGGCTCTTACCTCCCCACCACGTAGGGAAGTAGCGCCATCTCACGGGCGCGTTTTATCGCCGAGGCGGCCTCCCGCTGGTGCTGCGGACACAGGCCGGTAACCCTGCGGGCCCTGACCTTGCCGCGGTCAGAGATGAACCGCCGCAGCAAATTGTAGTCCTTGTAGTCGACGTAGGCGACGTTCTCCTTGCAGAATACGCAAGGCTTGCTCTTCGTCGGGCGCCCCCCGCGGGGCGGCCCGTTCCTTCTCCTACCCATTCCATACCTCCGGGTCTATCAAGCAGTAACTTCGGCGGGCTCGGGGAGCGGCTTGTGCGCGTAGCCCGGCGGGAGCTTCACGACCATGTGCCTGAGCACGTCGTCGGAGACGCGCAGGATACGCTTCAACTCGACGAGGGTGCGCTCCCCGGCGGTGAACTCCATGACCACGTAGAAACCGTCCGTACGGTGGTCTATCTCGTAGGCCAGCTTGCGGCGGCCCCAGTCGTTCGGCGCCCCGGCCTCGCCGCCCGTGCGCTCGATGATCGTACGAAAACGCCCGACTGTGTTCTCGACCTGCTCCTCGTCGAGCTCGGGGATCACTATGAGCATGGCTTCGTAAGTGTCGATGTTTGCCTCCTCCGGTCTAGTGTCGGCTTCCCCGGTCGATGCCAGTGGGGAAGCAGGAGCCTATTGGGTTGCCAGGATAGTGTAACAGCGGGATCTAGCTGTTACAAACAGCCCTCTGAGAGGGGTTGGAGTGGCGACGCTGACTCGCCCCTGACTGGGTGGGGATATACTCTGTGCGTGGAGAACGGAGCGGGTATCGCCGTCGAGACCGTGGGCCTGGAGAAGGTCTATGGAGAGGGTCCGACCGCGGTGCGCGCCCTTCAGGACGTCTCCCTCGCGTTTCCGAACGGTGAGTTTGCGGCCATCATGGGACCTTCGGGATCGGGGAAAAGCACACTCTTGCACATCCTCGGCGCCCTGGACAAGCCTACGTCGGGACGCGTGGTCGTCGGGGGGACCGAGCTCTCGGGACTCTCTGACAAGAAGCTCACGCTCCTCAGGCGGGAGCGGATGGGCTTCGTGTTCCAGTTCTTCAACCTCATCCCCACGCTCTCCGCCGAGGAGAACGTGCTCTTGCCCGTGCTCATCGCGGGCAAGAGACCGGGCGACTACGGCGAGAGACTGGACGAGCTCCTGGACCTCGTGAAGCTCACGGCGCGGCGTACGCACAGGCCCGACGAACTCTCCGGTGGCGAGCAACAGCGGGTCGCCATAGCGCGGGCCCTGATCAGGTTTCCTGACATCATCCTGGCCGACGAACCGACGGGGAACCTGGATTCGAAGACCGGCGCCGAGGTGCTCGAGCTGCTAAGAGAATCGGCGGCCCGCTTCGAGCAGACCATACTCATGGTCACCCACGACCCGCGCGCCGCAGCCACGGCGGGCCGCGCCGTCTTCCTCTCCGACGGTCGCGTGGTCGATGAGGCCATAGACCCAGACCAGGACGAGATCCTGGAACGCATCAAGACACTGGAGCCGGACGGATAACAGAATGTCAGACTACCGCTTCAGGATGATGGAAGACGAAGAGGCCACGCAGATCTCCGGCTGGCACTACGATCCTCCCTACGACTTCTACGACGCCACAAGCGACCCGGACGATCTTGAAGAGCTGCTCGACCCGAAGCGTAGAAAGGATGCCTACTTCTCCGTCTTCGACGACGAAGGAGTCCTAGTCGGCTTCTTCCAGTTCGAGAGGGATAACAAGACCGTGGACGTCGGGCTCGGTATGAGACCGGACCTCACCGGACGAGGACTAGGGATCGGATATCTCCTTGCAGGACTCAAGTTCGCGAGACGGCGTTACTCTCCGGAGCGCTTCACGCTCTCCGTGGCGACGTTCAACGAGCGTGCGATCCTGGTCTACGAACGAGCCGGCTTCAGGAGAGACACCATCTACAAGCACAACACCGATGGCGGCGAGTACCTCTTCCTGTCGATGGTCAAGGAAGCGTGAAGCTCAGGCGCTTCTCCGGGCTGAGCTTCCGGAACCTGCGCGCCAGGGTGCAACGTACCCTGCTCACGGCCGTCGGCATCGTGCTCGGGGTGGGTATCGTCTTCGGGGTACTCACCCTCTCGAACACCATGTCGGGCACTTTCGCGGAACTCTTTACCAAAGCATACGGGTCGGCCGACCTCACGGTTACGGCGGCGGGAGGCGGCGGCGGATTCGACCAGAAGGCGGTCGAAGAGGTGCGCGGCTACGAGGGTGTGGAGTCGGCCGCCCCGCGCTATGCGCTCTCTTCCTCACTCATCCTCCAAAGAAATCAGGAAAACGACTTGCCAGAGGTCAGGAGCATGCGTCTCTTCGGCGTCGAGCCGCAGTCTGCAAAGCTCGCGACGGGCTTCGAACTCACCGACGGACACTTCCCCCGGAGTGGCAAGGAACTCACCCTCGACGGCGGTTCCGCCAAGCGAGCGGGGCTCGGGATAGGCGACAGGGTCACGGTAGGTACTCCGGAAGGGCCGAAGGAGTTGAGACTCGTGGGGCTCTTGCGGATACCGGGTGGATCTTTCGGCGGACTCGCCTTCGGCATGGCGCCTTTGCCCTTCGCCCAGAACGTCTTCGACAAACGGGGCCAGATCTCCGGTATCGCCGTCGAGGCTGAGGACGGTGTCTCCGTCTCGGACCTCGGTGAGAGACTGGACAGAGGGCTCAACGAGGGTTTGCAGGCCGAGCGTTCCGAGACGCGCACCCAGGAGATCAGCGGCCAGCTCCAGGGGTTCAAGATCGCGCTGCTCTTCTTCGCGGGGACCTCGCTCTTCGTCGGGGCCTTCCTCGTTTTCAACGCCCTCTCCATGACCATCCTGGAGCGGACGCGCGAGCTCGGGATGCTCCGCGCCCTCGGCTCGACACGGGCCATGATCGCACGCTCCGTCATCGTGGAGGCGATGCTCCTCGGCGTGACAGGCTCGCTCCTCGGGGTGCTCTTCGGGTACGGGATGGCCAGGGGGCTCGTCTACCTCTTCGGCAAGGCTTTCATGTTCGAGATCACATCCCTGGTACTCTCTTCTTTCGCGCTCGTCTCCGCCATAGTCCTCGGCATCGCCGTCACGGTCGTCGCGGCCCTCTATCCGGCCGTGAGGGCGGGGAGGGTGAGCCCCGTAGAAGCGATGCGGTCCGCCGGGGCCGCCGACGAGGCCGGGCACTCGCGCGTCGTCTCGCTCCTGGCGCCGGTCCTGGGGCTCGCGCTCGCCGGCGCCGGGATACCCTGGATCTACTACCTCGCCAAGAACCTCTCGGCCAGCCTCGGAGGCCTCGTCTATGCCTCGGGGATCGCGGCGATCATCGCGGCCTTCCTCGGTATCTCCCTGGTAGTCCCCGTCCTCGTCAGGCCGCTCGCGGCACTGTTTTCTCCCGCGCTCAGGCTCCTTTTCGGGGTCGAGGGGAGGATGGCTGCGGCGAACGCGACGCGCAACAGGGTAAGGACGGCGTTGACCGCTTCGGCCCTCATGGTCGGCATCTCGCTCATCGTGGCATTCTCGGCCCTCGGAGGGAGCCTCCTCGGTTCGATCCGGGACTACCTCGACGGCTCCCTCGGCAGTGACTACGTAGTGCAGCCCACCCAGCAGAACTCGGACGCCGGTTTCTCCGCACAGTTGCCCGAGAAGATCGGTCGAGTTCAGGGCGTCGAGAAGACGACGAGCATCGTCTCGACCTTCCGCCGGGAAGGGAAGAAGGTGGACGCCGTCTTCGGGGTGGACCAGAATTATCCGGATATCTTCCGCGTAGACTACGCCGCCGGAGGGCCGGATGCCTTCCTTAGGCTAAAGAACGGCGATGCCCTCGTTGGCAAGCAGCTCGCCAAAGACCGCAAGCTCGAAGTAGGATCCAGGATAGGGTTACTCGGTCCCAAAGGAGAGAAGGAATACCGGGTCGAAGGCATCCTCGAGAACGACATCGTGGGCGGCGGGATGGGCATCTACCTCTCCCAAGAGATCCTTGCCAGCGACTTCAACGAGACCCAGAGCGAGTTCCTCGCCATAAAGGCCAGATCTGGCTCCGACCGGGAAGCCCTGGCGCGCAGGATCGAAGCCGTTCTTGCGGACTACCCGCAATTCACACTCTACTCGAACGCGGAGTGGAAGGAGCAGATAGAGAGCGACTTCAACCGCCAGTACGTCTTCTTCTACGCCATTATGGGCGTCTCCGTCGCCGTCTCCGCCTTCGGGGTGGTCAACACCCTCTCCATGAGCGTCTTCGAGCGGACCCGCGAGATCGGGATCCTCAGGGCCGTGGGGACGACGCGGCTCCAGATAGGCCGTCTAATTATCGATGAAGGTATCGTCATAAGCCTCATCGGCTGCCTCATCGGCGTCGCGCTCGGTTCGCTGCTCGGCTACCTCTTCGTCCAGGGCTCTGGCGCGGGAGGCTTCGAGATCGACTTCTACTACCCCAAGCTACCGGCACTCGCGGCCCTGCTCTCGGGCCTCTTCATAGGTATCTTCTCCGGCCTCCTCCCTGCCCGCTCCGCCGCCCGCAAGGACATCGTCGAGGCCGTCCAGTACGAGTAGAGACAGGACGACTCCGCGTCCGAGCAGATAGAGAGGTGTCCCGCATCGGCGCAAAGAGTGTCGCGGGCTAGAAGTCAGCCAGGGCCTTTGCGCACGCGTAAAGCTGAAATGCTGACGAGCGACAGCCAAAGGCTGGAGCGTGCTGACAAGGCGCCAAAGGTGCCGAGCTGACATGCTTTGTAAGCTCCTTTACCCGCATGAGCGGTGAACGCTGTTAGCATCTGCTACGTATACTCTCGACGTACTCTCGGATAAGGAAGGTGGACGCTCTGGCGGCGTCATCGGCCAGACCGAACAAGCGGGTGGCGGTCGTCGGGGCCGGGATGGGCGGCCTGGCGGCGGCGATCCGGCTGGCCGCCATGGGCTTCGAGGTCGAGGTCTTCGAGAAGAACGCCCAACCAGGCGGACGCGTGGGGAGGCTGGAGGCGGATGGCTTCTCCTTCGATACCGGCCCATCGCTCCTGCTGATGACGGATACCTACCGCGAGCTCTTCCGATTCGCCGGGCGCGATCTTGACGACTACGTCAGGCTCATGCCGCTCGACGCGAACTACCGCGTAACGTTCGGTGACGGCGACGCCCTGACCATCCGCCGCACGCTTCCCGAGCTGATCGGCGAGCTGGAACGCATAGAGCCCGGCGTCACCCCGCGCTTCTACCGCTTCCTCGAAGACGCCTGCAACAAGTACCGTCTCGGACGCTCGGAGTTCGTGGAGCGCGACTTCGATAGCGCCAGGGACTTCTTCGGGCTACGCAACCTCAGGCTGCTTCTGAAGACGAAGGCGCTGGGCAACTACTACCGCCAGGTCTCGAGGTACTTCCGAACCGAGAAACTCCGCCAGGCCTTCTCTTTGCAGACCATGTACCTCGGCCTCTCCCCTTTCGAGGCGCCGGCGGTCTACTCGCTCCTCCCCTACACGGAACTCGCCGAGGATGGCCTGTGGTTCCCCGAAGGCGGGATGTACTCCCTCGTCGGGGCGATGGAGAGGCTTGCGGCCGAGCTCGGCGCACGCTTCCGCCTGAACAGCCAGGTCGAGCGCGTAGCCGTTACCAAGGGCCGGGCGCACGGCGTTGTGGTGGATGGAGAGGAGATAGAGGCCGACGCCGTGCTGGCCAACGCGGATCTCCCCTACGCCTACCGCGAGCTCCTCGCCGGATCGGCGGACAAAGACTTTCTGCTGAGGAGGCGCGAAAAGTTGCGCTATACGGCCTCGGCGTTCATGCTCTATCTGGGCGTCGAAGAGAAGCTCGGGACCATGGTGCACCACAACTTTTACCTCTCCGGGCGCTACAGGGAGAACTTCGAGGCCATATTCAGGGACCGCACGCTTCCAGAAGATCCTTCCTTCTACGCCGTCGTCCCTTCGAAGACGGAGCCGGGCATGGCCCCTGACGGAATGGAGAGTCTGTTCGTGCTCGTCCCCGTACCGCACCTCGGGCCGAACGTGGACTGGGACCGCGACGAAGACGCGTTCAAGGAGAAAGTCTACGGCCTGCTGGAGCGGAGGTGCGGGCTCGACCGTAGCCGCGTCGTCTACGAGAAGGCGAGGACGCCGCTCGACTGGCGCGACGAGTACAACCTGGAGGAGGGGGCCGCGTTCGGAATCGGGCACGGCATCTTTCAGGTAGGATACTTTCGACCTCCCATGGTGTCCAAAGCCGTACAGGGAATGTACTTCGTCGGCGCGAGCACCAGGCCCGGTACCGGGGTGCCTCTCGTTACCATAGGGGCCAAACTGGTGGCCGACCGCATAGGACGCGAGGTCGGCGGCTCTTGAAGCTCGACCCCGCGGGCGGAAAGAAGCTCGACGAGAGCCTCTCGCTCGCCGAGAGCTACGAGCTGTGCCGCAAGGTTCAGAAGGCGCACAGCAGGACCTACTATTTCTCGACCAGGTTGTTTCCGGCCGAGGTCAGGCCCCGCGTACACGCCCTCTACGCCTTTATGCGCTACGCGGACGAGATCGTCGATCACCCACACGACCTGCCGCCGGGCGCCCAGCTCTCCGTCCTGGAGGAGTTCGAGGCCGAGACTATGGCGGCCGTCTCGGGTGAGAGCGTCCCCAACCCCGTTCTGAGGGCGTACGCCGACACGGTGTTTACCTGTGGCATAGACCCCGAGACCATAACCGCGTTCATGGAGAGCATGAAGATGGATACCCGCGTCTTCCGCTACCGGACGTTCTCCGATCTGGAGGAATACACCTACGGGAGCGCCGCCGTCGTCGGCCTGATGATGTGCAGGGTCGTGGGGGTGGCGGAAGGGAAAGCCGACCGCCACGCCGAGGCGCTCGGCGTCGCCATGCAACTCTCCAATTTCCTGCGCGACGTCGGGGAGGACTGGCGACGCGGGCGGGTGTATCTGCCGCTGGAGGATCTGGAGCGCTTCGGGTATACGGAGCGGGACCTCGCTCTTGGTGTCGTAGACGAACGCTTCGTCGCGCTGATGCGCTTCGAGATAGAGCGGGCGCGTCGTCTCTACGAGGACGCCGACGAGGGGATGGGTTACATCCCGAGGGGGAGACGTTTCCCCGTGATCGTGGCGCGCGAGCTGTACGCGGCTATCCTCGATCGCATCGAGGCCCACAGGTACGACGTCTTCTGCCGCAGGGCGCAGGTCTCGCGCCCCGCAAAACTCCTGGTCGCCGCCAAATGCGCGGCCGGCGACCCCGGCGAGATAGCGGACCGCATTCGCTACAGGCGGACTGCTCCGGCCAGATAAACGTCTCCCGGATTGCAATCCGGGGGCTATCGTGCTGTAATTGCCCGGTCACCGGCCCCAAGAAGAGTGGGCCATGACGCTCATCGAGAGCGGCGGAGGGACGGGCCCTGAGAAGCCGCGGCAACCGGCGAGGCGCGAGCCCCGTGGCAGGTGCCAACTCCCGCGGAGGACACTCCGGCAGATGAGGTGAAAGAGCAGACGCAGCCTCTCTCCTCCGCGAATGTGTGACCAAGAAGGAGAGAGGTTCTTACCTTGATTCCCAACTTGAGAGAGCTGCTCGGGACGCGCATGCTGGTCGGGGACGGCGCCGTGGGCACGTTGCTCGGGGAGCGCGGCGTCGGCTTCGGTCACCCCTACGCCCGCGCGAACCTCTCCCACCCGGAGATGGTCACGGATATCCACACGGAGTATCTGAGGGCGGGCGCCGACGTCATAGAGACGAACACTTTCGCCGCCAACCGTTTCAAGCTGGAGAACCATGACCTCGAAGAGAGCGTGCGCGAGATAAACGCCGAGGGCGCCAGATTGGCCCGCATGGCGGCCCGAAACGTCGCAGGAACAGGGGACAGGGCGCTGGTCCTCGGGGCCGTAGGTCCGCTCGGACGTCCGCTCGCCCCCGTGGGTTCCGTCGGTCCGGACGGGGCGAAGTCCGTCTTTGTGGAGCAGGCCGAAGCGCTTCTCGAAGGCGGGGCGGACGCGATCCTCCTGGAGACGTTCACCGACCTCTACGAGCTGCGGCTCGCCTACGAGGCGGTCGAAGCCCTTGGCGCGCCGGTCCTGGCGTACAAGACCTTCGTCGAGGACGGCGAGACGCTGGCCGAAGGGCTGCCGGGTCGGGCGGCGCGTGAGATCTCTTCCTGGGGCGCAGACCTGGCGGGGGCTAACTGTACCGTCGGCCCGCAAAGGATGGTCGAGATCATATCTCAGATGGCCGGCGGGGCCGGTCCCGTCGCGGCCTTCCCCAACCCCGGCCTCCCCCAGCTCGTGGGCGGCCACATCCGCTTTCAAAGGGACGTAGATCACTTCGCCGAGTACGGCGTAAAGCTCGCCGAGGCCGGGGCGCGGCTCGTGGGCGGCTGCTGCGGGACCACCCCGGCCCACGTGAGGGCGCTCTCCAGGGCGCTGCGAGACTTCGAGGTAGCAGGCAATGGAGCCCGCCGCCCGGTGGCCGTGGTGGAGCAGGCCAGAGAGAAGGAGATATCGGCAGAACCCGTCTCCGAGTTCGCGGAGCGGTTGCGCACCGGCTTCGCGGTGACGGTCGAGGTCGACCTGCCGCGCGGAAACGACATCGGGCGGGTCGTAGAGGCGGCGCGCCGGTTGAAGGAGCGCGGAGCCCACGCGATAGACATCTCCGACGGGGCGCGGGCCAGGCTCAGGATGCACCCCGTTGCGGCGGCCAGGATCGTGCAGGAAGAGGCAGGGATCGAGGTGGTCGCCCACATCTCATGCCGCGACAGGAACATTATCGGGTTGCAGGCCGACCTGCTCGGGGCAGCGGCGCTGGATGTAAAGAACATCCTGGCGGTGACGGGTGACCCGGCCCAGATCGGTGACTACCCGGAAGCGACCTCGGTCTTCGACACCGACTCGGTCGGCCTCGTCCATGTCCTCTCCAAGATGAATCGCGGAGAAGACCTCGCCGGCAACCCTATTGGCGAGGCGCCGGGCTTCCTCGTCGGGGCTTCATTCAACCCCACTGCAGAAGACCTGGACCAGGAGGTAGAGAAGCTGCGGCGCAAGGTCGAGGCCGGGGCCCACGCCTTCTGGACGCAGCCGGTCTTCGAGATGGGGGCCCTGGAGAACGCCCTGGAGCGTATCGGCGACGACGGGGTGTGCATCCTGCTCGGCCTCATGCCCCTCCGCAGCGCCAGGCAGGCGGAGTTCCTCCACCACGAGGTTCCGGGTATATACATTCCCGAACACGTTCGCCGAAACCTCGCCTCCCTCCCCCCCGAAGACGCCCCGAGATACGGCGTCGAGGTCGCCCAGGAGCTACTCGCAGAGGCGCAGCCTCTGGTCTGTGGCGCGTACATAATGCCGCCGGCCAGCTCTCCTGACCTCGCGGGGGATGTGATAGAGGCCATGAGCCTGCCCGCAGGGAGATAGGAGTCGATGGTTCTCCAGCACACGAAGAACGAAGAGAGGCAGGCCAGGTTGCAGGAGTTCCGGGAGCTGCTAGAGCAGCGCATCGTGCTCCTGGACTGTGCGATGGGGACCATGATCCAATCTTATGGGCTCTCAGAAAGTGACTACCGCGGGGAGCGATTCGCCGATCACCCGGGCGAGCTTGGGGGCAACAACGACCTGCTCTCCATAACCCAGCCGGAGATGATCAGGGCCATCCACGAGGCGGCGATGGACGCAGGATCGGACATCATCGAGACGAACACCTTCACCTCGACCTCCATCGCCCAGGCGGATTACCAGCTGGAGGATTTGGCCTACGAACTGAACTACGAGGCGGCCCGCATCGCCCGCGAGACCGCGGACGCCTACACCGAGAAGATGCCCGAGAGGCCGCGCTTTGTGGCCGGCGCACTCGGGCCGACGAACCGCACGGCCTCGCTCTCGCCGGACGTCAACAACCCGGGCTTCAGGAACATCACCTTCGACGAACTCGCCGAATCCTACGCAGAGGCCGCACGGGGGCTCGTGGAGGGTGGGGCCGACCTGCTGCTCGTAGAGACCGTCTTCGACACGTTGAACGCCAGGGCCGCCATCTTCGGCATCACGTCCTACCTCGAAGAGGAGGGCTTCGAGGTGCCCATCATGATCTCGGGCACGATCACGGACGCGAGCGGACGCACGCTCTCGGGGCAGGTAACGGAGGCTTTCTGGAACTCCGTGCGCCACGCGAACCCCATAAGCGTGGGGCTGAACTGCGCGCTCGGATCGAAGGAGCTGAGGCAGTACGTCGAGGAGCTCTCCAGGATCTCCGACGTTCCCGTAAGCGCTTACCCGAACGCGGGGCTGCCCAACGAGTTCGGCGAGTACGAAGAGACACCGGAGTTGATGGCGGCCGAGATCCACGATTGGGCGAGGGCAGGCTGGCTCAACATCGTCGGCGGTTGCTGCGGGACGACGCCGGATCACTTGCGGGCCATAGCCGAAGCGGTCTCCGGCCACCCGCCGCGCGAGATACCGGAGATCCCCAAAAAGCTCAGGCTCTCGGGGCTCGAACCGTGCAACATCGGACCCGACTCGCTGTTCGTGAACGTCGGCGAGCGGACCAACGTCACGGGTTCGGCGCGGTTCAAGGATCTCATATCCGAAGGAGACTACGAGACGGCCCTCGAAGTGGCGCGACAGCAGGTCGAGAACGGCGCCCAGATCATCGACGTCAACATGGACGAGGGGATGCTCGAAGGCGAGGAGGCGATGGTACGTTTCCTCGACCTCGTGGCCTCGGAGCCCGACATCTCGCGGGTCCCCGTAATGATCGACTCCTCCAGGTGGTCGATCATCGAGGCCGGCCTGAAGCGGGTGCAGGGCAAGGCGGTGGTCAACTCCATAAGCCTCAAGGAAGGGGAGGAAGAGTTCGTCAGGCAGGCCTTATTGCTGAAGCGCTACGGTGCCGCGGTGATCGTCATGGCCTTCGACGAGAGAGGCCAGGCCGGCACGAAGGAGCGGAAGGTCGAGGTTTGCAAACGCGCCTACCGGATCCTCACAGAAGAACTCCGTTTCCCGCCCGAAGACATCATCTTCGATCCCAACGTCTTCGCCATCGCCACAGGCATCGAGGAGCACGACGACTACGGTGTCGACTTTATCGAGGCGGTGCGTGAGATCTCCTCTACCCTCCCCCACTCCAAGACCTCGGGCGGCATCTCGAACGTCTCGTTCTCGTTCAGGGGCAACAACCCGGTGCGGGAAGCCATCCACGCGGTCTTCCTCTACCACGCCATAAGGGCGGGCCTGACGATGGGCATAGTGAACGCGGGCCAGCTCGCCGTCTACGACGAGATAGACGGAGACCTACGCGAGGCCGTCGAAGACGTTGTCCTGAACCGCCGACCCGACTCTACCGAGCGCCTGCTCGCCCTGGCGGAGAGGTACCGCGACAGGGACGAGGCGGGATCGGACGAGAAGGACCTACAATGGAGAGGCTGGCCCGTCGAGAAGCGGCTCGAGCACGCGCTGGTCAAGGGCATAGCCGGGTTCGTCGAGGTGGACACGGAGGAGGCGCGCCTCCAGGCCAGCAGCCCGCTCGACGTGATCGAAGGCCCGCTTATGGAAGGGATGAACGTCGTAGGGGACCTGTTCGGCTCGGGCAAGATGTTCCTACCGCAGGTCGTAAAGAGTGCCCGCGTGATGAAGAAGGCCGTCGCCTACCTCATACCTTTCATCGAGGAGGAGAAGGGGGGCGAGCCTCGCAAGTCCAACGGCACCCTCGTAATGGCTACCGTCAAGGGCGACGTACACGACATCGGGAAGAACATCGTCAGGGTCGTGCTTCAGTGCAACAACTTCGAGGTCATAGACCTCGGCGTGATGGTACCTTCCGCGAAGATCCTTCAGACCGCCAGGGAGAAAGGCGCCGACGCCATCGGGCTCTCCGGCCTCATAACGCCCTCTCTGGACGAGATGGTCCACAACGCCAGTGAGATGCAGCGCGAAGGCTTCGACATTCCGTTGCTCATCGGCGGGGCTACCACCTCCCAGACGCACACGGCCGTCAAGATCGCACCCGGTTACGAGCAGCCGGTTATCCACGTGAAGGACGCCTCGCGCGCCGTCGGCGTGGTCCAGAACCTGGTGAGCGAGAACCGTAGGGCCGCTTACGCACAGCAGACAGCCGCGGAGTACGAACAGGTTCGCAAGAAGCACCAGGGACGCCGCTCGAAGACCACCCTCGCGACTCTAAAGACGGCGCGCACCAACCGCACACGGATCGACTGGGAAGGCTACGCCCCGCCGAAGCCCAACTTTCTCGGCGTGCGGACGTTCGACGACTACGCGCTCCAGGAGATACGTCCCTACATAGACTGGACGCCCTTCTTCCACTCCTGGCAACTGAAGGCCAGCCATCCCAGAATCTTCGACGACCCCGAGAAAGGCCCGGAGGCCAGAAAGCTCTTCGCCGACGCGCAAGACCTGCTCGACCGTATCATAGCCGGGAAGTGGCTGTCGGCCAGCGCCGTCTTCGGTCTCTTCCCCGCGAACGCCCTGGAAGATGACTCCATAGAGCTCTACACCGACGAATCGCGCGAAGAGACGCTTACCAGCCTCCACTTCCTGCGCCAGCAAAGACAGAAACCACCAGGCCGTCCGAACCGCTCGCTCGCCGACTTCGTCGCCCCGAGGAGCACGGGTCTCGAAGACCACGTGGGGCTCTTCGCCGTCACAGCCGGACTCGGGGCTGACGAGGTGGCGCTTCGCTTCGAGAGAGACAACGACGACTTCAACGCCATCATGGTCAAGGCGCTCGCCGACAGGCTCGCCGAGGCCTTCGCCGAGCTCATGCACCGGCGGGTCCGTACTGAGTTCTGGGGCTACGCCTCGGATGAGGATCTGGACAACGAGGCCCTCATAAGGGAGGAGTACAACGGAATCCGCCCGGCCCCTGGATATCCCGCCTGCCCGGAGCACACGGAGAAGCGCACCCTCTGGAGCTTGCTCGACGTGGAGAACAATGCCGGCGTCACGCTGACCGAGAACTGCGCGATGACACCGGGCGCTACGGTCAGTGGTTACTACTTCTCACACCCCGACTGCACGTACTTCGGCGTAGCCGAGATCGGACGCGACCAGGTCGAAGACTACGCCGAACGCAAGGGCTGGACCCTAGAGGAGGCCGAGAAGTGGCTCTCCCCCAACCTCGGCTACGACCTCGAGGCGGGACAGAAGAGCAACGGAGCTTCGAGTGTCCAGCAATCCGTGATCAGGTCTGCACGCTGAGACTAACGGAACCGAACCTCGTCGAATCCTAGCGTCGCGGCGAAAGCGCGGATGCTATCTTCTGCGCTCCGTTCTGCGGTCTCTAGAATCTTGTTCTCCCTGGCGGCGTCTTCGATCTTCTGCACCGCCCGCAGACGGGCCATCTCGACGAGATTATCATCGGGACGGACGTTTAGGGGGCTGAAGTCGCGGTCGTAGACGCGGGTCCTCCCCTCGTCGAGACTGACGGAGAGGATCTCCGGTTCCGGCAGATCGATGGTGACGCTGTCGCCGTCGACGGCCACGTCGTCCATTTCGATGTCTCCAAGGTCGACCCCGGCTTCGACCTTACCGGTGGCTATTACGATAACCTTCTCGCCGGAGAACAGTCGCTCCAGAATATCGCCGCCGGTCTCCCTCGTGACAGGCACGGACTCGGTCCAACGCACCGTGGCGAGATGGTCGAGCTCCTCTATCCCTTCTACCACCACAGGCCCCGTCGTGGTACGCGGCGGCTTCTCTCCGAGTAGCGGCCCAACTATCGGCAGCGAGGAGCCAAAGCGCGCGAGCCCAACGCCCAGCGCGACGCCCAATACGACGATGACGAGCGCCAGGACGAGCGTAGTACCGAGCCCGCCACCTTTTCTACCCACCACGCGCCTCCCACGAGAGTTCCCGAATGCAAGATTCTAGCACCAGGCGGCCCCACAGGGCACAAGCTCCCTATCACCTGAAATGTTCTCTACGCCTGAATATTCGTCTGGCGCCAGCGGGTGTGCTCGCCGAGACCTGAGGCCTCGGGGAATTCCTCACCCCTGGAGAGCTGGACCCGGACGGGCGGGAGCATGGTTCCCCTGTCGCAGATGTAGGTGCCCGAGAAGGGGGCCTTCTCGCCTGGCGTGTAGGTGGGCCCGTAGGGCCTGTAGCGGGCGAGTATGTCTTCTAGGCCGGCCATCACAGGGTAACCGAGCGGGCATCGTCGAAACCCGGAGTCTCTACGAGGGCGTTCAGGACTTCTTCGGGGATGGGCTCGTCCACGGTGACGGCCATCGCCGCGCGGGACCCGGGCTCCCCGCGTCCCACGGCCATGTTGCCGATGTTGATGTTGTGATCCCCAAGGATACTGCCGAGCTTCCCGATCATGCCAGGCCTATCCTCGTTTTGGATGAAGAGCATGTACTTCTCGGGGACCATATCGAAGTCGAAGCCCATCGCTTCCACGAGACGCGGCTGCATCCTTGGTCCGAAGAGCGTTCCGCTAACGGCCATCTCGCCCATACGCAACTCCACGAGGCTCGTGTAGTCTGTGCTCTCAGAAGACCGCGAGGTCTCGACCTTGAGCCCCCGCTCCTTCGCTAGCGCTGGCGTGTTGACGAAGTTCAGTGGCTCGAAGACCATCGGCGCGAGGAGTCCTTTCTGGGCCGAAACGTCGAGGAGACGCGTGTCGAAGCCGGCGACCTCGCCATGGTACTCGATCCTCAGGATATCACCAGCGTGGTCCGTGAGTTGGTAGAGCAGACTTCCCAGAGACTCGCACAACCCCGAGAACTGGGCCACGAACTCCGCGCCCTCCCCCATTGGCACGGGGGCGTTTATGGCGTGTACCGGCACGGCGCCCCTGAGGGCCGTCGCCACCTGCTCGGCGGCCGTGATGCCAGCCCTGTCCTGGGCCTCAGCGGTGCTCGCCCCGAGGTGGGGCGTCACCACCACGTTGGGGAGCGTGAAGATAGGGGAATCCGTCGTCGGCTCCTCGGCGAACACGTCGAGTGCGGCACCGGCGATCTCACCCTCCTTGAGCGCGTTGTAGAGGGCCGTCTCGTCGACGATGCCGCCCCTGGCCACGTTTATGAGGTAAGCGCTGCTCTTCATCTTCGCCAGGGCGTCCTCGTTCACGAGATCCATCGTCTGGGGGGTACGCGGGACGTGTAGCGAGACGAAATCCGCCCGCTCGAAGACCTCGTCGGCGGTCTGTGCCCGCTCGACGTTCATGGAGCGCATCCTATCCTCCGAGACGTAGGGGTCGTAGGCGAGGACCTGCATCCCCATACCCAACGCGCCCCTCGCCACGATGGCGCCGACGTGACCGAGCCCGACCAACCCGATCGTCTTCCCCGAGACCTCGA
Source organism: Rubrobacter sp. (assembly GCA_035563475.1). Lineage (GTDB taxonomy): Bacteria > Actinomycetota > Rubrobacteria > Rubrobacterales > Rubrobacteraceae > Rubrobacter_D. Next base: position 39,941 of record DATMVF010000126.1, read on the forward strand.
CACCCTTGAGCGCGCTCCGCTTCCACTCCCCACCCCGCAAGGAAGAGTCCGCGGCAGGGATCCGCCTCGCCGCCGCGAGCATGAGCCCCAGGGTGTGCTCGGCCGCGGCGACCGTGTTGCTCTCGGGGGCGTTGGCGACGATGATGCCGTGCTTGGTAGCCGACTCTATGTCTATGTTGTCGACGCCGATGCCGGCGCGTCCGATGGCCTTGAGGTTCCCGGCCCGCTCTATCACATCGGCGGTGACTTGCGTGGCGCTGCGGACGATGAGGCCGTCGTAATCCCCGATCTTCTGGAGCAGTTCTTCAGGGCCGAGGTCGAGGAGTACGTCCACCTCGAAGTCTTGCTCTAGTAACCTTATGCCGGGATCGGCGAGCTTTTCGGAGACGAGGACCCTCAAGCCTTTACCCCGCTCTTCGAGAAGACCCTCTGGGCGGCGCCGACACCCTTGCCAAGCTCCACGGGGTAGTCCAGGGACTCCAGCGCGAGCTCGGTGGCCGCTATCGTGGCGATGATGTCGAAAGCATCGAAGAAGCCGCAATGCCCGATCCGGAAGATCCTGCCCGCCATCTCACCCTGCCCGCCGGCGACCTGTATCCCGTGTTCGCGGAACACCAGGCGCACGAGCTGCTTGCCGTCTGTACCCTCGGGCACCCAGGCCGCTGTAACGGCCGAGTTGGGATCCTCGTCGGGCCCGAAGAGCTCCAGCCCCATGCCCTTGATCCCCGCCCTCGAGGCCCGACCTAGCAATACGTGGCGCTCGAAGACGTTCTCGACACCCTCCTCCAAGAGCTGCCGCAACGCGACGTCGAGCTGGATAATGAGACTTACCGCCGGGGTCCATGCCGTCTGGGCCGGATCCTTCTGGTAGGCTTTCCTCGCCGCCGTCCAGTCGAAGTAGTAGCGCGGCATCCGGGACTCTTCGTGCACCCGCATGGCCCTCGGACTAACGCTCACGAACCCCAGGCCAGGCGGCGTCATGAGCGCCTTCTGAGAGCCGGCGACCACGACGTCGATTCCCCACTCGTCGGTCCTCAACGTACAGGCCCCCAGCCCCGAGACCGCATCCACGATCGTGACGACGTTCTGCGCGGCCCTGGCGAAGCCTTCGATGTCGTTTACGGTGCCCGTCGAGGTCTCCGAGAGCACGCAGATTGCGGCTTTGATCCCGGGGTCGCCCGCCAGCGCTTCTGCGACCTCGTCGTTGTCCGCCTTCTGACCCCACTCGTACTGAAGCTCGGTGACCTCCAGGCCGAAGGCCCGGCCCATCTTGACCCACCGGCCGCCGAAGTTACCGTTGTTGACGACAAGCACCTTGTCCCCCGGCGAAAACAGGTTCTGGATAGCACCCTCGAAAGCCCCGGTCCCGCTCGCCGCGTAGGTAAAGATATCGTTCTCCGTCAAGAAGACCCGCTTCAAGTTCTCGTTCACCCGGGTGAACACCTCGCCGAACTCCGGCGTGCGGTGGTGAATGATGGGTAGAGCCCCCGCCGCTGAGACCTCGGGCGGTATGGGAGTGGGGCCCGGAGACATAAGACGGTACTTGTTCATCATGGATGCTGAGCTTCCTCTCTTACCGCGTATAACAGGACTTCCATTTTAGACATTATCGTTGCCGATGGCTACATGATGGGACATCTCTTTTACAAAGTGTTGCTATCAGCATTTCAGCTAGTCAGCACGTCGCCCGGCTTCGCCGGGCGATTTGTCAGCACTTCAGCACGTCAGCCAGGGGTTGCGCAGGCGAAAGCTGAAATGCTGACAAGCGACAGCCGCAGGCTGGAGCGTGCTGACTAGCTGAAATGCGCGGGTTTAGGAAGGGTCGACCCTTCCTAAACCCACTGGAAGGTCTTTGTTCTGGCTGACTCGCGGGCGGCGAGGCACATGGCGGCGCTGAGAAGCCCATCTCTCAGCGAAGCGTTGGGACTGGCGCGTCTCTTTACCAGGTCCAGGAAGCCCTCGGCGAGGATGAGGTCTCCGCCGGCGTGCCCGTCATCCTCTACATCCACCCGCATCTGCTCGACCTTCTCGGAGCGGTGGTGGATGATCCGCAGTTCCATCAGGGCCAGGTCGAATTCCAGTGTTGCTTCGTATCCTATGACCGTGGCGCCACGTTTGTATGCCGAGCGTCGTGAGAGGAAGTTCTGGCTGTAGCTGGCGTGGATGCCGTTCTCGTACATGATGAGCGCGGAGCCGGCATCATGGTTCTGTATCTCGCGGCTGAAAGCGCACCAGTGGTCGGTCCTGTCGTCGCTGTCCTGGTACATCCCGCCGTCGTCTCCCCTGAGGGCGAGGTTCTGGGGACTCTCGGGGCACGTTTCGGTCTCGTCGCAGGCCGAACATCTGAGGTCGTGAGGTTTCTCTCCGCCGTAGACCCTGCGCGACTCCATCGCGGCGATTAAGGCGGGACGGCTTCCGGCGAGCAGGTTGATGCAGTCGAAATCGTGGGTGGCTTTCTGCAGCCAGAGGCCGCCCGTCTGGTCGTGGTTTCTGTACCACTGGCCGAAGTACACCCCGCCGTAAGGCACGTTGTTTACGGCCTGGATCTGGTTTATCGTCCCCAGTGCGCCGGATCTCACGACCTCCAGCACCTTCGAGAACAGGGGCGTGTGGCGCAAGGGGAAGGAGACTGCGACCTCATCCTCCCTGCCCCGGAATGCCTCCCGCAGCGCCCCCAACTCCTCCGGGCTAATGGCGACCGGTTTCTCCAGGAAGAGCGGCAGCCCAACAGAGGCGACCTTGATGGCCATCCGGGTGTGCAGGTGGCACCTGGTCCCGATCACGACGCCGTCGTAGTCGGCAGGGTCTTCGAGCATGGCGTCAGCCGAAGGATATAACCGCACCCCGGCATTACCGACCATTGCGAGCCGCCGGCCGGCGCCTTCGGTGTCGGGGTCGGCGACGGCCCGGACACTCACGCCGGGGTCGACGGCCTGCATCGAGGCGATCATCGCGGTGGCCCGGTGACCGAGCCCGATCACAGCGAGCCTCGTCAAGCCTGCTGGATCAGGCACCACCCGCTCCGCATGATGAGGAGAGGCATACTGGGGGTTTTCTCACCGAACTACTGTCCGGCGGGTTTGAGGGTGCCGTCCATGATCATCATGACCGTGAAGCTGTCTTCGTAGGGACTGTTCACGTAGATGGGGTTGCTATCTGGCAACCAGCCCGTAACCCGTTCGCCATCGAGCGCCGGGTTGTTGCCGTAGCGCTCCCAGAGCGGGATGACAGGTAGGAGCTCGTTGAAGATCTTGGAGAGTTTGGTCACGGTCGCCTTCTGGTCCTCTACGTCGAGCCCCGAGGCGGTCTGGATGATCAGCTCCTCCAGG